>JBGVIN010000099.1:0-8304 GCA_045123255.1 Eubacteriales bacterium
GCGAAAAAAATCTTATTGAGGCGTGCGGCCGTCTTGACGTGCCGGGTAGACCTCACATATATAGAACCACGCCGACGTTTTTAAGATGCTTCGGTATTGAATCACTTGAGCAGCTTCCGTTCGTTGATATTCCGCGTGCCGCGCCTGAGGGCGAGATAATTCCGCTTGATATTGAAATTCCCGAGGCGGAAGTAAACACAAACAAGGAGCTGCTTGAACAGCTTGTGCCTGAAATTAACGAAGCGCAGGAAAACGAGCCAACTCAGCTTGAAATTGAATAAATAAGCGACCAAGTGTCTAAAATAAGGCTTTTTGCATATTTGCTACATACTATAATTTCGTTGAGGTGCTATGCTTATTTGCCTTATTTGCTTCGTCACTGCTCTTTTATTTATTTTGCTCATTTTGCCTGTCAAGCTCGTTATTTCATATAACAAAGAAGCAAGCGTACATTTGAGTTTTCTCTTCATAAAAAAGAAAATTCCTATTGACAAGCCGCTTAAAGTGGACGGTATTTCATCTGTTATTGGCGAGCTTTCAAGGGTAAAGGAAATAATATTCGACCTATATAGTAGGCTACGGCGCAGGTTGAAAATCGACGGGGTGAAAATTTACGCAACGGTGAATTTGAAAAACAGCTTTTACTACCCACTCGTTTTTGGAGCGGTTAACGCCGCCTTGGGTGCATTCATCGGCGCACTCGATGCCTCGCTTGGAATTAACAAAAGAAAGGCGAGGATTTTAGTAAATTCCGCTTTTTTAGACACTCCTGCCGCTATTTTTGTGAAAATTACTCTTAAAACCTCGCTTTTCAATTTCCTTTTGGCTTCTACATACACCGCCGTCAGGGCGATATTTATGGGAGGAAAAAATGGAAGAAAGCAAGCAAAGTGAAATTATAAAATTAGCGCTCGAAAACGCAAAATCTATTCTTAGCGAGGACACGGTTATGGGAAAGCCCGTTTTAGTTTCGGGCGGCACAACTATTATCCCCGTTTCTAAAATTTCCGTCGGTGTTGCAAGCGGCGGTCTTGACTATTTCGGTAAATCGAAGGAAAATTCAAGCGAAAAAGCGCAAAAGAAAAACTTTGGCGGCGGTGGAGGCACAGGAGTTAATATTTCTCCTCTCGGCTTCCTCGTTATTTCCGCACAAGGTGGCGTTGAGCTTTTAACTCTTGACTCCCCTGCGCGTGATATAACCTCGCATATTTTTGAATTTATTTCTCAGTCACCCGAGTTTTTTGAAAAAATCAAAAACAATTTCTTTTCAAAAAATCAGTAATAGCTTTCCTATCTTCGTGGTTAAAAACGATGATTTTTTATTCTAAAATGAACTTTTAATTCTATATTTTAACTTGTTTTTTATATGATTTTTTGCACACAATAGTAAAAAAGGAGCTTTTATGTGCAGAAAAATCAGTTTATTACTATTATTTTTAACGGTTTTTTCTATCTTTTCCTTGCCTACCTATGCTCTTTCGCTCTCGGCTAAGAGCGCGATTTTAATTGAGGCACAAGGTGGCGAGGTTATATACGAAAAAAACGCGTGCGTGCCGCTTTCCATGGCAAGCACAACCAAAATTATGACAGCTACCGTCGCACTTGAAAGTGGGTGCGACCTTGATATAAAGCATAAAATACCGCCCGAAGCACTTGGAATTGAGGGCTCAAGCATATATCTTACCGACGGTGAGGAGCTTTCCTTACGCGAGCTTTTATACGCGCTTTTGCTTGAAAGTGCAAACGACGCATCGGTTGCAATTGCCATTATTTGCTACGGCTCACTTGAAAATTTCGTTGAAAAAATGAACGAAAAAGCAACCGAGCTTAACCTAACAAGCACGCATTTTGAAAATCCGCACGGACTTGACAGTGAAAATCACCATTCAAGCGCGCTCGATTTGGCTATTTTAGCAAAATATGCCCTTCAAAACGAGCTTTTTGCAAAGATAGTTTCAACGCGCACCTATAAAATCGGTGGGGAAAATACACTCCCCCGTACGCTTGTCAACCACAACAAGCTGCTCCGCTTATATGAAGGTGCAAGCGGTGTAAAAACAGGCTACACAAAAAAGACAGGAAGATGTCTTGTTTCCTCCGCATCCCGCGGTGGCGTTAGCTTAATTGCGGTTACCTTAAACGCGCCGAACGATTGGCGCGACCATACGTCGCTTTTTGACTACGGCTTTTCGCTTTACGAGGCGGTAAAGCTATGCCAAATCGGAGACTACACTGTTGAGTTCCCCGTCTTTAACGGCAAAAAATCGACCGTTTTAGCGGTGAACGACAGCGATTTTTCCTTTACGCAAAGAAAGGGCGAGGACGGCTTTTACGCAGTTTTAGAGGTAAATGAAAATATAAACGCGCCTATTTCTAAGGGCGAGTGCTTAGGCAAGGTGGTATTTTACAAAAACGATGAAAAAATAGGCGAAACGAGCTTAGTTTCGCTTGAAAATATAAAGAAAAAGGAAGAAAAACGCTTCCTTCAAGGACTGATTGACTATGGAAAAAATAAGATTACAGAAATATTTCACCGACCTTGGGATAATGTCGCGCCGCGCAAGTGAGCGTGTAATTGAGGCGGGAAACGTAAAAATTAACGGTGTTATCGCTAAGCTTGGCGACAAGGTTGACCCCGAAAACGATACGGTTGTGTATAACGGCAAGGTTATTAAGCCTGACGGCGAGAAAAAGCGCTATATTATGCTAAATAAGCCACTTGGCTACGTGACGACAACAAGTGACGAAAAGGGGCGCGAAACGGTGCTTTCTCTGCTTGAGGGACTTGACACGCGCGTGTACCCTGTCGGCAGGCTCGATATGTATAGCGAGGGTCTTTTGATTTTAACTAACGACGGCGAGCTGACAAACCGTTTAACCCACCCAAAGCACAATATGCCAAAGGTTTATAGCGTTATTATAAAGGGAGAAATTTCTCCCGACGCCTTACATAAATTAAATTCGCCTATGGAAATCGACGGCTATAAATTAAAGCCTGTTAAGGTAAGGGTTGTTTCGCTCAAAAACGGCAATTCAAGCACGCTTTTTACGCTTAACGAGGGCAGAAACCGCCAAATTCGTAAGATGTGTGATGCGTGCGGTCTTACAGTTATGCGCTTAACAAGGATTTCAATAGGCAAATTAAAGCTTGGCGAGCTTGAAAGAGGAAAATTTCGCGATTTAACGCCCACCGAGGTTGCTTACTTAAAGGGCGAGCGCGACACTATCTGATTTACAAAAAACCGTAGCTATTTTCAAGGAGCTATTTGGAAATTTACTTTTAAGGAGAAATTATGCTTACAGTTTTACCAATTCAATCAAAGGACGAGCAAAAGGAGCTTTGCGAAAAATGCGGCGTCGAATATGATATTGAAGCCTTTGCTTATCGTGCAGATGACGGCGATTTTATCGGAATTTGCCAATTTTGCTTCGAGGGCGACGTTGGCTACATAAAAAATCTTGCATATGCGCCCGGCATGGACGACACCGAGGCTATGATAATTATGCTACGCGCCACAATGAGCTTTATGCACCGTTGCGGTCTTTCCACCTCGGAGCTATACCCAGACTGTATGCCCGAGAACCTTAGAAATATGTCGGGCTACGTGAAAAATGAAATGGGTGTATATACCGTTGACTTAAAGAAATTCTACGGTCACTGTCATTGATTGCCTACGGCAAGTTATGAGTCACTTTGTGACGTTATGAGTCGCTAAAGCGACGTTATGATTGCTTTGCAAGTGATGAGTTGCTTGCGCAACGCTATACGCTATGCGATTTTGTTTCAATGTGAGGCGGCAGGAACAAGACCCTGCCCTACAGGTTGTGAAATTTTCATAAAACGATCTTTTTAGAATAAAAACACGGTTTTGCCGTGTTTTTTCTTATTTTATATATTATTGTATGTTCATATGTTGATATATCAATATATTTCCTAGGAAATTTTGTTAAGAAAAAAGAGAGAATTTCAAGGAACAATCCCAGTTTTTCTCTCTTTTTTATTTATAAAACGTATATTGAGCGTTGTAACGTCGCGTTAGCGGCTCATAACTTGCCGCAGGCATTCATCACTTGCCGCAGGCATTCATAACGTCGCTTAGCGACTCATCACTTAATACATTCCGCCCATGCCGCCACCCATAGGTGCTTGCGGTTGTGGGTTTTCTTCCTTCTTATCAGCAACAATTGCCTCGGTTGTAAGAACGGTTGAAGCAACAGAAGCCGCGTTTTGGAGTGCGCTTCTTGTTACCTTAGTTGGGTCAACGATGCCTGCCTCCATCATATCACAGTAAACCTCGTTATATGCATCAAAGCCGTAGCCTATCTTGCCGCTATTTTTAACCTTATCAACGATAACAGAGCCGTCGAAGCCTGCGTTTTCGCTAATTTGGCGCAGAGGCTCTTCAAGTGCTTTAAGAACAATCTTAGCGCCTGTCTTTTCGTCGCCCTCGAGTGTGGCTGAAAGCTCCTCAACCTTGCAAATTACGTTAATGTAAGCAGTACCGCCGCCTGCAACGATACCCTCCTCAACGGCTGCGCGTGTTGCATTTAATGCATCCTCAATTCTGAGCTTCTTTTCCTTCATTTCAGTTTCAGTAGCCGCGCCAACCTTGATAACCGCAACGCCGCCTGAGAGCTTAGCAAGTCTTTCTTGAAGCTTTTCACGGTCGAAATCAGAGGTTGTTGTTTCAATTGCATTCTTAATTTGAGCAATTCTTGACTTAATTTCATAAGTGTCGCCGTAGCCGCCGACGATAATTGTGTTTTCCTTGTCAACCTTAACCTGGCGTGCGCGTCCTAAATGCTCCAAGGATGCGTCCTTTAATTCAAGTCCAAGTTCCTCAGTGATAACCTGACCGCCTGTTAAAATTGCGATATCGCGGAGCATTTCCTTGCGTCTGTCACCAAAGCCGGGCGCTTTAACGCCAACAACGGTGAACGTGCCTCTTAGCTTATTAAGCACGAGAGTTGTAAGAGCCTCGCCCTCAATGTCCTCGGCAACTATAAGGAGCTTTCTGCCTGCCCCAACAACCTGCTCAAGAAGCGGCAAAATGTCCTGAATATTTGAAATTTTCTTGTCTGTGATAAGGATAACCGCATCGTCAAGCACGGCTTCCATTTTGTCCATATCGGTTGCCATATAAGCCGAGAGATAGCCGCGGTCAAATTGCATACCCTCAACGACCTCACAGTAGGTTTCGGTTGATTTTGATTCCTCAACGGTGATAACGCCGTCGCTCGTTACCTTTTCCATAGCGTCGGAAATGAGCTGACCTATCTTTTCGTCGCCTGCTGAAACAGTACCAACGCGTGTGATGTCCTCCTTGCCGTTAACCTTCTTTGAGTTTGCGGTAAGACCGTTTACGCAAGCCTCAACCGCCTTCATAATACCCTTGCGAAGCACTATCGGATTTGCGCCTGCCGTTACGTTTTTCATGCCCTCGCGAATAAACGCTTGGGTTAAAAGTGTTGCGGTTGTCGTGCCGTCGCCTGCTGCATCGTTTGTCTTTGATGCAACCTCCTTAACGAGCTGCGCGCCCATATTTTCGCAAGCGTCCTCAAGCTCAATCTCTCTTGCGATAGTAACGCCGTCGGTTGTGATAAGCGGTGAGCCGTATTTTTTATCAAGCACAACGTTTCTGCCCTTTGGGCCGAGTGTGATTTTAACTGTGTTTGCAAGCTTATCAACGCCACGGAGCATTGCATTTCTTGCTTCAATACCGTAAAGAATTTCCTTTGCCATAATATTCTCCTTATTCAACTATTGCCAAAATATCCTTTTCGGAAACGATAACGAATTCGTTTCCGTCAAGCTTAACGGGTGTGCCAACGTATTTAGCGATGATAACCTTATCGCCAACCTTAACCGTCATCGGTATAAGCTCGCCCTTATCGTTTTTTTCGCCCTCGCCAACTGCAACAACCTCTGCAATTTCGGGCTTTTCCTTTGCGGCACTCGTTAAAATGATGCCGCCCTTCGTTGTTTCCTCAGCCTCTAAATTTTTAAGAACAACGCGGTTTGAAAGTGGTTTTATATTCATTTAATTTTCCTCCTTGGTATGCCTAAGCAGGCAAATCATCATAGTTAGCACTCTTTTGTACCGAGTGCTAATTACAACCTATATTCTACCTTTAATTATATTAAAAGTCAAGATTTATAGAACATTGTTCACAAAATGTTAACATATTTTCATAACAACCCAAAATCTCTTGTGCCATAAGGGCGCACGAGTTTTTTCATTTCGTATTTTTTGATGTATTTTCGACAAATTTTTCATTATTTCACTATCATTTAAGCAAAAATTTTTGAATATTATATTTTAAGTAAAAAATGAAAGGTCTTTTACGGTAATGGAAGTAGCAACGGATTTTATATGCGGTATTTTTTTGCCGCTTTTGCTTTGTCTTGCAGGCATATTTTACCTGTTTAAGCTTCGCTTTTTCTTTATTTTGCACCCGAAAAAATTTTTTCGTTCGCTTCCCCGGGCAGACGTCGGCTCGTTAAAATCGCTCGCGGTTGCGCTTGCAGGCACGCTGGGGATTGGCAATATTGTCGGCGTTGGTAGCGCAATTTTGGCAGGTGGCTACGGCGCGGTTTTTTGGATGGTTGCTTCGTCGTTTTTGTCAATGGGGTTAAAATACGCCGAGGTCTATTTGGCAATGCGCTCTCAGCGCAAGGACGGAAGCTCGCTATACGGCGGCGCGCCTTACTATATTTACGACGGCGCGGTGGGTAAGCTCGGCAAGAAAATTGCTTTTTTGCTCGGCTCATTATTTGCCGTTTTTTCCGTTCTTAATTCACTAACCACGGGGAATTTGGTGCAAATAAGTGCAATTTCCTCACTTTTCCCAATAAACAAGCTCCTTTTCGGCGTTTTTATCTCACTTGGTGTATTTTTTATCGTTTTGCGTGGGCGAAGGGGTGTTGAAAGCTCCTGCGCGGTCATAATTCCGTTGCTTTCCGCTTTTTACATCATCCTTTGTCTTATAATAATTTTGAAAAATTTCGGTCGCGTTCCGATAGCACTTTGGGAAATTTTTAGCGGTGCGTTTTCAATTAAATCCGTATGCGGTGGCACGCTCGGCTTTGGAATTTCAAGCGCGATACGGTACGGGGTGAGCCGAGGGCTTCTTTCAAACGAGGCAGGCGCAGGCACCTCCCCTCTTGCACACGCATCATCAAGCTCCTTGCCGCACGCACAAGCCTGCCTTGGCATTTTCGAGGTGTTTTTTGATACCGCCGTGCTTTGCACCTTGACCGCGCTCGTTTTGGTTCTTTCGGGCGCACGCGGCGCATCTGACGCCATTTCGTACGTTGTTGGCGCATTCGGCGGTGAGCTTGGCGCACTCGGCAAATACGGCGTTTATGTAGCTTGCCTGTTATTTGCCGTGGCAACCGTAGCAGCTCAGTATTTCTACGGCACAGAGTCGCTCCGCTTTATTTCCCGTTCCCCCATAACTCGCGCCGCTTTCAGCGTTATTTTCTTTTCCGTTACCGTACTTAGCGCCTGCGTGCCGAGCGCGCTTATGTGGCAAATTTCTGATTTAACCCTTGCCACGATGACCGTTTTTAACGTAATAGCAATAGTTTTACTTAACAAAAAGGTTCTGCCACTCGCTTGAAGATAGATGATTATTTACAAACCAATCCCTCAGTCAGCTCTGCTGACAGCTCCCTTTGCACAAAGGAGCCTTTGCTACGATGACCGTTTTTAATTTAATTGCGATAGTTTTGTTAAACAAAAAGGTTTCCTTTTAACTACACAAGAATGAACACCTCATTTTTCGCGTCATTTTGATATCTTGACATCATGATATCATGATATTATGATATCATAATTAGTCGTTTATATTAGGTCATTATCGCGCAAAAAAGCAGAATTTCGATACCGAAATTCTGCTTTTCTTATATGAGTGACCTATTATGCTGGGCTAGGCAGATAAGACCCATTCCCAAAAATCTTGGCAGATTTTAACGGGAGCCCTTGGGGTGCAGAAATCGTCGATTTCGGCTATAGTCGTACTAGCTAACTAACGCTTGACATTTTCGTGGTTTATGCTTGTGCCTTAATGTGTCAGCCCCTCTTATTAGTTAAAGTACGGTGCAAAAATGCTACCCGCACTTATCATTACGTCGCCGACCTTGTTGCCGTCATCGTCGCTACCCTCGTTTATTGTGTAGCTTGGTTCACCCGACATAATTATATCGTTTACTTCAAGGGCGGTGCTTTCATATTTTGGAGAAACGTATTTCATTATATATTCTCCTCTTTAAGAAGCGCAACTACGTCATTATATGATGCG
>JBGVIN010000100.1:0-5193 GCA_045123255.1 Eubacteriales bacterium
ATGTATCGGGGTAACGCCGTATTTCAAAATTGCCTCGTTATGTAGCTTAGTACCGTAGCCCTTGTGCTTTGCAAAGCCGTATTCGGGGTACTCCTTGTCGTACTCATAGCAAAGACGGTCACGTGTAACCTTTGCAAGAATAGATGCGGCGGCAATTGACTGAGAGGTTGCATCTCCGCCGACAACGGTTTTTGTCGGTACGTCAAAGCCGCGTGAGCAGTTGCCGTCAATTAAAGCAAGGTCAGGCTTCGTTTTCAAGCCGTCGATTGCGCGCTTCATTGCGAGCATAGCCGCGTTTAGTATGTTAATTTCCTCAATTTCCTCAACCGATGCTGAGGCAATAGAGTAGTCAAGTGCGTTTTCGACAATTATATCAAAAAGCTTTTCGCGCTTTTTCTCCGTCAGCTTTTTTGAGTCGTCAAGTCCTTCAATTATAAGCCCTTCGGGCAAAACGCAAGCCGCCGCGACAACAGGGCCTGCCAAAGGACCTCTGCCTGCCTCGTCAACTCCGCAAACAATTTTTACATTTTCATTTATAAAAGATGTATCAAAAGAGTAGTTTAGCATGTTTTCTCCTAAATTTCGGGAACTTCAAGCGAAATTGCACCGATTTTTGCGCTCCTGAACTCCTCAAGGAGCATAGCGGCGGTTCTTTCCGTGTTGATTTCGCCGCCCGAAATTAAAAATCCGCGCTTTCTGCCGACAAGCTCAAAAACCTCGTAGTCAGTTTCACAGGCTTCAAGCTCCTCGGGCTTTATTTTGTAGCGCGCCATAAATTCATTTTGAGCAATGCTTTTTAAGCGTGAGCAAAGAACCATAGCGATATATTCCGTGTCCAAAATTGCGTCCTTTATAGCGCCTGTGATGGCAAGGTTTTCACCAACGACCTTTTCCTCAAATTTCGGCCATAAAACACCCGGCATATCCATTAAGTCAAAGCCGACGCTTGTAGGTATCCATTGTTTATTCAAGGTAACGCCCGGGCGGTTTTCAACCTTTGCCTTTTTAGAGCCGCAAATCTTGTTTATAAGAGAGGATTTTCCAACGTTTGGAATACCGACGAACATAGCACGCAGCTTTTTGTTCATTCCCTTGTTTTCGTATCTTTCGATTTTTTCAGACAAAATATTCTTAACCGCGCCTGAAATTAAGCTAAGACCCTCGCCGCTTATGCAGTCAACAGAAATGGCGTATTTGCCCTTCGCCTTGTAATATTCAATCCATTTTTTGGTGATTTCCTTGTTTGCAAGTGATGCTTTATTTAATATTGTAAGCGTTGGTTTATCCCCGATAATTCTTGCAATTTCGGGGTTTTTTGAGCTATATGGAATTCTTGCGTCAAGAATTTCAACAATTATATCAACTTCTTTTAGGTTTTCGGTAATCAAGCGGCGTGTTTTCGCCATATGACCCGGGAACCATTGAATTACGTCTGATTGCATATTAGTCCTTATAAAGACCGCCAAATTTAGAAAACGGCGTAAGTCTTAAAATTGCCTTTCCAAGTATATATTTTTCGGGTACACATCCGATTTCGGGAATTCTGCTATCGGCAGAGTTGTATCTGTTGTCACCCATTAAAAAGACCGTCCCCTCGGGCACAACCTGTTCAAATACCTTTGTATTGTAATCGTAGTATTGACAGTGGTTTTCACGCTTTGTACCGTTTAGATAAAAGCCCAAATAATTATATTCGTACTGGGCAAGAGCTGACGGGAAAACGGGGTTATAGTTATCGTCGTAAATTGCTGTCGGCGTTTCCATCAGCACGCCGTCAACGTAAACGCGTGCATTTACTAGGTTACTTTCCTCAAATTCAATTCTGACTGTTTGTCCGCCCGTTGCGATAACTCTTTTTACTATAGGCTTATCAAACTGCTCGCCCTCAAAATCACCGTGGGCTACGACAATGTCGCCTTGCTTCGGCTTATAAGTGAGGAAAAGGTCGGAAACGACAATGTAGTTGCCGTTTTGAAGCTTCGTTTCCATAGAGCGGCCGTCAACAACGGTTAAACGCGCAAAGAAAAGAGTAATCATAACAACGGCGAGAAGCGCGTATATTATCGGTTCAAATATATCAAAAAAGTTTTTGGTAAGCTTTTTTGGTTCATCAATCGGTGTGGTGTAGTATGTTTCGTCCATAATAATACCTTTCAAAGTTATTAACACTCCTTATTTTAACACAGCTTTCAGAAAATAACAATAGTTTTTATAAATAATATTATTGCTCGCACGAAATAAAATAATATAAAGTGACAAAATTTTCAAAAAAATTCAAAAAGCACTTGATTTTTAAAAAATCCTATGATATAATACCAACCGTATGTGAATGCATACTAATTAAAAGGATGGTCCGCTGCGACGCTCTGCATGAACATCCTAAGTAATGGAGGCTTATTATGACTAAAATCGAAGCTTTTGTAAACGAGCAATTAAAGACAGAGGTACCACAGTTCAACGTTGGTGATAATGTAAAGGTACACAACCTTATCAAAGAAGGCACAAGAGAAAGAATTCAAATTTTCGAGGGTACTGTTATTGCAAAGCACAACGGTGGCATCTCCGAAACATTTACTGTAAGACGTGTTGCTTACGGTTGTGGTGTTGAAAAGACATTCCCACTTCATTCTCCAAACGTTGCTAAGGTTGAGGTTATCCGCCTTGGTAAGGTTAGAAGAGCTAAGCTTTACTATCTCCGTGATAGAGTTGGTAAGGCATCTAAGGTTAAAGAGCTTAACTAATTAAAAATGTAAAAATCTCCGCTATTTTGGCGGAGATTTTTATTTTATCCTGTCATCGTCTGTGCTTGTGCTTCTTAACTTTTTCGCGCTTTATGCCCAAAAACGCACCGAGATAGCAAAACAAAACGCATAATATGCGTAAAATAAAATCAAGACACAAGGGACCATCACCGAAAAACGATAGTATTAACAAAAGAAATGATAAGAAAAGGGAATTAAAGGTGGCTAAAAGAAGATATTTTTGTCCGTTTTTCTTTGATATGATAAATGAAGAAGCAAGCGCAGATACGTAAAGAGAGCCGAGTGTGGCAATATTAGTCATTTTTAGCGGCTGTGGCAGCTTTATAAAAGCAACTCCGAATAAAGCGACAAGGATAAAAAACAAAACGGTGAAAATTAACGCAAAAAGCGCTATTGAAATTACGTAGTCGAGTGCGCCAAAGCCCCTTGTGCTTGGCAATAATTTTTTCTTTGTCTGCATATAAAAAACCTCGCAAAATACTCTTTAATAAAGTATATTTGCGAGATTTAATTATTATTCTTATTTGTTTTCGGCTTCTGTAGTCTCGGTAGCTTCAACGGGTGCTTCGGTAACAATTTCCTCAGCCTTTTCGCTCTTTTTCTTCTTTGACGCCTTAACCTTAACTTCCTTTACAGGCTCTGCTTGCTGTGGAGCAGGTGTGCCGTATTTGTCAGCTGCATGAACGTCAACCGTACGAATAGCCGAACGCAAAATTCTAATCTTTGTTCTGTCCTTGCCGGTTTCAATTGTAACTGTTTCGTCCTTAATTCTAACGATTTCGCCGATGATACCGCCGATGGTTGTAACCTCGTCACCGATTTGGAGATTGTTACGCATATCGTTTGCTTCCTTTTCCTGCTTCTTTTGTGAGCGGAACATAAAGAAGAACATAACGCCGACAACTGCTACCATAAGTACTATAGTAACCCAGCTTCCACCGCCTTGCGCGGCAAATAAATTATTTATCATTTTTAATTCCTCCTTTGGAAATTTCCATACTATTATAACCTATTTTTGCCAAATGTGCAAGCCTTAAATCAAAAAAAGTTAAAATATTTATTTTCTATGATTTTTTCGTATTGAAAAGTCAAAAAAGGTATGCTAAACTACATATATGAGATACTTAATTGACGAAAAAAGCGGCGCTATTACCATTAAAGATTTTTTGCGTAGGAAAAATTACTCTCAAAACCTCGTAAAGCGCCTTAAAAAAATTGAAAACGGCATTACTGTAAACGGTGTTCACCAAAACGTGTCGTACGTTTTGAAGCAAAACGATGAGCTTGTCTTGAAGGATGAGGATTTTTACGAGGACACAAACGTACATTTAGTGCCGAATGATATTCCTCTTGAAATTATCTACGAGGATGAGAATATTACCGTAATAAATAAGCCTGCGAATATGCCCACGCACGAGTCGTTAAACAATCGCGGAAATTCGCTTGCAAACGCACTTGCGTACCGTTACCGCGACAAAAATTACGTTTTCCGTGCCACAAATCGCTTAGATAAGGACACAAGCGGCGTCGTTATTACCGCAAACAACAAATATTATGCCGCGCTCCTGTCATCAAAAATCAAAATGGGAGAGGTTCAAAAAAAGTATATAGCCGTAGTCGAGGGCGAGCTTTATGGCGAGGGCGAAATAAATGCACCGATTGACCGAATAGGCGCAAGCATTATAAAACGTGAGGTGCGCCCTGACGGCGAGGAGGCTATCACTCGCTATAAATCTCTTGCTGTAAACGAAGGTCGCACGCTTGTTATGCTCACACCCGTAACGGGCAGAACGCATCAATTGCGCGTGCATATGGCGCATATAGGACATCCCATCGTCGGTGATGGTCTTTACGGCATTCTTTGCGAGGAAATTTCACGTCAGGCACTCCATTGTCTTGAAATGAATATAGATGGAATTGGCAGCTTCAAGGCATCGCTTCCCGACGATATTAAAGACTTAGTGGCGAAATATTTTCCCGAAATATCACTGTAAAACGCACCGCTTGGGTGCGTTTTTGTTATCATCTCAAAATTCCGCGAATAAACTAATAAAAAAAGAGGTTACTTATGGAATATATTGAGATTGAGGGCGGAAGCAGGTTAAACGGTGAAATTCGGGTTAGCGGAATGAAAAACTCCGCATTGCCGATAATTTTTGCTACCGTTTTAATTAAAGATGACTGTATAATTGAAAACGTGCCGAGGGTTAGCGACGTCTTTTGTGCGCTTGATATTCTTTCGTCAATGGGCGCGCGCGTGGCTTGGGTAAACGAGCATACGGTCTTGATAAATACTAAAAATCTTGAAAATAGCGTCAAAGTGTACGATAAAATCGGAAAAATGCGCGCCTCGTATTACTTAATGGGTGCGTCTCTTTCGCGCTTTGGCGAGCTGGAAATTCCTTTTCCGGGTGGGTGCAATTTCGGCGTG
>JBGVIN010000101.1:0-43933 GCA_045123255.1 Eubacteriales bacterium
CTTCCTAATTTCGGGAGAGGGCGCATATTCTCGCTTTAAGTTTGAAAGCGGTGTTCACCGTGTTCAAAGAGTTCCCGAAACCGAAACACAGGGCAGAATTCATACCTCAACTGCAACCGTTGCCGTGCTTCCCGAGGCGGAGGACGTCGAGGTTGAGCTTAATATGGGTGACGTTACCGTTGAAACCTGTAAATCAAGCGGTGCGGGCGGACAGCACGTAAATAAAACCGAAAGCGCAATCCGTCTTATTCATAAGCCGACAGGAATTGTCGTTGAATGTCAAGACGAAAGAAGCCAATTCAAAAACAAGGACAAGGCGTTCAAAATTTTACGCGCCAAGCTTTACGACATTAAGCAGCAGGAGCAAAACGATAAGATTGCCTCTGAGCGTAAGAGCCAGGTTGGCACAGGTGACCGCAGTGAGAGAATAAGAACGTATAACTATCCTCAGGGCAGAGTTACCGACCACCGTATCGGTTATACCATATATTCGCTTGAAGCATTCTTGAACGGCGATATCGGCGATATGCTTGATAAGCTTGCAACCGCGGATGCCGCCGAAAAATTAAAGGGCGAAGCTTAATATACAACACAGAGTGTTGATGATATACAAGGCATAGCCTTGATGATATGCAACCTTCGGTTGATGATATGCAACCTTCGGTTGATGATATGCAACCTTCGGTTGATGATATACACACTTCGTGTGATGATATACAATCCTGCGGATTGATGATATACAACGCGGTGCGTTGATGATATACAGGGCAGAGCCCTGATGATATGCACGCTTTGCGTGATATTTTGAGGAGAGGGAAAATGGAAACAAGAGTAGTTAAGGTTACTAAGGACAGTGTCGATATACTTAACGAAGCCGGTGCGCTTTTGCGTAGCGGTGAGCTTGTTGCGTTTCCAACCGAAACGGTTTACGGCTTAGGTGCAAGCGCGTACGACGGTGAGGCGTGTAAAAACGTTTTCCTTGCCAAGGGCAGACCAAGCGACAACCCCTTGATAGTTCACGTCAGTGAGCCAAGCGAGGCGGAAAATATTGCATACACCTGCCCACTTTACTACGAGCTTGCAAAAAGATTTATGCCGGGACCCTTGACCGTTATTTTACCGAAAAAGGACGTTATTCCGCCCGAAACAACAGGAGGGCTCGATACCGTTGCGGTAAGATGCCCCGAGAATGAAATTGCAAGGGAGCTTATAAAGGCGGCGAAAATTCCAATCGCCGCACCGAGCGCAAATGCATCGGGCAAGCCGTCACCAACGTCGGCAAGCCACGTATATAACGACCTAAACGGCAAAATACCGCTTATCTTAGACGGAGGCTCGTCGAAATTTGGCGTTGAATCAACCGTTATTTCGATAAGCGACGGAAAAATTACACTTTTGCGCCCCGGCTCAATTACGCCCGAGATGCTTGCAGGCGTCTGTGACGTTACAATTGCGGGTGCGGTTAAAAGTGAACTGAAATCGGGCGAGGTGGCACTCTCCCCGGGAATGAAATATAAGCACTATGCCCCCCTCGCATCCTTATATTTAGTCGATGACAGATATATCGATTTTGTAAGCTTTGCAAGGGAAAAGCAAAAAACGGAAAATACTGCTATAATGTGCTATGATGAGGAAATTCCCCATCTTGATAAAAAGAACCTTTTACCTGTTGGAAAAAAACAGGATGTTACCGAGCAAGCTCACCGTCTTTTTGACCTGCTTCGTCAAGCGGACGAGCTTGGGGCTGACACCGCCTATGCTCATTTACCGAGCGAAAGCGGCGAGTCCTTGGCAATCTACAATAGATTGATACGCGCATGCGCGCATAGGATAATAGGAGGTAAAAATGGCGAAGAGTAAAAAAGCGGAAGCTAAGGTGGAAGCGTATATCGAAAGAGAGCCGGTTATACAACCGATAACCGAGACTATTGAAACGAACTATATGCCATACGCAGTCAGCGTTATGGTATCGCGTGCAATTCCCGAAATTGACGGCTTCAAGCCCTCGCACCGCAAGCTCCTTTATACTATGTATAAAATGGGACTCTTAACAGGCAGACGAACGAAGAGTGCGAATATCGTCGGTGAAACAATGAAGCTAAATCCTCACGGTGATATGGCAATCTATGAAACAATGGTTCGTTTAACCACGGGAAATGAGTCACTCCTTCACCCATTCGTTGACTCGAAGGGTGGCTTCGGTAAGCAATATAGCCGTGATATGGCGTTTGCCGCATCAAGATATACCGAAGCAAAGCTTGACACCTTCTGTCAAGAAATTTTCACAGGCATTGACAAAAACGCGGTTGATATGGTTGATAACTACGACGGCACAATGAAGGAGCCAAGGCTTCTTCCAACCTCGTTCCCAAACATCTTAGTTTCTCCAAATCTCGGTATTGCGGTTGGACTTGCTTCCTCAATTTGCTCATTTAACTTGGTTGAAATTTGCGATGCGACAATTTCTCTCCTTCGTTCACCGAGGACTGACATTGAAAAGCTTCTCGACATCGTAAAAGCACCCGATTTCCCGGGCGGCGGCTACGTCGTATATGACAGAGAGCAAATGAAAAAGGTTTATGAAACGGGAAAGGGCCCTATCAAGCTTCGCGCTAAATATAAATACGACAAGGATTCAAACTGTATAGAAATTCTTGAAATTCCGTATTCCACCACCATAGAAGCTATAATGAAGGAAATGGCTGATATGTTCAAGGCAGGCAAGTTAAAGGAAATCGTAGATTTCCGCGACGAAATAGACTTCGACGGCTTTAAGCTTGCAATCGACCTTCGCAAGGGCACAGACCCTGAGCAGCTTATGCAAAAGCTCTATAAGTTCACGCCTCTTGAGGACAACTTTCCCTGTAACTTTAACGTCTTGGTTGACGGCTCACCTAAGCAGCTCGGCATTAAGGAAATCCTTTGCGAGTGGATTAAATTCAGAACGGGATGCCTGCGCCGCGAGTTTACATTTGACCTTGAAAAGAAGCAGAGAAGGCTTCACTTACTACTTGGTCTTGGCAAAATTTTGCTTGATATTGACAAGGCGGTTAAAATAGTGCGCGAAACGGAAAAGGACGACGAGGTCGTTCCAAACCTTATGATAGGCTTTAACGTGGACAAGGATCAAGCGGAGTATATTGCAGACATCAAGCTCCGTCACTTAAACCGCGAGTACATTATGAACCGATTAGCCGATATAGACAATCTCCAAGCGGAAATTGCGGATATAAAGGCACTCCTTGGTGACGAGCTTAAAATGAAATCCTTTATGATAAAGCAGCTTGGCGATATCAAAAAGAAGTACGGCAAGCCGAGAAAAACAGAGGTTATCTCCTCTGAAAACGTCAAGGAATTCAACAAGGAGATAATGATTGAGGATTACCAAGCGCACCTCTTCTTTACAAAGGACGGCTACTTAAAGAAAATCACTCAGCAATCACTGCGCGGAAATAGCGAGCAAAAGATTAAAGAGGATGACGAAATAATCTACGAGGCGGAGATAAGCAACAAGGACGAGATAATTTTCTTTACCGACAAGGCTCAGCTCTACTTTGCAAAGATGTCGGATTTCGAGCTTTCCAAGGCGTCCGAGCTTGGTGTTTACGTTCCTAAAAAGCTCAATTTTGACGATGACGAAAAAGTTGCGTATATGCACGTAAATCCATCGTTTGAAGAGAGCCAAAACGTCATTTTCTTCTACGAAAACGGCAAGGCGGTGAGAGTGCCAATGAGCCAATATCAGACACAGGGTGCCCGAAAAAAGCTCAAAAAGGCATATTCCGACGCATCTCCAATCGTTAAAATTATGTACGAAACAAACGATGAGTATATAATGATGATAAACTCCGAAAACAAGGCGATTTTGATACGTCCGTCGCTTATTCCTATTAAAACGACGAGGACGTCGATAGGCACTGTTGTTTTCGCTATGAATTTGAAGAAAAATCAAAAAATTAAGAAGGTTCTTTCGGACTATCAAAAGAAATACCCCGAGGCAAAGGAAATGTACAGAAAAATCAAAATTCCGGCAACGGGTGTCTTAATTTCCAAGAAAAAGCCAAAAGACCCACAGCTTAAAATAGATATTTAATTAAGGAGAAATAGATATGAACAACAAGATTTTTGTAAGAGTAATGTGCATAATACTCGGTGTGCTTATGGTTGCAGGCTCAATTGCACTTATCGCAACAGGCCTTGTTCCAGCTTGTGAAGCATTGAAATAAGAAAAAGCACGAACAAAAAGGTGATAGTTGTCGGCACACTCAAAGCAAAAGGTGTGCCGACAAAATCGCACCTGACACCAAGAAAAAATATTATTCAAAATATTTTGAAAATTTTGAAAAAAGGTATTGACAAACGCGAAATGTTTTAGTATAATATGTGAGCAAGGTTCGAAAAGAACCGAATATATGCGAGAGTGGCGGAATTGGTAGACGCGCACGTTTGAGGGGCGTGTGGTTATGCCATACGGGTTCGATTCCCGTTTCTCGCACCAAAAAACAAAAAGCAAGCACGATTGTGCTTGCTTTTTGTTTTTTGCTCGAAACAACGAATCTCACCCGTCTTCAAGTGTACGCACTTGAATTGGGTTCGCATTTCTGCCGAAGGCGTTCTCTGCTTGCAAGGAAAAGACTCGGCAGAAATAGTTCGCCAAGCGAACCTTCCCGTTTCTGCGGTTATATTTCGTGGTGCGAGAAACGAGGAATCTCACCCGTCTCAAAGCTTTTCTTTGAATGGGGTTCGCATTTTCGGCTAAGCCCGTTGTCTGCTTGCAAGCAAAAGGGCAGACGAAAATAGCTCGCTTGGCGAGCCTTCCCGAATTTAATATTCAAACCATTTTTAACCAAGTCAACTGACTTGGTGATTTTTTTTCGTGGTGCGAGAAACGCACATCGAAGCCGCTCAAGCGCTCGCGCTTGAATCGGGTGCGCATTTCTGACGAAAGACGCTCCTTCTGCTTGCAAGAGTACGGCTCGGCAGAAATAGTTCGCCAAGCGAACCTTCCCGTTTCATCGGTTACTATATAATAACCGCACTTGATTTTTTGAAGCGTCTGTGATATAATCAAATTACACAATACATTTTGTATATTCAAGGAGAGAAAAATGAAAAAGAAAATCCTTTTTGTGCTTGCTATTATGGCTATGCTCGCTTGTATTTTTGCCGTTTCTGTTAGTGCGGCAGGTGCAACAAGCGACGCTTACGGTGAAATAACCGTAATTGACG
This sequence comes from Eubacteriales bacterium, assembly GCA_045123255.1. Classification (GTDB taxonomy): domain Bacteria; phylum Bacillota; class Clostridia; order Oscillospirales; family CAG-272; genus RGIG2000. The sequence continues at coordinate 5,230 of JBGVIN010000101.1, forward strand.
GCGAGAGTGAGCCAACAGTTATTGACAAAAACGCAAACGTTGTAATTCGAGCAAGTGACGGTACTTATTATACCTTCCCTGCGTATTACGTAATCAGCGACAGCGAAACCTTTGCGTGGAGAAAAAACGAAAGTGTGAATGCTATTCTTGGGTATAGCTACGCTAACGCAAGCGATATAAGAGCAAATGTTATTCGTATGGAGCTTCCTGAGGGAATAACTGCGCTTAATCCAACTAATAGTGGCGGAGCAACCGTTTTTGAGGACGCCAAATTGATGGTGGAAATCAAGCTTCCCACAACGCTTGTCACAATCGGCGCTCACGTTTTTAACAGGTGCTATAAGCTTTCTGTAATTGACGGACTCTTGGAGTTTTTGGCTAAGGAAACAACAACCACGCTCGGTCATCAAATGGTTGCCGAAACCTCGTGGGGTGAGGGAGTTGACCTTGTTATTCCAAAAAACGTAACCTCTATTCCGGAAAGATGCTTCTACGGAACGAAAATAAAGTCTGTTACCTTTCACGATGATGTTACCTTTATGGGCTCAAGAGCCTTCCAGGGATGCTCGAATTTAACCTCTGTTAAGCTTCCTGCGGGTGTTATCGAGATGCAAAATCACATTTTTGCCTCATGCGGAAGCCTCTCGTCGGTTGATACCTCGGCGGCAACCTCACTTGAAAAGATTGGAAACTATTGCTTCGAATATTCCTTGCTTACAAGCTTTGATTTCACACCGTTTGCGTCGGAGCTTACGTATTTGGGCGAGGGGTTGTTTAATAGATGCTATAGCTTGACAACAGTAACAGGCTACGAGCTGGCTGACGGCATTACCTCTATCGGTACGAATATGTTTAATTTTTGCCCGCTTACCGAGCTTAATTTCCCCAAGAACATCACCTCAATCGGTGGCTATGCGTTTTTCTCACACAAGTCACAGCAGAGCGTTATTAGGATTCCAAACGGCGTTACAACCATCGGTGACCATGCGTTTGTAAGAAATAGTGGAACGGCAAAGATAAACGGCACGGTAACGATTTACCTGCCCGCATCCTTGACCACCTTTACCGGAAACTACAACTTTGAGTATTGGGATTTTGACGTTATGTATATTCCTGCAGGCGTCACTATTGCGCAGGGTGTAACTAACGGAACGCTTGATAAGGGCGTTGTTTACTACTACACAGGCGCAAATGGCGGCTTAAGCATCCACGAAACGCACAACGCTCCGCTTTTGAACGCCGAGTGGGTTTCCGCCTCTGAATTTACAGGCGCATCAAATGACAAAAACTACGTCGTTTACGGCTATAATACATGTGATGCTTTTTACGAGGGAAATCATATTGAAAACAAGATAAACGAATGCGTTTCAACGTGCAAAACCTGCAAGCTAAGCATCATAAATCACCAAAAGGAAATGGAATCCGTAGAAATAACGTATGCAAGCTTTGATAAGGACGGCACTAAAATTACGTCCTGCACAAGCAACGGCTGCACACATCACGTAAGCGAAACAGCATATGCGCTCTTTACCCAAAAGGGAATTTCGGTGCCCGAATACGAAATGGTCGGACTTGATATAAGCTTTACTGTAAACCGAGCTGCAATAAATGATTACGAAAGCGTAACAGGCAAAAATGTTAGCTACGGCGTTTTCGCTGTGCTTGCGCAAACAATAGGCGATAAGGACATTTTTGATGAAAACGGAGATGTGTTAAACGGTGTTGTTGCGGCAGATATTACCGAAAGCGGATACGACTTATTTAATCTTAAAATAACAGGATTCAGCGAGGAGCAAAAGGATATTAAGCTTGCAATGGGCGCATTTGTCAAGGTTGCGACAGATGAGGCGGTTGAATATTCATACCTACAGGACGGCGCACCTCTTGACGGTCAGCGCTACTACTTCGTTTCGTATAACGATAAGCACACATCGACAAATGACGAACAATAAGGCTGAGTAATAGCCATCATTCGTTTTGGACAAAATACAAAACAAAAAAGCAAGAGTAAAAGGAATGATGTAATCCTTCTATTCTTGCTTTTGTTTATTCCTCAACAAAGAACGTAACTCTGTTAAATTTCAGCTCGCTAAGTGCATCAGCCCATCCGAAAATAATTCCAATTCCCGAAACAAGACCGATAAGACCGATAACAAGAGTGATAATGCCGCCTTTTTTTGCAAAGTAGCAGAAGCGGTAAATTGAGCTAAGCGCCCAACCCGAGATGGGAAACAAAAAGATAAGCACCTTAAGAGCCTTTGGGAGTGCTTCAAATTTATCTAAAAAGGTTTCTTTTGCCATAAATCCTCCTATTATCAAGATGAAATACTGATAAATTTATTAAATTATACCATAGCATCAAAATAAAAGCAACCCCAAATTAAATAAAAAATATTTGACATAGCCTTGAATATTATATAAATATATGCTAAAATATAATGTACGCAATATATAAATATTATATTACATAAGTACGCGCAAGGAGGGGCTATGGGAAATTTCGTTAGCTTGCAGGAAATGAATAAGCAAAATGAATATATAAGAAAAGTAGCAGCTCTTAATGCGGGTCATGCTAAAAAAGCGTTCGTTTTCACGCTCGGCTGTCAGCAAAACGAGGCGGATAGCGAAAAAATTTCGGGTATGCTTACAGAAATGGGATATACCATTACTGAAAATGAGGAAATTGCCGACGTTTTGATCGTTAATACCTGCGCTATAAGAGAGCATGCGGAAAAACGCGCTCTTTCCATAGTCGGTAGATTTAAGCATTATAAGGCGAAAAACCCCGATATTATAATCGGTGTGTGCGGCTGTATGACCGCGCAGGAGCATAGGCGTGAGCATTTCAAGCGCTCGTATCATTACGTTAATTTCACCTTCGGCACAGGTGCGCTTCACCGCTTGCCCGAGTTTATTTATAATTCTCTTTTGGGCGGCAAGCGCTATTTCGATATCGACCCGGAAACGCCCGAAATTGCAGAAGCAATTAAAATCGAGCGTGCAAGCACGTATCGCGCGTGGGTTAGTATAATGTACGGTTGTAACAACTTCTGCACATACTGTATCGTACCGTACGTAAGAGGCAGAGAGCGTAGCCGTAAAAAAGAGGATGTTATCGCCGAGGTCAAGGACTTGGTCAGCCGCGGCTATCGCGAAATTACCTTGCTTGGTCAAAACGTAAACTCGTACGGTAAGGACTTGCCCGAGAGGACAAATATTTCCGAGCTGCTTTCGGAAATTTCAAAAATAGAGGGTGACTTTTGGCTTCACCTGATGACCTCACACCCGAAGGATGCATCGAGCGAAATGATAGAGGCGATAAAAAGCTCGCCTCGCACAAGCGGACATTTTCACCTGCCGCTTCAAAGTGGCTCTGACGTAATTCTTAAAAATATGAACCGTCATTACGACCTTGAAAGGTATCTCTCAATTATTAAAAAGCTCCGCGAGGACAATGAGGATATCACCCTCACAACCGACGTTATCGTTGGCTTCCCCGGTGAGAGCGAGGAGGACTTCCAAAAAACGCTTGACGTTATGAAAAAGGTTCGTTATGACTCCGTGTTCAGCTTTATCTATTCGCCAAGAAACGGCACGCCCGCCGCTAAAATGGAAAACCAAATTCCCGAGGAAATAAAGCACTCCCGCTACGATAGATTTTGTCAGGTGCAAAACGATATTTCCAAGGAAATAAATGAGAGCTTGATAGGCAAGACCGTGCGCGTTTTGGTTGACGGCAAGAGTAAAAGCAACGAAAACGCTTACACCTCACGCACACAGGGAAATAAGATAGTTCACTTTGAAAGTGACATCGATTACACAGGCAATTTTATTAACGTTAAAATCACACGCGCAGACACCTTCAATCTGTTCGGTGAAATAATATAAACCGCAAAGGAGAAAACAAAATGGAAATTATGGAATTAGCCGCTCAGCTCGGACAAGCTATAAAGGCTGACGCAAGAGTTGCAAAGATGGAAGAAGCAAAGGCTGCTTACGAAAAGGATGAAAAAATCCAAGCACTTATGCTTGAGTACAATACTCAACAAATCGCTCTCGCTGAGGAATATAAGAGAGAAACAGTAGACCAAAAGATTATCGAAGCAATTGAAAATCGCCTTGATGCAATTGTTAGCGAGGTAACCTCAAGCGAAACGTTCGTTCAAATCAACGAGGCACAAGAGGCTGTTAACGCACTTATGCAGGAGGTTAACGCTGAGATTGAATTCCAAATCACAGGTCAACGTCCTTGCTCACACAACTGCTCAAGCTGCGGCTCTGACTGCGGTCACCATCACTAATTAAACGCGCAAAAAGCGCAAAAGAACGGCAAGTGTGCCGAAAGCATTAAATTCACTGATTTTAGGAGGTAAGACGGTATGACGTCTATGATGCTTCAATATCTTGAGATAAAGGAACAATACAAGGATTTTATACTGTTTTACCGTCTCGGTGATTTTTACGAGATGTTCTTTAACGACGCCATAACTGCCTCGCGCGAGCTTGAGCTTACCTTAACGGGGCGCGATTGTGGCGAGCCTGAGCGCGCGCCTATGTGTGGCGTTCCCTACCATAGCGTTGAGCCGTATATCGGCAAGCTTATTTCCAAGGGCTATAAGGTTGCAATTTGCGAGCAAATGGAAAATCCCGCGGAAACTAAGGGCATTGTAAAGCGCGAGGTTGTAAGGGAGATTACCCCTGGTACAGTCGTTGAGGCATCACTCTTAAACGAAACGAAAAACAACTACCTATGCTCACTTTATTTCCACCGCGGTGGAGTGGGCGTTACCTTTGCCGATATTTCAACGGGTGAAATGTCAGCTACCCTTATTGAGGGTGAGCCAAGCCGAGTTTTGAACGAGCTTGGTACGTACGCGCCAAAGGAAATTATAACGAATATTGACGTGGATAACGGCGCATTTTTAAGTAGCTTTGCCAAGGAAAAGCTTGGCGCACTTGTAGAGTATTCAATGGATGGCTATTTCGATAGCGAAAAATGTCGCGCACGTGTCGTTTCACAATTCGGTGAGGACTTTGCAAATAAAAATTTGAATAATACGGGAATTGCCACCTCAATAGGTGCAATCCTTGAATATATAATTAAAACTCAAAAGACCGATATTTCATATATCAATACGGTTAACGTGTACGGTGAGGGACAGTATCTTGAAATGGACCTCAACACACGCCGCAACTTAGAGCTTTGCGAGTCAATGAGGAACAAGGAAAAGCGCGGCACTCTATATTGGGTGCTTGACAAAACCAAGACCTCAATGGGCGCAAGAATGCTAAGGAGCTATATTGAGCATCCCTTGCTCGATATCAAAAAAATTCTTGAAAGACAGGGCGCTGTCGAATCGCTTTCAAAAAATATCGTCCTTCGCGGCGAGCTTATCAACCTTCTTTCGGGTGTTTTGGACCTTGAACGCTTAATGACAAAGGTTGTTTATTCAACCGCAAGCGGCAAGGACTTAAAGGCTATTGCTTCAACCTTGTCCGTTATTCCCGAGGTTAAAAATCTTCTTTATACGGAAAGCGCAAGAGAGCTTGTTAACGTAAGAGAGGGGCTTGACAGCTTAGAGGACGTTACCTCACTCATAAACGACGCAATCGTTGATTTGCCGCCGTTTTCAATCCGTGAGGGCGGAATTTTGAAAAGCGGATACAGCCCCGAGGTTGACCGCCTTCGCTCAATAATGGAGGACGCAAGCGGACTTATCCGTCAAATTGAGGAGGACGAGCGCGAAAAAACAGGCATTAAAACCTTAAAGGTTGGCTACAATCGCGTTTTCGGATACTATATAGAGGTCACAAAATCGCTTGTAGCACAGGTACCCGAAAGATACATAAGAAAGCAAACCTTATCAGGCTGTGAAAGATATATCACAGAGGAATTAAAGGATATGGAAGCAACCGTTCTTGGCGCAAAGGATAAGCTCTGCAATCTTGAATATGAGCTTTTCTGCGAGATAAAGGACAAGGTTGGAAATGAATTAAGGCGTATTCAGCGTAGCGCAAATATGCTCGCGCGCTTGGACGTATATCTTTCCCTTGCCGAGGTTGCCGTTAAAAATTCATACGTTTGTCCCGACGTTGACAACGGTGACGTTATCGATATTAAGGACGGACGCCACCCTGTTGTTGAGCAATTTGTCAAGGATAGCTATTTTGTGCCAAACGATACCTATCTTAACACTACAACCGACAAAATGGCACTTATCACAGGTCCTAATATGGCAGGTAAATCAACTTATATGCGTCAAAGCGCACTTATTGTGCTTATGGCACAAATAGGCTCGTTCGTTCCTGCTAAAAGCGCAAGAATAGGCATTGTTGACAAGCTGTTTACGCGCGTTGGCGCATCGGACGACCTTGCCTCAGGTCAATCTACCTTCATGCTCGAAATGACCGAGGTTGCGTACATTTTGGAAAATGCAACGAAAAAGAGCTTTATAATTTACGACGAAATAGGCAGAGGCACGTCAACCTATGACGGTATGAGTATTGCACGCGCAATAGCGGAATATACCGCAGGAAAAAAGATTGGCGCGCGCTCAATGTTCGCAACTCACTATCACGAGTTAACCTGCCTTGAGGACGAAATTGACGGCATAGTAAACTACAATATCGCGGCAAAGAAGCGCGGCGAGGACATCACCTTCCTTCGTAAAATAGTGAAGGGGCCAACCGACGACAGCTACGGTATCGAGGTTGCTAAGCTTGCAGGCGTGCCAAACGAGGTAGTTAAGCGCGCGCGTGGCGTGCTTGCCGAAATGATTGAAAACGGCACGGTTGAACCGAAGAAAACGAAAAAAGCAACCGTTCAAGAGGCGACAATGAGCTTTGAGGATATGGCAATTTACGAGGCGGCAGATAAAATCAAGATGCTTGACCTAAACACCATAACGCCAATTGAAGCTATGAACTTTATCTTTGAATTAAAGAAGCTTTTTAATAACTAAGAATTATGCAATTTCTGCGAAATTGATGATATACACACTTTGTGTGATGATATACAATGCTTCGCATTGGTGATATGCAACACTACGTGTTGATGATATACACGGCACAGCCGTGATTTACTACGTAAAAAAGGAGGAAAATTAAATGGGCAAAATTAACGTGCTTGGCTTTGACGTTGCAAACCTAATTGCTGCAGGTGAGGTTGTTGACCGTCCTGCGTCGGTTGTCAAGGAGCTGCTTGAAAATGCAATAGACTCAGGCGCAAGTAGCATAATCGTTGAAATCAAAAAGGGCGGAAGCACCTTTATGCGTGTAAGCGATAACGGCTCGGGAATTTCCTATGAGGATTTGCCCGTTGCTATTTTAAGACACGCGACGAGTAAAATTAAGGAAGCGTCTGACCTTGATTCAATTTTAACGCTCGGCTTTCGCGGAGAAGCACTTGCCGCAATTTCCTCTGTTTCAAAAATGAGAATTCTTTCAAAGCAAAGGGACGCCTCGCTCGGCTCTATTCTTGAAGCGCATGCAGGCAAGGTGCTTGTTCACGAAAAAACAGGCTCGCTTGACGGTACAACCGTTATAGTTGAGGACTTGTTTTATAACGTTCCCGCAAGAAAGAAATTCTTAAAGCAGGACAAGACCGAGGCGCTTGCCGTTTCGGGAGTTGTTGAAAAGGTTGCGCTCTCTCGCCCCGATATTTCGTTTAGGTATATCGTTGACGGTGAGCTTAAATATTTAACCGCAGGTGACGGCTCGCTTTCAAACGTAATTTATGCAATTTTAGGCAGGGAAGTGTCTAAAAAGACCATATCAGTTGACCGTGAGGACGGCGGAATAATGGTGAGCGGCTTTATCTCCTCGCCCGAGCTTTGCCGTGCCAACCGCAATATGGAAAGCTTTTATATAAATTCACGCTTCGTAAAGAGCAAAACCGCATCAGCAGCTATCGAGCAGGCGTATAAATCATATATTCCCGAGGGAAAATTCCCATTTTGCGTGCTTGATATACAAATTGACCCCACACAGGTTGACGTCAACGTTCACCCTGCAAAATTAGAGGTTAAATTCTCAAACGAAAACGTTGTTTTCAACGCAGTATATTATGCGGTACGTACCGCGCTTGAGGGCTCAATTTCGCGCCCGACGCTATATAACGAGGAAAAGTCACTCTCGCGCGAGGCGCAAGCTCTTCTAAACACCGTTTTTCCCGTACAGGATAAGGAAAATAACGAATATAAGGGTGCGCGCATAGCATTCGACACAAAATCAAATATAGGCATAGTGCGCCAAAACAATACGCTTGACTATTCATCTCTTGATAAAAAGGAAAAGCTAAGCACATCCACCGTCTTGTCTGACGAAAAATATGTAAATGAGGATGCATTTTCATTAAAATTTCCAAAATCCGCACCAAAGCCAAAAGAAGAAAAAGCAAATGATGCGCCCTTCTTCTTCGATGCGCCGCAAAAAAGCAACGAGCAGGTGAAAATTTCGTTTGATACAAGCGAAGGCTCAAAAAGCGAAGCTCTAAAATCATTCACAACATCAATTTTTGATGCTCCGAGCGAGAAAACACCTCAACCTGTGGCTGAAATTAGCGAAAAATTAGATGCGCCCAAGGTGCGTACACCGCTCGTTCCCGATTATAAAATCATCGGTGAGCTTTATAACTCGTACGTTATAGTTGAGCTTGGCGATATTGCATATATTATCGATAAGCACGCCGCACACGAGCGCATAATTTTTGAGGATTTGAAATCTAAAATTGCCGAGGCAGAGCCATCATCTCAGCTTCTTTTAATTCCAATCGACGTTGAACTGAGCCACGAGGAGCTTGGCGCGATAGTTGAGTGGGATGAGGACGTCAGAAAAACGGGCTTCGGCTTCGAGCTTGACGGAAAAATCGCTCATCTTTATGAAATTCCTGCCGAAATTGATACAAGCGCCGCAATTGATTCATTTTTAACGCTTCTTGATAAGCTTGCAAGCGGTGAAGCGGACGCATCATCAACAAGATATGCACGATTTGAGAAGGCACTCTATCAATGCTCCTGCAAGGCGGCAATTAAGGCAGGCAGAATATACGACCAAGGGCACGTAAAATGGATTTGCGACAGAGTATTGACCCTTGAAAACATTAAATATTGCCCTCACGGAAGACCTATTGCATTTGAAATCACAAGGCACTTCCTTGAAAAGCAATTTGAAAGGAAATAAAATGTTTGAAGTTATAAAAAAAGACGGCAGAGCAAGACGTGCGCGCCTCGAAACCGTTCACGGTACAATTGAAACTCCTGTTTTTATGAACGTAGGCACTTGTGCCGCTATTAAGGGTGGCGTTTCAACAAGCGACTTAAAGGAGCTTAAATGCCAGGTTGAGCTTTCAAATACGTACCATTTGCACCTTCGCCCGGGAGATAAGCTTATTCACGACCTTGGCGGAATTCACAAGTTCTTCAATTGGGATAAGCCTGTTCTTACCGACAGTGGCGGATTTCAGGTTTTCTCCCTTTCTCAGCTTAGAAAAATTACCGAGGAGGGCGTTAAATTCGCCTCCCACATAGACGGAAAGCGCATTTTTATGGGTCCTGAGGAGTCAATGCAAATTCAGTCAAACCTCGCTTCAACTATTGCTATGGCGTTTGACGAGTGTATTGAAAACCCCGCCCCTTATGATTACACAAAGAAGTCCTGCGACCGCACCGTGCGTTGGCTCGTGCGTTGTAAGGATGAGCTTGCACGCCTAAACTCACTCCCCGAAACGATAAACAAAAATCAAATGCTATTCGGCATTAACCAAGGCAGCACATACGAGGATTTAAGAATAGAGCATATGAAAAAAATAGCGGAGCTTGACCTCGACGGCTACGCAATTGGCGGTCTTGCGGTTGGTGAATCAACCGAGGAAATGTACCGTATAATTGATATTGTCGAGCCTCATATGCCCGAAAACAAGCCAAGATACCTAATGGGTGTCGGCACTCCCTGCAATATTTTAGAGGCGGTTCACCGCGGAATTGATTTCTTTGACTGTGTTATGCCGTCAAGAAACGCGCGCCACGGAAACTTGTTTACCTGGCACGGCAAAATGAACATTATGAACGAAAAATACCGTGACGACTCTCGCCCAATCGACGAAAACTGCTCCTGTCCTGCTTGCCGTGATTATTCACGTGCGTACATTCGTCACCTAATCAAGGCAAAGGAAGCACTCGGTATGCGCTTGGCGGTTCTACATAATCTCTATTTCTATAACGATTTAATGGAAAAGATAAGAGCATCACTTGACGGCGACTACTTTGAGAGCTTCTATCAAAAATACAGAAACATTTTAGGCGAAAGAAGCCAAAATTAAGGAGAGAAATATGAATAAAAACGTAATGCTTTATAAGGACGGAAAGCCAAAGGCGCTTACCTTTAGCTATGACGATGGAGAAAAGCAAGATATAAGACTTATCGAGCTTTTCAATAAGTACGGATTAAAGGGCACCTTCAATCTTAACAGTGGCTTAATGTCTGAAAAGATTGACCCTAAATCAAGCAAGGTTGCGCTTGAACAAATCCCCGAGGTATATAAGGGACACGAGGTTGCCGTTCACGCGGTGAATCACCCATTCCTTGAGAAGCTTCATGCAACGGAGATTGTAACTGAGATATTAAACGACAGAAAAACACTTGAAAAATACACAGGCTACGTTGTGCGCGGTATGGCATATCCATTTGGCACTTATAATAATGACGTGCTTCGTATCATCAAGGACTGCGGAATTAAATACAGCCGCGGAGTTGGCGCACATCACAGATTTTCCGTTTCTCAAAAATGGCTCGAGATGGACACCACCTGTCACCAAGCGGATGAGCGCGTTTTTGAGCTTGCAGACCAGTTTGTAAACGGAAAGCTCTCGAATGATTGGCGTACAACCGAGGGCTGGCTCTTCTACATTTGGGGACATTCATACGAGTATAGAACTGAGGATGACTGGGCAAGAATGGAGAATCTTTGCAAAATTCTTGCAGGCCGTGACGACGTTTGGTACGCAACAAATATCGAGCTTTACGATTATATCGAGGCATACCGCTCGCTTTCATTCTCGGTTGAAAACGATATGGTATATAATCCAAGTGCATATGACGTTTATATGACACATAACGGTCAAAAATACTGCATTGGTGCAGGACAAACAGTTAAATTTCAATAAAATTATTTGATAATTAAAAAGCGAATTTCCGTTTGGAAATTCGCTTTTTTGCATAGATTGTTTCACACAATAAGGTGATTTGCATAGATTGTTTCACACAATAAGGTAATTTGCTTAAATTGTTCCTGTGATAACAAGTGTGCTTGTGCCGGGTGTTGATGATACAATGCCTGTTACAGGGTCTTGCGTGTAGGTCGCCGCAGGAACTGTAACGAAGCCGCCAACGCTTTCGAAAAGACCGCTTAATTCGTCGTAATTATATTCAGTACCCTCTGTCCAAGCCGCACCGTTAAAGGTTGCCTGTACGTTTGTTAAAATTGGGTTAAACGTGTCGCTGATTACAGCATTATCCGTTGCAATAAGCGCAGTATTGCCGTAGTTTTGAATAACAAAGGTATAGGTTACCGTCTCACCGTCGGAAACGGGAACGGGGCTTATCGACTTAGTAATTGTAATGCTTGGGGAAGATTCGCTGCTAACAACCTCAGTTGCCGATACCGGTGTGATTCCACCGCCGAAGGCAGTAGCTGTGTTGGTTATCGTATCACCAAATGCTAAGGGAGCAAGGTTGTTAAGTGAAACCTCGTAAGCAATAGCTGCGTTACCATTTGCAGGCACACTTATTGGGCTAAACTCAACGGAGCTCGGGTTGACGGTTACAGTCGGAGAAGCTACCAAAGCACCGTTTTGATAGTATCTTACAGAGCCGTCTGTATAAACAAGAGGTGTGAGCGTACCTGTTCCAAAGGAGTACGTGCCGAGATTATCCGTAACGGTTAAGCCGTTTAATGCAGTTGAACCTGTGTTAATTAAGCTTATAATATAGGTGATAGTGTCGTTTTGTCCGTAAGTGTCATTAACAGCGGTTTTGGTGATGGAAAGCACCTCTAAAACCTCACCAACCGCAATATTTGAGCTTGTAACGGTTGTGCCGTAGGACAAAGTCGCTTGATTAGTAAATTGAGCCATATTAAATTCCTTTCAAAATTTTGAAAGCGTTAAAAACGCCTTCGTTAATATAATATGATGAGAAAGGAAAAGTGACTTACAAATAAGCAAACGAAAAGGGAGGAAAAATCCTCCCTAAAATTATTCGTTAAATTTGAATGACCCCGATATAAACGTTGTTGACTCTGCACCAACGGTCAAAAGTCCGCCGTCGCAAGTAGCCTCCTTTTTTGTATCCTCGTCTATCCAAACAGCACAAGGTGCGCTTTTAACGGCGGTAACGAACGGAACGTGTCCTGCCATAATAGCAAGCTCACCCATTATACCGCGAACGTCAAGCTTATATATTTCACCCTCAAAAATATTTCCGTCGGGTGATGAAATGGTTAGCTTAAAGGTTTTCATATTACACCCTCTTTGCTTTTTCTACGGCCTCGTCAATTGTACCAACGTAGAGGAACGCACTCTCGGGAAGCGCATCGTGCTTGCCCTCGATAATTTCCTTAAAGCCGCGGATTGTTTCGCCAATCGGCACGTAAGTACCGGGAATACCCGTGAACTTTTCTGAAACGTCAAACGGTTGGGATAAAAATCTTTGAATTTTTCTTGCTCTTGCAACAAGCAGCTTGTCATCATCTGAAAGCTCATCCATACCCATAATGGCAATAATATCCATAAGCTCGTTGTATCTTTGAAGTATTCTTTGTACCTCTTTTGCAACGTAGTAATGCTCCTCGCCTACAACGTCGGGGGAGAGAATACGGCTCGTTGATTCAAGTGGATCAACCGCAGGATAAATACCCTGAGATGCTATGCTTCTTGCCAAAACCGTAGTTGCGTCAAGGTGTGCAAACGTTGTTGACGGAGCAGGGTCGGTTAGGTCGTCAGCTGGCACGTAAACCGCTTGAATTGATGTAATTGAGCCTTGCTTGGTTGAAGTAATTCTTTCCTGCAAAGCGCCCATTTCCGTTGCCAAGGTTGGCTGATAGCCAACGGCAGACGGCATACGGCCAAGAAGCGCGGATACCTCTGAGCCCGCCTGAGTGAAACGGAAAATGTTATCAATAAACAAAAGCACGTCGGAGTTTTCCTTGTCACGGAAATACTCAGCCATAGTAAGACCTGAAAGCGCAACGCGCATTCTTGCCCCGGGTGGCTCATTCATTTGTCCGTAAACGAGCGCGGTGTTGCTAAGAACGCCTGAGCCCTTCATTTCATTATATAGGTCGTTTCCCTCACGTGTGCGCTCGCCAACTCCGGAGAAAACGGAAATACCGCCATGCTCCTTCGCGATATTGTTGATAAGCTCCATAATAAGAACCGTTTTACCAACGCCCGCACCGCCGAAAAGACCTATCTTACCACCCTTTGAGTAAGGGCAGATAAGGTCGATAACCTTAATACCTGTTTCAAAAATTTCTGCGCTTGTTTTTAGCTCCTCGTATTTCGGAGCTGCGCGGTGTATGTTCCAACGCTCGCTTGTTTCGGGAGTTGGCATATTGTCAACTGCATCACCAAGCACGTTGAAAATTCTACCGAGTGTTTCTTTGCCGACAGGCACAGATATAGGAGCGCCTGTGTCTTGCGCCTTTGTTCCTCTTTGAAGACCGTCAGTTGAAGCCATAGCTATACATCTTGCGGTGTTGTCACCGATGTGCTGTGCAACCTCAACGGTCAAAATTCTTTCACCAACGGGAATTTTAAGCGCATTGTATATTTCGGGAAGCTCTCCCTCGTTGAAGGCAACGTCAACAACAGGCCCCATAACCTGTATAACCTTGCCGAAAGTTTTATTTTCCAAAATTTTTACCTCACAAAAAGAGATTTCAAAAGAGAACGTCTAAAAGCGTTCTTTATAGCCCATGTGGGCTTTTAGCCGAATTGCTATTTAGAAAGCGAAAAGATTATTATTCACCTGCACCTGCCACAATTTCGGTAATTTCCTGTGTGATTGCACCTTGACGGGCACGGTTGTACTGCAAGCTTAAATCACTTATCATTTGCTTTGCGTTTTTGCCTGCTGAGTCCATTGCCATACGGCGCGCGCTTACCTCACAGGCAAAGCTCTCTCTGACAAGAGAGGTTATAACGCCAGAGACGTATTCCGAAGCGACTAAATTGAGCACCGTTTCGTGGTCAGGCTCGTAAATCATTCCTGCATTATCGCTTGAATTTTCGCCGCGTGTAAGTGGCAAAATCCACTTGATTTTTGCTTCCTGTGACATAACGGAATGGTAAAATGTATATATGATACCCAAACGGTCAAGCTCGCCTCTGTAAAACTCGGAGCAAAGCTCGCGTGAAAGCGTCATAGCATCTTCAAAGGAGTATTTTTCCGAGGAATTTATTTCCTTACCGCAAAAGTCACACGCGCGCTTTCCGATAGGAATAAATTCAGCATCCCCATGCTCCTTTGCAAGACGGAAAACGTTTGCGTTATAGCCGCCTGCCAAGCCTCTGTCACCTGCAATTATTATAATTTTAGTGCGAGACGTGTCGCGATTTTGCATATAAGGGCTCTTTTGTACGTCGGGCGAGGATGTAAGGAGCGATATCGATTTTTCAAGCGAAAGAAGATATTCTCTCGATTTATACATATTTATGTTTGCACGTCTGATTTTTGATGACGCAACAAGTCCCATCGCCTTCGTTAGCTGCTCGGTTGATTTAACACTTTTAATTCGCACGCGAAGTGCTTTCGTGTTTGCCATATTATACCTGCATTTCCGAAAGGATGGATTTGAGTGCTTCCTCATCATCCTTATCAAAGAAGCCGTTTTCTATTCTTTCGAGCCAAGCGCTATGATTGTTTTCAAGAAGCGCAAAGAGCGATTTTTCATATTCGGGCACACGGGATACCTCTGTTTTATCAAGATAGCCGTTAATTGCCGCATAAACTATTGCAACCTGACATCCCACGCGTACAGGCGAATTTTTGCCCTGTTTCAAAATAGCAACTATTCTTTCACCGAGTGCAAGACGTTTCTTAGTATCTGCATCGAGGTCAGAGCCAAACTGTGCAAATGCTTGAAGCTCACGGTACTGTGAGTAGAGAAGCTTAAGCTCGCCCGCAACCTTTTTCATGCCCTTGAGCTGAGCAGAGCCGCCAACACGGCTAACTGAAATACCGGGGTTGATAGCAGGCATAATTCCCGAGTGGAAAAGCTCCGTTTCAAGGAATATTTGTCCGTCTGTAATTGAAATTACGTTAGTTGGAATGTAAGCGGAAACGTCGCCCGCCTGTGTTTCAATAATAGGCAATGCGGTAATAGAGCCGCCACCGTATGCTTCATCAACGCAAGCTGCACGCTCGAGAAGACGTGAATGCAAATAGAATACGTCACCGGGGTAAGCCTCACGGCCCGGGGGACGTCTTATCAGCAAGGAGAGCGCACGGTATGCAACCGCGTGCTTGCTTAAATCGTCATAAATTATTAAAACGTCCTTGCCCATTTCACGGAAGTATTCCGCCATAGCGCATCCGCTGTACGGTGCGATGTATTGAAGCGGCGCGCTTTCAGCAGCCGTTGCGGAAACTATAATGGTATAGTCCATAGCGCCGTTAATTGCAAGCTCGTTTGCAAGCTGAGCAACTGACGTGCTTTTTTGACCGATAGCTACGTAAATACAGATAACGCCTGTATTTTTTTGGTTGATAATTGTGTCTATGGCAATCTCGGTTTTACCCGTTTGACGGTCGCCGATAATAAGCTCACGTTGACCGCGACCGATAGGAATCATACTGTCAATTGCCTTAATTCCTGTTTGAAGCGGAACGGAAACGCTTTTTCTTTCAATAATACCGGGTGCTTCAGACTCAATAGGTCTAAATCCGTTATTTTCAATAGGGCCCTTGCCGTCAATAGGCTCACCGAGTGCATTTACAACTCTGCCAAGGAACTTGTCTCCCACAGGAACAGACAAAACCTTACCCGTTCTTTTAACCAAGGAGCCTTCCTTTATACTGTTTTTGTTTGAAAGCACCGCAACGGAAACGGTTTCCTTTTCAAGGTTTTGCGCCATACCGAAGCTGCCGTCGTCAAATTCAAGCAGCTCGCCTGCCATACAGGCTTCAAGACCGTAAACCCTTGCAATACCGTCGCCAACGAGGATAACCTTACCCGTTTCCTGCATTTTTGCGCGCTCTTTATAGTTAGCTATTTGAAGCTTAATTACGTTACTGATTTCAGAGGGGCTACTCATTTACCAATCACTCCCTTAATATTTGATAAACGCGCCGAAATCGAGCCGTCGATAATTTTATCGTCAAGCTCAACCTTAATTCCGCCTATCAAGGAGCGATCCTCGATATAAAGCGCGTCGATTTTTTTGCCTGTCATTTTTTCAAGTCTATTTTCAAGCCTTTCTCTTTGCTCCTTGCTTGGCGCCTTCGTGTAATAAATTTTTGCTTGGGCGCGGTTTTCAAGCTCGCGACAAAGCTCGAAAAACTCGTTTATAGTGTTCGGCAAAAGCTCAATTTTCCCATTTTCGCAAAGCAGCTTTACAAAGGATACAACGTATTCGTGCATATCCTTGCCAAACGCCTCGTCAATCATATCAAGTCGAGAGGTCAAGCTCAGCGCAGGGGATTTCAAAATAAGAATATAGTCCTCGTCTATTGCGTCCTTGATTTTTTCAAGCTCGTGCTTAAATACGTCAACAAGACCGTTTTCCATAGCCAAGGAAAATAAAGCAGCGGTATATTCCTTACTCAAATCTGCCATTATTCTTCACCTATTTCATTTATAAAGGAATCAATCAAGCTTTCGTGGTCCTTTTCATTGATTTCTCTTTCAAGAAGCTTCTCAGTAAGCTCGAATGAAACGCCGACGATTTCTTCCTTGATTGTTTCTTCCGCTTTTTTAATTTCAAGCTCGGCACTTTCCTTAGCTTGCGCCACTATGCGCTCGCCCTCGGATTTTGCGTCTGCCAAAATTTCCTTTTCACGCGCCTTAGCAGTAGTAACGGCGCCACTTATAATATTACTTGCCTCTTCCTTGGCATCCTTTAGCTTATTCTCGTATGCTTCCTTATGCTCGTTTGCCTCACTTTCGGCATCAGCGGCACGCTTGTAAGCATCGTCAATTGTTTTTTGACGGTTTTGGAGCATTTTCTTAACAGGCTTATAAAGCAAAAACTTAGCAATTAAGAAAATGATAACGAGATTTAAGAGTGAAAAAAGGATAGAAAAGAAGTTGACAGAAATAATATTTAATGATTCTTCTGTGAACATATCCGTCTTTTCCTATGAATTAGAATAAGCCAAGCTCTTTTGCCTTTTGAAGTACGTTTACAAATGTGTTTGGTGCAACGAAAATCAAAAGAATAGCGATAACGAGCGCGTAAAGACCTGTTGTTTCGGCGATAGCACAACCCATAATCATAGTTGTTGTAACCGCACCCTTGCTCTCGGGCTGACGTCCGATAGCCTCACACGCCTTTGCAACCGCGTTACCTTCACCGATACCTGGGCCGATACCTGCGATCATTGCAATACCTGCGCCAAGAGCGCAGCAACCTAAAATAATACCAATTGCGAGTTCCATAAAAATTCTCCTTTTTTGTGGCTCCCTCAACCGTTGGTTGTAAGTGAGCCGTATTTTTGTTTTTTAATTTTTTATTTTTCTGTTTGATTTTTCAAGCTTCTTTTCAAGCTTTTTCTTTTTCTCTTATAGTATTCATCGGCATCAAACGCCGTTGAAATATTGAGCATTGTGAGCATAGCGAAGATGAATGCCTGCAAGCAACCGCTGAAAATATCGAAGTATAGCGAGAAAATAGCAGGCAAGCCGACTTGGAAAATCGGCAGAGTAGTGATAGCACCGAAAACAAGATTTGATGCCCACGCCAAAAACGCGGAAATCAAAATTGAAATTACCGAGCCTGACATGATGTTTCCGTAGTGACGGAATGCCATTGAAACAGGCGTTGCAAATTCACCGATAACGTTTATAGGTGCTAAGATAAATACGGGCTGTAAAAATCCCTTTGCGTAGTAGATAGGTCCGCATTTTAATTTGTAGTAGGTGATAATGGCAAAAACCAAAATTGCCCAACCGCCAACCACGCTAATGTCTGAGGTCGGTGGGTAAAGACCGAGCAGGGAAAGCAGGCTCGATAAGCCCGAGAGTGCCATAATAGCAATAATAAACGGTGGAAAATGGCTAAAATCGCTACCCATATTTTCGCTGACAAGAGAGTCAACCTTCTCAACGATAATTTCTGCAATATGCTGTCTTTTAAGCTCAATTTTTTCCTTTAAGCCGTGCGTTAAGAAAAGGCAGGCAAAGAGTATAGTTAAGGTGACGAGCAGTGAGTTTATTTGCGCCTCGGAAATTATAATATTGAAAAACCTTGTGCTTTCAAGAATTTCAAGCTCGTAGTAAATTCGCGCGCCTGCGATAGTAACGCCTCCGCCCGATTTCGGTGTCGTTAAAATATCAAGCAAAAGACCGAAGGCAAGCGGCAAAATTGCCATCACAATATAGAAAATATCAAGAATTATAAAGCCGACAGATTTCTTACTTTTCATTGTTTATTCCTCCTTTGCTTTATTTTTGAAGCAAGAGGACGGAGCATAACGCCTATTCTTGGAAAGGTGTAAGGAATTACAACCGCCAAAATAAATCCTACGCTAAACGCCTCAAAGGCAAACAAATCAATTAAATAAGCAGCCAAGGCAATTAAAAACATCATAAGCAGGCGTCCCATCCCAGAAAGCTTAATGAAATTCGACGCATCCTTTTGTTCCTTGGTAAGTGCCTTAACAACGGTAAGCCCCATTAAGAAAAAGTTACCGACAGATGCGATATATCCGATTAGCGTGCCAAGTGGGACAAGCCAAGTCCAAGCACCGTCGAAGAAATAGTCAACGATAAGAAAAACGGCGTTCATAAAGACACACATTATAAAAGAAATAAGGGCAACAAAGCCTGTTTCCTTCAAAACGACAGGATCGATTTTTTTCATAGGACCTCCTTTTCTGAATTTTGCCAAAATTTCGCATTATAAGTATTATATAATAATAAAATTAAAAAGTCAAGTAAAAGAGAATAGTTTTAATTTGCTATTTACAATTTTGCCCGAAAGTGATAAAATAAAATCATATAGCCACAGTATACCCAATCGAACATGTCTTTAACGCATAATAGACGGTACATTCCAACAGATAAAGGCTTGAAATATTTTCTAAAAAGGCGGTAATTATTATGAAAATTAAGGGAATAAGAAACGAAAGACCGTTTTATTATTTCGAGGAAATATCAAAAATCCCGAGAGGCTCGGGCAACGAGGGGAAAATCGCCTCTTATATTGAAAATTTTGCAAGGGAAAGAGGACTTTTTTGCTACCGCGACGAGTGGAATAATGTGTTTATAAGAAAGAACGCATCAAATGGCAGAGAAAACGAAAACGCCGTAATGCTCCAAGCCCACACCGATATGGTATGCGAGCAAAACATAGGAAACAACCACAACTTTTTAGCTGATGAAATCGAGCTAATTCAAGAGGGCAATATATTAAGAGCAAACAATACAACATTAGGTGCTGACGACGGCTTTGGCGTTGCAATAATGCTCGCGGTTTTGGAAAATGACGAAATTTCATGTCCGCCACTTGAATTTCTTTTTACGTCAAGTGAGGAAATCGGTCTTGTCGGTGCGACAAAATTCAACTATTCCGCCGTTTCCGCTAAGGAAATGATAAACCTCGACTCCGCTGAGGAAAACACGGTTATTATCGGCTGTTGCGGTGGCATGCGTACTGACCTTGAAATGGCGGTAAATCATCAAAAAACAGACACTCCCTCCTATAAAATCTCGATAAAAGGACTTGTCGGCGGTCACTCAGGCGAGGATATTGACAGAGGCCGCTTAAACGCTCATATACTTATGGGCAAGGTGTTAAAAAGCATAAAAAGCGAAATTGATTTTACGATTTCACACCTTGAGGGCGGAGATAAGGATAATGCAATTCCGCGTGAATGCGAGGCGGTAATTTGCACAAATCAAGATATCACCGTCCCCTTTGAAAACGCACGCAAGCTTGCACTTAGCGAGGTAAAAGCCAAGGAGGACGCCCTTCTTACCGTTACCGTTGAAAACGTAAAGTGCGATACAACGCTCACAAAGGATGACACCGACAGGCTTCTTCAAATTTTGTCAATTCCAAACGCGGTTTTGGAGTATAGAAATGTAGCTCCCATAATGCCGTCAATTTCAAGAAATTTAGCAAGAATAAGAACCGAGGACACAAAAATCAAGGTCGGCTTTTCTTCACGCGCATATTCCGAGGAGGGACTAAGCTTCTCAAAGCTTCAGCTTGAGGGGCTCATTTGCACAATAGGCGCAAGATACCGCCACCACGAGGGTTACCCATCTTGGCAGGATGAAGCAAATTCACCGCTCGTTTTGAAATACCAAAGCGCATACAATGAAGCGACCGGCAGAAAAACCGAGCCAACCTTAATCCACGCAGGACTTGAATGCGGTGTTATCACCTCGCGCGTTAGCGGTCTTAGCGCAATTTCCGTCGGCGCAAACGTCCACGACCTCCACACTCCAAAGGAAACAATGGAAATTGACTCAATGGACAGAATTTACGATACCGTAATTAAATTTCTTTCCAAATAATTGACAAAGCTATAATTAAATGATAGAATAAATGTGACAAAGCACAACCCCACGTCTATATAAAAGATGCATAAGGAGCGAATAAATGAAAAAAATTCTTTCTCTGCTTTTTGCAGTAATTTTAATTGCGCTTACTCTTTCGTCCTGCTCACTTTCGATAAAGGATTTGAAAAGAGAGGATACCGACACGGGAATCACCCCGGGCAAAAACGAGCTGCCCATAATTCCGGCAAATTAATTTAATCAAAAAGGGCAGACGTAAGGGATAACCGCGTCTGCCCCTTATATTTTCACAGTTTTTTATAAAATTTCCTAAAAGCTGTAACCAAGCATACAAAAATCCCGTCATAATAAGTGAATGGAAAAATATTTCTTAAAAAGGAGGAATTTGTATGAAAAAAATAAGAATAGTTATATCGGTGTTTACACTTATTTGCATTTTAACGGCGCTTGCTTCCTGCGGTAAATCGGAGTGCAAACACGTTTACGATTATGAATGCGATAGCGAGTGCAATATTTGCGGTGAAAAACGAGAAGCCTCGCATCATTGGTCAAAGGATGATAAATTGCTATGTCAGTATCAGCTAACCTGTGATTTTTGCTGCGCTTCCGTTGGCGAAGACGTCGAGCATATCTACACCGATGCAAACGGAAACGTGCTTAACGAATGTGCCATATGCGGCGCAAAAAATCCCACACCGCCAAATGAAAGCAATCAAAACAACACACAAGGCGGAAGCACCACAGACCCAACACCCGAGCCTAACCCCACACCCGATGACAAGCCCGAGATTAATACAACAACCTTACAATATACCTATGATTACGGTTGGCACGTTTTGGGTGAATTAACACTGCTTTGCGACGATGGTTATTTGCACATTGACGGGATTGAAAAGCCTGCTGATATAGTAGCAGGCGATATGATTAAAATAGTCCATACAGGAAGCATTTGGACACAAGAAAGCTACCCTGCAACACACTCGTTGTCAAGCGGCGGGTACTTAATTTCCTATTCATTTGAATACGCAACGGTTATTCATTTAGGAAGTTATGGATATAGTATAGAAAATGTAAAAAGCCAATACGACCTTGACGAAGAATATGTAATTGTTGATCGCACCGGTAACTGCGTCCCCTTAGATGAATATAACGGAGACGAAATATATCTTGTTGTTGACCAAAAAAGATATCCTTATTACGGAAATGGAGATTTTACCGATATCGATATGGAATATCCTGAGGAAATAATTCCGATAGCCTCTATGTTTGCATATCATCCGCGCGATTTAGAGGACGGAATAAACGTAAGAAGCCAAAAGGTTACAATTAATCTTGACGAGCATACAGAATATCCATGGGGTGACCATCCAACAAATAGATATGCAGGCTATATTGGTTATAATGAAAACCTTAATCAATATATCAAATATGCTCCAAATACGTTTAGATACCTCGTTACCGTAACCTGCACAGACATTGTTAGCGAAGCATTTGAGCTTTCCAAGAGTATAATCAATGACAACCACAGTGCTTTAGTTAGCACCGTAGAAAATCAAATTTTAATTGAATTCCCTAATTTTGACTCGTACAGTATGGTGGAAAATGAGCTTCTTGATGGGTTATCGGGACTTGAAAGCGTGCAAAAAATCGAGGTCGACTATGATGAAAAAAGCGTGAGCGTAGAAGAAATAGAATGCTATGAGCATTACACAGGATTTAAAGCTCCCAAAAGTGATACAGCCGTAATAACCACATATGATGAATTTCTGGAGCTTTTCGACCTGACAGATGAGCGTAATAGTGAAATTTCAAAAATAACAGCCGAAACATTTGAAAATAACTACGTTATTTACGGCAAGCTTGGCACGGGACACTGCGTTGAATGGATTATTTTTAACGATATTAAGATAATCGACGGCAAGATATACTGTGCTCTTTATGAGATATATTATGCTGATAAAATGTATTGTGATGTATATAGCCAATTTCCCGCGCTTATCGTCGTCCCGAAATCAGACTTAGGCGCAGAATTGCCAAAGGAGCCTGAAATCATTTTTTTCAATATTGATATCTACACCCACAAGGGAGAAAATGTAAATTAAAAAATTCAAGCAAAACAAAAAGCACTTGCTTCTTGCAAGTGCTTTTTCTTTGCATTCCCCTTGTGGGGAAGGTGTTACCTTCTGGTGACGGATGAGGTGTAAATAAAATTAAAACCCGAAATATTCGTTTGCATTCTCGTAGGAAATACCCCTGATAATTTTTTCAAGCATTTCCTTATTGTTCGGATATTCGCCGTTTTCAACCCAAGTGCCGATTACGTTACAAAGAATTCTGCGGAAATAGTCGTGGCGCGTGTATGAAACGAAGCTGCGTGAGTCAGTAAGCATACCAACAAATGAGCCAAGCACACCAAGATTGCCAAGCGCCTTTAATTGCTCCTGCATACCGTCCTTTTGGTCGTTGAACCACCAACCGGAGCCGAGCTGGATTTTACCCTTAACGCCGCTACCCTGGAAGCATCCCATAAGTGTTGCAAGAACGTAGTTGTCCTTAGGGTTTAGCGAATAGAGAATGGTCTTTGGCAGTGCGTTGTCCGCCTCGAGCGCATCAAGAATTTTCGCAAGATTTTCACCAAGATTTGTTTCGGCTATGCTATCGTAGCCTGTGTCAGGACCAAGCAATTTATACATTCTTGTGTTGTTGTTTCTTATCGCGCCAACGTGGATTTGCATACACCAGCCGCGCTTTGCATACTCCTTGCCAAAGAAAACGAGAAGGTCGGTCATATAAGCATCGATTTCGTCCTTTGTAAGTGCCTCGCCTTTAAGTGCTTTATCAAAAATGGCGGAAGCATCACCCACGCCCCACGGAATAAAATCAAGACCGTGGTCGGAAAGACGGCAGCATTTTTCGTGGAAGAAGTCAAGACGGGAAGAAAGCCAAGCTTTAAGCTCGCCGTAAGTCTTTACGCCTGCTTTTTCAATGTAAGGCAAAAACGTTTCCTTATGAATATTTACCGCCTTGTCGGGACGGAACGCGGGAAGCACCTTAACCTCAAATCCGCTTTCCTTTATTTGGTCGTGATATTCAAGCGTGTCAATTGGGTCGTCGGTTGTGCAAACAACCTTAACGTTTGAATTTTTTATAAGATTACGGCAGGAAAACTCGTCCGTTCTTAACATTGCGGTGCATTTTTCGTAAATTTCATCCGCATTTTCATAGGTGAGCGCTTCGTCAATGCCGAAATATTGCTTTAATTCAAGATGTGTCCAATGGTAAAGCGGATTGCCGATAGCGTATTCAAGTGCGCGTGCAAACTCGCGGAATTTTTCCTTAAAGGATGCATCTCCCGTTACGTATTTTTCGTCAACGCCAAAGGAACGCATCATACGCCACTTGTAGTGGTCGCCGCCGAGGAAAAGCTCGCCAAGATTGTCAAATTTGTAGTCGATTGCGATAAGCTTTGGGTCAAGATGGCAATGGTAGTCGATAATAGGCATTTCCTTTGCTATCTTATAAAGCTCCTTCGCGGTTTTTGTTTGAAGTAAAAAATCCTCGTTAATTATATTTTTCATAGTGTAACACCGTCCTTAAAAATTGAAATTTCACGGTAACCGTTTTGCTCGTTTTTCGTTTCCTTACCGCTTGCCACGTCCAAAACGTAGTCGAAAAAGTCGCTATCTAAATTCACACCCGAAAGGGTAGGAGATGCATCGTAGTCAATCCATAACCCCTTTTTCTTTGCAAGTGACTCGTTCGTTGCAACCTTAACCGTCGGCACAGGCGCACCAAGAGGCGTGCCTCGTCCCGTTGTAAACAGAATTAAGTGCGCACCTGCTGCGCTAAGGTTTGTAATAGCGACAATATCATTTCCGGGGCCGTTCAAGAGAGAAAGACCGTTTTTCTTTACCGTATCGCCGAAGTCAAGCACGTCGCGCACAACGCAAGAGCCGCATTTTTGAACACATCCGAGGGATTTTTCCTCTAAGGTGGTAATTCCGCCTGCCTTATTTCCCGGGGAAGGATTTTCGTAAACAACCTGTCCGTGCGCCACGTAGTAGTCCTTGAAATTGTTTATCAGCGCAACGCATCTTTCAAACACGTCCTCGTTTTCCGCACGCTCCATCAAAAGATGCTCCGCACCGAACATCTCTGGCACCTCGGTCAAAATAACCGAGCCACCCATTTTGGTTAAGCTATCGCTAAATCTGCCAAGGAGTGGGTTTGCGGAAATTCCGCTATAGCCGTCACTGCCGCCACATTTAAGTCCAACGCGTAATTTAGACACAGGTACGGGCTTTTTCTCAAATTTAGAGGCGTATTCCTTTAATTCGTTTATGATTTTTTTGCCGTCTTCAAGCTCGTTTTCGCTATCTTGACAGTTCAAAAATTTAACTCTTTGCTCGTTATACTCGCCAAGGATGCTCTTAAAAAGCTCAATATGGTTGTTTTCACATCCAAGACCAAGCACCAAAACACCGCCTGCGTTCGGATGGTTTACAAGACCTTTTAGAATAAGCTGAGTTGTTTTTTGGTCATCGCCAAGCTGTGAGCAGCCAAACGGATGCGTAAACGCGTGCGCGCCTGTTCTTTTGGCAAGCTCCTCAGCAATTTTGTTTACACAACCAACCGTTGGAATAATCCAAATCTCGTTTCTTATACCGATATCACCGTTTTCACGCACGTAGCCAAGAAACGTTCTCTCACTCTCGCCAAACGAAAACTCCATTCCGCCCGAATATTTATATTCAAGATTGCCCGAAAGGTTTGTTTTCATATTGTGAGTGTGAATATGCTCACCCCTTGAAATATCCGCGGTCGCGTGTCCAATGGGATTGCCGTATTTTATTACGTTTTCTCCCTTTTTTATATCAGAAAGAGCATACTTATGCCCATTTTCGAGGTTTATTTCTACGTTATCAAGCTTGTTTATTATCATTCCATTTCACCCAAAAGCTCGCTAAGGTCCCTGCCCCAAAGCTTTTCGTTTGATAAAATTTCAGCAAGGCTTGCATTTTTCATAAATGCAGTTACCTCGGGGTCGTCATTTGTCATATCGGTTTTATAAAACTCAATAAGCTTTGAAAAAGCAAAGAGGAGAGTTTTTGGGTACGTGCCGAAGCGCTTTTTATATTCAAGAATTGAAGGAAGCACTCTTACCTTAAATTTGCTCACAGAGTTGAGCGCTATGGAGCTAAGATAATGCTTAATATATGGGTTAGAGAAGCGGATAAGCACATCGTTTGCATACGAAACAAGCTCGTCCCTTGGTAAATCAAGCGTTGGAATAATCTCCTCGAAAACGCATTTTTTAATGTATGCGTTCATTTTTTCGTCGTCAACGCAGGATTTTACAGTGTCAAAGCCGCAAAGAAGTGCATACGGCACAAGTGACGTGTGCGCGCCGTTTAAGATTCTAACCTTTCTCGTGCGGTATTTTTCAAGCGCATCGGGCGTTACAATTACGTTAAGACCTGCCTTGCCAAAAGGAAGCTCCCTTTCAAGGTCGTAGTCCGTTTCTATTACCCAAAGGTGGAAAAACTCCGATGTGTTTACCATTTTGTCATCAAATGTAAGCGAAAGCTCCTCGCCCTTTGGATATCCCGTGTTTATACGGTCAACAAGCGTGTTTGTGAACACGTTTTCGTTTTCAATCCAATTTTCAAATTCTTTACCGTAGCCCCAAAGCTCGCTATATTTTAAGATGCATTTTTTCAGATTGTCACCGTTACGGTCAATTAGCTCACACGGCAAGAAAATAAAGCCGCCGAGATGAAGGTCAAATCTTCTTTTTAGCAAAAGCGTGAGCTTAGCAGGGAAGGATGACGGAGGTGTATCCGTGTCCTTATCCGTTTCAACGTAAGCAATGCCCGACTCCGTTGTGTTAGAAATAATATATCTGAAATCGGGGTTTTCGGCAAGCTGAAGATAGGAGTTAAAATCGTCATATGGCTTTACGCATCTTGAAATAACGTCAATAACGCTTGCTTCATACCATTCCTCTCCGCGCACAAGGTGCGTATATTTACAGTCCTGCGCGGTAAGCACGTCGCAAAGACCGTCCTTTATCGGCTGAACGACAACAACGCTACCCTCGAAATCGGTAGTATCATTCATTTTTTGAATCATCCAATCCGCAAAGCCGCGCAAAAATCCGCCCTCGCCAAACTGTATGAATTTTTCTGTTCTTTTCATATTAAAGCCTCTCAAAAATGTGGTTACATATATTTTAATATAAAAGAAAGAAAAAAGGTAGACCTTTTGGCTAAATAATTGAAAAATTTTTATTATTTTGTGCCAAAACCGTAAAAGTGTGATATAATGATTTTGTCATAAAAACACAATACAGGAGAAACAGTATGATTTTTGAAAATGGCAAAGCTAAAAACGTTAAAATTGCATATGTAGGCGGCGGCTCACGCGGCTGGGCGTGGGGACTTATGAGTGACCTTGCAAGCTGTGAGGATATGAGCGGCGACGTTTATCTTTACGATATCGACTATGAAGCCGCTATGGCTAACGAAATTATAGGTAATAAATATAAGGACTGTAAGGACGCAAAATCTACATGGAATTACTACGCGTCAAAAACTCCGAAGGAAGCGTTGACAGGTGCTGATTTTGTCGTAATTTCGATACTCCCCGGCACGTTTGACGAAATGGAGAGCGACGTTCACACTCCCGAAAAGTACGGAATTTATCAGTCGGTAGGCGACACCACAGGCCCTGGCGGAATTGTAAGAGCTATGCGTACAATTCCAATGTTTGAGGAAATTGCAGGCTACGTAAAGGAATACTGTCCAAACGCTTGGGTTATCAACTATACAAACCCGATGACGCTTTGCGTAAAAGCACTTTACAAAGCATTCCCCGAAATTAAGGCGTTTGGCTGCTGCCACGAGGTTTTCGGAACTCAAAGATTGCTTACATGGGTAGTTGAGGAATTCCTTGGCAAAAAGGCTACAAGAGCGGAAATTAAGGTAAATCCCGTTTCTGTAAACCACTTTACTTGGCTTACAAGCGCAAGCTATCAAGGAATTGACCTGTTCCCATATTACGATAAATACTGCGATAAATACGCCGACGGTCTTCCTGCAAAGCCTGATAACAACTGGATGAATAACTCCTTTGCATGTGCCGCCAAGGTGACCTTTGACCTCTTCAAAAGATTTGGCTATATTTCTGCCGCAGGTGACAGACACTTAGCGGAATTCTGCCCGGGCAAATGGTATCTTGAAAGCCCTGAGCGCGTGCGCGAAATGAAATTCGGTCTTACTCCCGTTTCGTGGCGTAAGCAGGACCTTAAAAACCGTCTTGAAAGAAGCCGTAAGCTTGTTAGCGGCGAGGAAAGCGTTGAAATTTGGAGAACGGGCGAGGAGGGCGTAAACCAAATGCGTGCCCTTATCGGTCTTTGCGACCTCGTTACAAACGTAAACATTCCAAACGTAGGTCAAATTCCAAATCTGCCCCTTGGCGCAGTAGTTGAAACAAACGCCGTATTCACCTCAAATTCGCTTCGCCCCGTTATGGCAGGCAATATTCCAAACGAAATTTACCCACTCGTTTCAAAAATCTGCACAGAGCAGGAAGCACTTGCCGATGCAATTGAAAAGCGCGATATAGAGGCTATATTTAGCGTGTTTGCATCCGACCCACTCGTTACCTGTAATATAAACGATGCAAGAAAGCTCTTTGACGAAATGGTAGATAACACAAAGAAATATTTAACCGACTACAATCTTTAATGTCAAAAAAGAGTGAAAAACAGACACCCCCTTGACACTTTTTTCTTAAACACAACAAAAAGCACCGATTTTTCGGTGCTTTTTTCGTTAAGTTAATAAGTTATCTTTTATACTCATCGGCAAGAGCCTTGAAAGCAGGCAACGCGCCAAGAACTGTTTCCTTTGACGTGCAGTAAGCAATTCTTACGTAGCCGCTAACGCCAAAGTCGTCACACGGTACAACCAAAATCTCGTGCTTCTTTGCCGCCTCGTAGAATTTGTATGCATCACCTTCGAGCGCCTTTACGAAGAGATAAAACGCGCCGTCGGGCTTTACACATTCGTAGCCGTATTCGGTTAAATTATTATAAAGCAAATCGCGGTTTTCACGGTACGCCTCAATATTGCATTTTGCATTCAAGCATTTCTTGATAACCTGCTGGAAAAGGCTCGGCGCACAAACGTAGCCAAGGCTTCTGCCAGCCCCACATACGCAAAGATAAATAGTCTGTGCATCCTGCATTTTCGGCGATACGGCAATAAATCCGATACGCTCACCGGGTAAGGAAAGTGACTTTGAGTATGAGTAGCAAACAAGCGTGTTATCGTAGTAGTTCATAAGATAAGGAACGTTAACGCCCGAATAAACAAGCTCTCTGTACGGCTCGTCGGCAATTAAGTAAATCACCCTGCCGTATTCCTCGCTCTTTCTCTTTAATACCTCGCAAATTGCCTTTACCGTTTCCTCTGTATAAACAACTCCGCTTGGGTTGTTCGGTGAGTTTACAATAACTGCTCTTGTTTTTTCGTTTATCTTGCTCTCAAAATCGTTTATATCAACCTGAAACGTCTTTTCAAGCGGTTGGCTAACTACGATTTTGCCGCCCGCGTTTTCAATAAACACTCTGTATTCGGTAAAGAAAGGTGCAAAAACTATACACTCCTCCCCACCTTTTTCGTCAAGCACTGCTTTAAGTGAGATGGAAAGAGAAGCTGCTGCACCGCAGGTCATATAAATTAAATTCGGGTTCATTTCCACGCCAAAGCGTTCATTTATGTTGTCGGAAATAGATGTTCTGACGCCCAAATCACCTTGTGCCGAGGTGTAGCCGTGTAAAAGCACGGAGCTTTCATTCTCTATAAGATTTTTAACAGCCTCGTTAACCTCATTTGGTGCAGGCACGCTCGGATTTCCCAAGCTGAAATCAAATACGTTTTCCTTACCAATTTCTTGTGCGCGCATCTTACTGTACTCAAAAATTTCACGGATTATTGAGCGCTTGCTGCCAAGAGCATACATTTTTTCATTGTAATTCATAATTCACCTATAACGAAAGCAATGCCTTCGCATTTTTATAAAAGATTTTGTCCTCTGTTTCCTTCGTA
This sequence comes from Eubacteriales bacterium, assembly GCA_045123255.1. Taxonomy (GTDB): domain Bacteria; phylum Bacillota; class Clostridia; order Oscillospirales; family CAG-272; genus RGIG2000. Next base: position 35,086 of record JBGVIN010000101.1, read on the forward strand.
AGACCGTAGGATTTTATAATATTTACGTCCCCTGATATATCACTCCACGGAGAATCGCTTGCAAATAAAATTTTGTCGACCCCGTGTCGAGAAATCAAGGATTTGAAGTCGTTTTCGCTTGTCCTTTTCAGTACGTAAGCCGTGTCAAAATAAACGTTTTCTCCACACAAGGTATCGAAAACCTCGTTTATCATATCGCAAGCGCCGAGGTGCGCCAAAACAAGCTTTGGATGCTTTACCTTCCTTATTACCTCTTTGGCAAGATGAGGCGGACATTTTACGTCCTCTCCGATAAAGCCGCAATCAATTCCCGCGTGCGTAACGACAATTAAATCAAGCTCGCGCGCACACTCAAGAATTTTGATATACCCCTCGTGAGTGATAAATTCTCCCTGATAGTCGGGATGAATTTTAACACCCTTAAAGCCTGCATCCTTCAAAAATCGCATTTTGCCCTCGATATCCTCGCAAAGCGGATGAATACCGCCGAAGGATATTATTTTTCCACCGAGTGAGGTGTTAATTTCAAGCGCAAAGCGGTTGATGCTTTCAAATTGCTTCGGGCTTGTGACAACGGGCAGAGCAACGGAAATATCGACACTCCCCTCGCTCATTTTTTCTAAAAGTGAGTCAACCGTGCCTCTTGCAAAGGGTGGTATGCCGCCCTTGCCCGAAAGATATTCAATTGTCTTTTGTGCAATTTTGTCGGGGAAAACGTGCGTATGAAAATCAATTATCATTAAAGATTTGCAAGCTCCTCGCAGGAAAGCGTTTTAACACCGTTTGATGAAAGAATTTCGTCAACCTTCTTTGTGTCGCTCGCCTTTAATACTACGTGTGCCTCGTTTGACTCTATTGATAAGCCATACATATATTCAATATTTACGCCACCCTCGTCAATCACCTTAAGAAGTGCTTGTAGGCTGCCCGACTTATGTGGAATTCTTATAATTGAAACGTCGGAAAGAAGTGATGAAAAGCCGTTTTCTTGAAGCTTTTCCTTGCCAAGCTGTGCATTGTCAACGATAAGGCGGAGAAGTCCGAACTCCGTTGTGTCAGCCAAGCTGAGTGATAAAATATTTACGTTGTTTTCCTTTAATACGCCAAGCACCTCCGAAAGACGGCCCGAGCGGTTTTCAATAAAAACTGTTAATTGTTTAGCAAACATAATTTTCTCCTTTAATTTGAAAAATTAATATAGCTTACGCTTATCAAGAACGTGAACTGCCTTGCCCTCGCTTCTAACGAGAGTTTGCGGCTCAACAATCTTGACCTTTGCGTTAATTCCGAGTGCTTGCAAAATTACGTGTGAAATCTTTTTGGTAAGTGCTTCAATTGCTCTTACCTCGTCCGTGTAATATTTAGGGTTCATTTCAACCTGAACCTCGAGTGTGTCAAGGTTGTTTACACGGTCAACTATCATCATATAGTGAGGAGTTACCTCGTCAACCTCGCAAAGCGCAGCCTCAATTTGGCTTGGGAATACGTTAACGCCACGAATAATAAGCATATCGTCAACTCTGCCCTTAAATCTTGAAATACGCGCGCTCGTTCTGCCGCATTCACATACGGAGTGGTCGATGCTCGTTAAATCCTTAGTTCTGTATCTAATCATAGGAATACCCTCTTTTGTAAGAGTGGTAAACGCAAGCTCACCCGTTACGCCGTCGCCAACGGGAGTAAGAGTAGCGGTATCTAAAATTTCGGGATAGAAGTGGTCCTCACAAACGTGCAAGCCACGGTGGAACTCACAGTCACAGGCAACACCGGGACCCATAATCTCAGAAAGACCGTAAATATCGTACGCCTTAATATTTAATTTTTCCTCAATTTCACGGTGCATCTTTTCAGTCCACGGCTCAGCGCCGCAAATTGCCGCCTTAAGCTTGATTTTGTCAAGAAGTCCCTCGCTCTCAAGCACCTCGGAAATATGAAGCAGGTAAGACGGAGTACAAGCAATAGCGGTAGCACCGAAGTCAACCATCATCGTTGTGAGCTTCTTTGAGTTACCCGTGCTCATAGGCACAACGGTTGCACCAATCTTTTCTGCGCCGCCGTGTGCGCCAAGACCGCCTGTAAATAGACCGTAGCCGTATGCAATTTGAATAATATCGTCCTTGCCAACGCCTGCCATTGCAAAGCATCTTGCAACACATTCCGCCCAAATATCAAGGTCGTGTCTTGTGTAGCCGACAACCGTTGCCTTACCCGTCGTTCCGCTTGATGCGTGAATTCTGACAATTTGCGAGTTCGGAACGGCAAAAAGTCCGAATGGATAGTTATCACGAAGGTCGTCCTTCGTCATAAAAGGAAGCTTGGTTATATCCTCAAGCGATTTAATGTCTCCCGGGAGCAAGCCGACAGCTTGCATCTTTTTTCTGTAAAATTCAACGTTATGGTAAACGTAATCAACGAGCTTAACAAGTCTTGCACTTTGAAGGTTGGTCATCTCATCGCGAGACATACATTCCTTAGTTTCATTCCAAATCATAATATTTCTCCAGCTTAAATTATTTTGCCGCCTCGTAGCCCTTTATGAAGGCATTTTTATTGATTTCGATTGTTTTAGGAGGAACGGTAGCCCCAACGACCGAGAGCCAATCCTCCTTCGTAAATCCGATAAAAGGTGCGGCAAAGCCGAGAACAACGGAGTTTAGAACCTTTGAGTTTCCAAGCTCGATTGCGATTTTTTGTCCGTCAATGGAATATACGGTATGCTCTTGCTTCAATCCCTCTAAAATTCCCTCGGGATATTCCTTTGCGCCGATAACAACGGTCATAGGCTCGATTTTGCAATCGTTAACAACCAAAACACCGTCCTTTTTAAGGAAGTGAGCGTATCTTTGCGCTTCAAGACGCTCAAAAGCGATAATAACGTCCGCCGTGCCCTCTTCAACAACAGGCTCAGATACCTTTTCTCCGTAGCGAACGAAGGTAACAACACTGCCGCCTCTTTGCGCCATACCGTGTACCTCTGAAATTTTAACGTCGTAGCCTGCCTCGAGTGCAGTCTTACCTATAATTCTACTTGTGAGAAGCGTACCTTGTCCGCCCACACCTACAATCATAATATTCTTTGTCATCTTATCTTACCACCGTTTCAATAGCACCGAATTTACAGTAATTCTTGCAAAGACCGCAGCCGTTGCACATCGTTTGGTCAATCTTAATCGTGCCGTCTGTATTTCTTGTAATAGCAGGACAACCGATCTTTAAGCACATACCGCACTTTTTGCAAGCCTCGGGATTTGCTTTGCATACGTTCGGGAATTTTTGACCCTTCAAAAGAACGCAAGGAGATTTTGTGATAATAACAGTCAATTCATCACTTTGTGTGCTTTCTTTAAGGATTTTTTCAAGCTCGGAAACGTCAAATGCGTTTACCTCGATTACGTTAGGAACGCCTATCGTGCGGCAAAGCTCGCCAAGGTCAATTGCATACGTTTCCTCACCCTTTAAGGTTTTGCCCGTTGCCGCGTGGTCCTGATGTCCTGTCATACCCGTTGTACGGTTGTCAAGGATCATAACCGTTGCAGTTGACTTATTGTAAACCATATTTATAAGCGAGTTAACGCCCGTATGTAAAAACGTAGAGTCGCCGATAACCGCAACCCAATTCTTTATGTAATCCTTGCCCTTGCCCTTTTCCATACCGTGAAGTGCGGAAATTGAAGCACCCATACAAACGCAGGTGTCAACAACTGAAAGCGGAGGCACTGCGCCAAGAGTATAGCAGCCGATATCGCCCGATGCGTGAAGCTTTAGCTTGTTAAGCACAGAATAAACGCTTCTGTGTGGACAGCCGGGGCAGAGAATAGGTGGGCGCGCAGGCGCATCCTTTTTATCAAATACACAATCGTCATTTCCGTAAATAACGCGCTTAAGAAGATTTGCACTGTATTCGCCCTGACGTGTAAATACCTCTTTACCGCAAACGTCAAAGCCCCAAGCTTTAACCTGCTCCTCAATAACAGGCTCAAGCTCCTCGAAAATATAAACCTTTTCAACACGTGAGCAGAAGTCGGCAATAAGCTCCTTTGAAATAGGATTTACAAGACCGAGCTTCAAAACGCTCGCCTCTGGGCACGCCTCCTTTACGTATTGATAAGCAATACCCGAGGTAATAAAGCCGATTTTTGTGTCACCCATCTCGATTTTGTTAATAGAGAGGGAAGCGGCATCGCTTGCAAGTCGCTTTTCACGCTCCTCAACAACCAAGTGTCTACCAATAGCCGATGCGGGCATCATAACGTATTTTGCAGTATTTCTTGAATACTCCTTGTCAGCTATTTCCTCTCTTTCGTAAAGCTCAACCACGCTTTGTGAGTGTGCGAGCTTTGTAGTTGTACGGAAGATAACGGGAGTATCGTATTTTTCGCTTATCTCGTAAGCAACCTTCATAAAGTCCTTTGCCTCTTGGCTATCTGATGGCTCAATTACAGGCACGTGTGCGCTTCTTGCAACCATACGTGTGTCCTGCTCATTTTGAGAGGATGCAAGACCAGGGTCGTCGGCAACAACGATAACCGAGCCACCGTTAACGCCTGTATATGCAAACGTGTAAAGCGGGTCAGACGCCACGTTTAAGCCAACGTGCTTCATACACGCCAAGCTACGTACGCCTGAGAAGGAAGCACCTATCGCAACCTCGCACGCAACCTTTTCGTTTGGTGCCCACTCTGTGTAAATTTCATCGTATTTAGCTAAATATTCGCTGATTTCCGTGCTTGGAGTGCCTGGGTATGCGCTTGAAAGCTTAACACCTGCCTCGTATGCACCTCTTGCAATTGCCTCGTTACCGAGCATTATAGTTTTGTTCGCCATTATTTTATACCTCTTAAATCCTTAACTCTTTTTGCTTTACCCTCGAAACGTTGAAGCGTGTTTGGAGATTCAAGCATTACCTTGGCATCAAGTCCAAGAATTATTTTTAATTTATTCTGTACCTCGCGCTTTATTCTTTCAAGCTCACTAAATGAGTCTGTCGAGTGTGCAAGCTCAACCTTAACCGTTAATTTGTCAAGATAGCCCTCACGCTCAAGAATAATTTCATAGTGTGGACCAAGCTCCGAAACCGAGAGGATAACCTCTTCAATTTGGCTCGGGAACACGTTAACGCCACGAATTTTAAGCATATCGTCGCTTCTGCCCGAAAGGTTTTCCATACGGCAGAAGGTTCTGCCGCACTTGCATTTGTCATAGTATAAGCGCGTGATGTCCTTCGTACGGTATCTGATAAGCGGAATACCCTCTTTTTTGATACAGGTGATAACAAGCTCACCCGTTTCACCCTCGGGTAGCACCTCGCCCGTTTTCGGGTCGATAATTTCGGGAATAAAGTAGTCCTCGTTTATATGTAAGCCGCAGTGCTCAAGGCATTCACCCGAAACACCGGGACCCATAAGCTCGCTCATACCGTAGTTTGTAGTAATTAAAAGGTCCTTGCCCCAATATTTGTGCATTTCCTCACGCATAGCATCTGTTAAAAGCTCGCTTCCCACAAGCGCAATCTTAACCTTCAAATCTCGCTCGGGTATAACGTCCATTTCGCGTGCAACCTCGGCTAAGCGCAGAGCATACGAAGGAGTTGCAACGATAAGTGACGTTTCAAAGTCCTGCATATACATAATTTGCTTTTGTGAGTTACCCGTTGAGGACGGCACTATTGCCGCACCTATATTTTCAAGACCGTAGTGTAAGCCGAGCGCGCCGGTAAACATACCGTAGCCAAAGCAAATTTGCGCCACGTCCTTATCACTCGCACCGCCCATACAGGCAATTCTTGAAACACATTCCGTCCAAGATTCAATATCTGCCTGTGTGTAGCCGACAACCGTTGGCTTTCCCGTTGTGCCGCTTGATGCGTGAATTCTCACAAGCTTGTCCTTGGGTACTGCGAAAAGTCCGAACGGATAGTTATCTCTCATATCCTGCTTTGTAACGAACGGAAGCCTTGACAAATCCTTTAATGATTTTACGTCCTCAGGCTTTATTCCCACCTCGTCCATTTTTTGCCTGTATGCAGGCACACGCTCGTAAACTCGGCTTACCGTCTCCTGTAAGCGCTCAAGCTGTATTTTTTCTATCTCCTCGCGTGGAAGAGTTTCTTCTTTTGACCAAATCATTTTCTATCTCTCAACCTTGAATTTTATTGAATTTCGCCCTCAAAATGCTTGTCAAAGGCGTTATATAATGTTTCATCACTCGGCTTTTTCGTGCAGAGTGAAACGATAACCGTAATAAGAACTGAAAATACCATACAAATTACACCTATGGTGGGTGAGCAGGATATGCCAAGCTTTATAGTATCGGCAAGCGTGCCCGTGGTATTTTCGGGGTGAACAGCACCCAAAATGAATATTAACGAAGCCGTTAAGGTAAGCGCGGAGGAAATTGATGCCCAAACCGCAGGCTTTGTAACTCTTTTCCAAAGAAGTCCAATTACGAAAGGACCCATAAAGCAGCCCGAAAGCGTACCCCAGCTAATGCCCATAAGGTAAGCAATAGCCGTTAAATTGAATTTCTCGTTTAATATTGCCAAAACAACCGAAATAATGATGAAAACAAGGCAAAGTCCTCTCATTACCCAGCTTACGTTTTTGTCGTTTGCACGCTTGTTTATAGCACCCTTATATAGGTCAACCGCCACAACCGATGCACTCGCCAAGGAAACCGAGGAAAGCGTTGACATGCTTGCCGAAAGAATTAAAACGGCAATTACACCCGTTAAGCCGACGGGTATTACAACCTTTAACATCGTTGGAATAATAAGTGAGTAGTTGCTGCCAACACCCGAAAGCTCTTCCTTAAAGAAGAAACTGAGTGCGCCCGTATAATAAGCGATAAATCCTATTAAAAGAGCAAATGCCGTGCTAACTATAACGCCCTGCGTAATAGCCTTTTTGTCGCGCACCGCGTAGTATTTGTGAATTGTTTGAGGCAATCCCCAAACGCCGAAGGACGTTAAGCAAATGAGGGAGATGAGCGAAACCGTAGTGCCGAAAAAGCCGCCGCTGTTTTCTCCGCCAAAGGTAAACCAAGTAAGGTTCGGGTCCTTTACAAGTGAGGAAATATCCCAATTTATATTTCCGTGCTTCATAAAGAATACGAACATTAAAACAACGCCGACAATCATAATAATGCCTTGAATGAAATCCGAAAGTGCCGTTGCAAAGTAGCCGCCGAAGAATAAATAAACCGAGGTGATGAGCGCAAGCAAAAGCATAACAATCCAACCGTCGATGCCGTATAAAATGTCGAAAAGACTGCTTATTCCGCTATATACCGATGCGGAGTAGGGAACCAAGAAAACGAAGATGATAACCGCGCTGACGATTTTGAGCGCGCGTGAGTTATACCTTTTTTCAAAAAACTCGGGCATTGTCTTTGCGCCAAGACGTCTTGTCATATTCTTTGTGCGCTTTGCAAGCACAAGCCAAGCAACAAGTCCGCCGAAAATTGCGTTTCCTATGCCGATCCAAACGGAGGCAAGACCAAACTTGCTTCCAAACTGTCCTGCGTATCCGATAAAAATAACCGCTGAAAAATATGTAGTTCCGTAGGAGAAAGCGCTCATCCAACCGTTAAGTCCCTTTTTGCCTGCCAAAAGGAATTCGTTTACCGATTTTGAGCGGCTCCTTGTATATATCGCTATGCCAATCATAGCAAGGGCAAATACGCCCATTATTAAGTAATCAATCCAAATCATAGAAGTGCCTCGTGTTGTGAAAATTGCGCTTTAGCGCGTTAAAAGAATAAAATATAAAATATATTTTAGCACAACGTAACTGTAATGTCAATATATAATATTAAATAAAAATATTGAAAAAGGAGGTAATTTGTGATAAAATGCTTAAAAATACTTCTTTGGGAGAGGGACAATGGATAGAAAGCTCAGAATTACAATTTCGGCACTTTCGGGATTTTTAACGGTGATTTTACTTGCAGGCGTTTTTTCGCTTGCATATCTCGGCTCGTATTCACACGCAAGTGATAGCGAGGTGAACGCATATTTGGAAAGCGCGAATATAGAAATAAAGAAGCTTGATAAAAAAACGACTGCTTTTATTCCAAGCGAGACAAAAGCAGGCTTTATTTTCTATCCGGGCGGCAAGGTAGAGGTCGATGCCTACTACCCCTTGATGGCAGAATGTGCCGAAAACGACATTTTAGCCGTAGCTTGTCAAATGCCCTTTAATTTAGCCGTTTTTGATATCAACGCGGCAGACGGAATAAAGGAATGCTTTGCCGAAATAGAAAGCTGGTATATAGGCGGACACTCCCTTGGCGGCTCAATGGCAGCATCGTATCTTGTTAAGCACAGGAGCGAGTTTGAGGGACTTATCCTGCTTGGCTCGTATTCAACCGTCGATTTTTCAAATAGCGATATTTCCGTTTTGTCAATATACGGAGAAAACGACGGAGTTATGAACAGAGATAAATATGAAGAAAACAAGGAAAATCTGCCAAGCGATACAACGGAATATATAATCGAGGGCGGCAACCACGCAGGCTTCGGTATGTACGGACACCAAATAGGCGATAAAGAAGCCGATGTAACAAGCGCGGAGCAAATTGCAGAAACTGTCAAGCAAATTTTCTTATTTATAAAAAGCTAACGAAAGAGGCTGTCGCATTAGCGACGCCTCTTTTTAGGGGATAGTGAAATGAGTGCAGAAGGCGTGAACTCGTACACGTCGGCGTACTGAGTACGGTAGAGTGCGAGGTCGCGTCTAAAAAACAGACACAAAAAAATGAAGAGAACTTGCAATTTTTGCAAGTTCTCAACAATATACCGCTTTGAAATCAATATATATTATGGTTTTAGACGAGAATGTGTCTGTTTTTG
>JBGVIN010000102.1:0-10937 GCA_045123255.1 Eubacteriales bacterium
AGGCGGTTACTATGGTTGCCGTGCAGGTTATGGGCAACGATACAACAGTTGGCATCGGCGCTTCACAGGGCAATTTTGAGCTTAACGTTTTTATGCCTGTGATAATTTTCAATTTTTTACAGTCTGTTAATTTGCTTTCGGACGTAATAGTGTCCTTTACGCAAAACTGCGTTAGCGGCATACGTGCAAACCGTGAAAAAATGAAGGAAAACTTAAATAATTCACTTATGCTTGCAACCGCACTGACACCGCATATCGGCTACGAAAAAAGTGCTAAGGTTGTTCAGCTTGCACACAAAGAAGGACTTACCTTAAAGGAAGCGTCTGTAAAGCTCGGTTATTTGACAAATGAGCAGCTTGACGAGGTTTTTCACCCCGAAAATATGATATAATTTTTCAAAGCAGAAAGGGAGACGGTGCTTTTTGTGCCGTTTGATATATGAAAAAAAGAGAAGAATCACTGAAAAAGCATTACGAGTGGCAGGGCAAAATAGAGGTAATTTCTCGTGCGAAAATTGAAACGAAGGAGGATTTATCTCTTGCATACACCCCAGGTGTTGCCGAGCCTTGTCTTGAAATAAATAAGGATGAAAATAAATCGTGGGAGCTTACACGCCGCTCGCGCTTGGTTGCCGTTATAACCGATGGCACGGCCGTTTTGGGTCTTGGCGATATCGGTCCCTTGGCAGGAATGCCCGTTATGGAGGGCAAATGCGCGCTCTTTAAGGAATTTGCTGACGTTGACGCATTTCCAATTTGCGTAAAGAGCAAGGACGTGGACGAAATTGTACGCACGGTTGAGCTTATTTCAGGCTCGTTTGGCGGCATTAACCTTGAGGACATTTCCGCTCCGCGTTGCTTTGAAATTGAGCGCCGCTTAAAAGAGGTGTGCGATATTCCCGTTTTCCACGATGACCAACACGGCACCGCCGTTGTCGTTGGAGCCGCGCTTATAAACGCACTGAAAATAGTGAAAAAGCAAATGGATAAAATAGAGGTTGTTATTTGCGGCGCAGGCTCGGCAGGAATTGCAATCTGCAAGCACCTTTTGAACCTCGGTGCCAGAAATATCACGATGCTTGACTCTCGCGGTATCGTTTGCAAGGGCGATGCCGAATTAAACGAAGCGCAAAAGCAAATTGCCGAGGTGACGAACAAAAAACTAAAGCATGGCACGCTTCAAGATGCTATGGTGGGCGCGGACGTCTTTATCGGCGTGAGCGCACCGAATATTGTAACGGGTGAAATGATAAAATCAATGGCGCAAGATGCAATAGTTTTCCCAATGGCAAACCCAACGCCCGAAATTATGCCTGATATTGCCAAGGCATCAGGGGCAAGAATTGTCGGCACGGGCAGAAGCGATTTTCCGAACCAAATCAACAACGTCCTTGCATTCCCGGGTATTTTCCGCGGCGCGCTTGACTCACGCGCAACCACGATAAACGAGGAAATGAAGCTTGCCACGTCCTATGCACTCGCAGGCTTAATCCCCGAGAACGAATTAAACGAGGAAAATATTATTCCGTCCGCACTTGATAAGCGAGTTGCTTCAGTAGTTGCCGAGGCGGTTTATAAAATTGCAAAGGAAACGGGAGTTGCAAGAATATAATAAAAAGCTTCCGCTTTAGTTAGGTTAAATATTAAAAAACGCCTAAAAACAGACACAGGGTGAGCCTTGTGCGAAGCTCTTAATAGAGTATCGCACAATGAAATAAATTCGCAGAGCGAATTTGTGAAATGACCCCTTGGTCGTGAAATGCTTACCCGGGTAAGCGTGAAATGACTACGTCATTGGTGATTTTCTTTTTTGCCACGAGAAAGTGTGCTTTATAAAAACAAAAGGAACAGATCGATTTAGCGTCTGTTCCTTTTATTTGTTGATAAACTCAAAGCTAAGATGTACGTTTTGATTACTGCTTTTCTACGGGCGTCACAATAACCTTGCCGTCCTTGTCGTAAAGCGGACAAAGACCGCCCGAATAACCCGATGAGTGAAAAACGTAATTAACACCCGTTTCGGTGTCAACCCAAATCTCTGTTGTCGCCCCCTGCTTGTAGGTTTTAATAAAACGTTTATTTTCCTTCGCCATATTAAAGCTCCTTCAAGAAAATTGCATCATACGGCTTAATTTCGATTTTGCCCGAAACGGTTTTCTTTTCAAGAATATTGTAATATTCCTTGTCAAGCTCGATATATCCGTCCTTGCCTTCAATTTCAAGGGCGATAATGCCGTTTTGTTCGCCAAAGCGCTCGGTGAGGGAGATGTTTTTGGATGCTTTTGCGGTTGGCTTCATATCAACAAGCTTAAGAAGGGCTTCCTTGCTTGGTGCTGTGCCGAGTAAAATTACAGTACCCTTACCAACCTTACGCTTGGAAATTGCGGTCATACCTTCGAAATCGAAGCCGGTGTAGGTTGCAAGGCACTCGGCATCAACGCAGTCGAACGCGTCACAGCCAAGAGAAATATCAAAAATTTCTCCACCCTGTGTCCATTTTGCCTTGAAATTCTCCTGTTCAACAGGCAAGTGGTGCTTAACCTTGATGCCGCCAAGCTCTTCAAGAAGCGGATAGGTTTTGTTTGTGTGCTTTGTTGCATATTCTGTCATAATATCGCTGAGCGGACCTGCAATAAGCGTACCGCCGTTTTCAACCCATTTCTTAACTCTTGTGCCAAAATCGCAATCGTCAAAGGTTGTAAGGAGCGGTGCAAGAATAACCTCATAGCCATCAAGCTCCTTATCCGTTTCGATAACGTCAAGGTTGTAGTGTCTGAACGCATCGTGGAAGGTGTCAGCAATAAGAGGTCTGAATGAGTGGTCGTAGTCGTCAAGCTTTGTTATGATTGGCGAGAACATAAAGTTCTTAACCGCAGTTGAGGAATAGGTGAGTGCAATCTTGGATTTCACCCTTGATTTGGAAAGGAAGTCACCGCACTTATCAAGCGTTTCGGCAATTTTTTTAATTGACGGTGCAATTGGAGAGGGCACGCCTGCGCTTGAATATACCGCGCCGTGACCGATTTCGTGACCTGCGGGATGACAGCGGAAGTGCCAATAAAGGTTCATTTCCGCACCCATTACGATAGGTGCAAGTGAGTTTATGTAGTTGTGTCCGTTTGGACGGTAGCCGTTATATGCGGCATACGAGCCGTTGTAGCCGGGCTGTGTTTCGGTCACCCAGAAGGGTCTGTCCTTTAACGTACGGTAAAAATCGTAATTTAAAAAGCTTCTGTATAGCTCGTCTTGGCTGTCGTAGTGGTTATGCTGAACGACGTCAAGGTTTTTGTTCATTTTTGAGTAGCTAAGTGCGTTGTCAATCATCATATCAGTTCCGATTGGCGCCTTTGAATACTTGCGAAGCGCGTCTGCTTGCTCCCAAATGTAAGTATTTAAAAGCTCGCATTGGAAGCGCCACCACTCAACTGCGTGAGAAGGATGCACCCAAGAGTAAGGCGCAGGCGCAGGAATTTCATCAAATGAAGAAAAATCAAGTGACCAACGGTTCATAACCCATTTTTTGTTCAAATTTTCAATAGTTCCATACTTCTTTTTTAGATACTCGCGGTATTTTTGAGTACATCTTTCGCAGAAGCAGCCGAAATCAAACGGATAAACCTCGTTGTCAATTTGCCAACCGATAAGGGCAGGGTGGTTGCCAAGCGCACGCGATGCTTCCTCTGCAATTTTCGCGTTAAGAACGCGAATACCCTCGTGAGTTTTGCAAGGATGCGCGCGTGAATGAACCTCAACCTTAACTCTGTCAAAATTGTTGTATCTTATGCGCATAAGGTCGGGATATTTTTTGAAAACCCAGCGCGGTGGAGTTGAGGACGGAGTGCACATAATTACGGCAATTCCGTTCTCATACATAACGTCCATTACGTACTTAAAAAAGCTAAAATCGTACACTCCCTCGGTCTTTTCCATCGTGCTCCAGGCGAATTCGCCAATTCTGACACAGTTAATTCCGAGGTCCTTCATCCTTTGAATGTCCTTGATTACCTCTTCCTTGTCCCAAAGCTCGGGATAGTAGGCAGCACCTATATAAAACATAATTAAATCTCCTTCCAATCAAGCTCGGCAATTGAAACGCATCCCTCGTTAGGTGTGTTGCAATTAAGCCAGCCACACGTTGTTATATAATATTTTCCGTTTTCCTCAATAATCTCGGGCGCGTGTGCAAATATTTTCGTAATCGGCACTTCCCCGCCGTTTCCGCCGTTATATTCGCCAAAGCTACACGGGTCACTTGATACGAAAACGAGCGTATCGTGGTAATTTTCCTTGCAGCAGTTTGTATACGTGATAAAAAGGTAGTAAAGACCGTCCTTTTTCACAACAAACGGCGATTCCATAGCGCCCCACGGTGGATTTAAGGGCGCATCGCATCCGCTAGTTAATGCATAGCCGACAAAGTCCCATTCAACCAAATTTGATGATTTGAAAAGTGAAACACAGCTTTTTTTGTCCTTCGTGCCAACGATATACATAAGGTAAGTGATGTCATCAAGCTTCAAAACGAAATGGTCACGGTGGGCAGAGAAAAGCGGCTCGTTATTTAGAGTGACGGTGTGATTATACCACTCCCACAGGTCAAAGGAAACTGAAAGCGAGGTGGGCGACGGACCGTAAAACATATAGTAATATTCCTCGTCCGTGCGCACAACACAGGGCGCCCAAGCAAGCGTGCCGCGGTCAATGGCTCTTTCGGGCCATTCCTTCATTTCAATATCAAGCGAGGGCGTTGAGCCATGCACGAAATATCTTTCGTTCGGCGCGCCACCTTGAAAGCTTGTAATTCCAAAAAGGTGATATTTCCCGTCATACGCCTTGAAAATGCAATGGTCGTTAACGTATTTTCCGTTTATTTGAGGGCGCAAAAGCACGCGCCAATCACTTTTTACGTAAGGTATTTTCATATTATCTTAAATACTTGTCAACAAGCGGACAAAGCTCGCTTGCTTCCTCCTCGCTCAAAAGGTGCTTGTATTTTTCAAAATAAGCAAGAAGCTTCTCCTTGTTTATTTCCTTTGGCTCTTTTCTTCCCACACGGCGCTCGAAGTTGGCAAAGAGAATATTTTCCTTGTCCTCGCCTTTAAGACCAAGACCTGTAAGCGGCTTGTCATAAAAAGCATTCTCAACCGTATCCTTGGTGATGAAGTTATAAAGACGCTCCAAGCACCAGGAGTATTCCTTTGTTTCCCAAGGGAAGGTGGCATCTGTGCCTAAAAGAATTCTTTTTGAATGCTTTTTGAAAAATTCCTTGTAAAAATCGTGATTTGCTTCAAATGCAAGGAACATTTCCCACCCCGGTGTTATATCAATTGACATATTTTCGTATTTTTTGAACATTTCTTCAAGCTTTTCGGGATATTTTGCGTAGAAGAAGAAATGTGCAAAGGTTACGTTTAGCCTTGGGTATTTATCAAGAATAGTCTCAATTTCCTTAGTTACCGTCCAAAAGTCGGGGTAAGTGCCGTCACCTAAGAAGCCGCCGTTTTCCTTTACCTCGTCGGGCGCTAAATCGTAGTCCCAAAATTCGTCAGGGTCGTTTACGTGGAAAACAATATGCGTCCCATCCTTTTCCATCTCGCAAAATACCTTATCAAGATAAGGGGAGAGCAGTGTGCCGCCGAGTGGCTTTAGCACGTTTGGCTTGCCCTCGATAAGCTTAATTCCGTCAAAGCCTATTTCCATAAGCTCGCGGTATTGTGTCACAAGATCCATTCCGTCGGGATTTTTACCAATCGGCTTTACAATATGGTCAAGCGCACCGTGAGCAAAAACGTTTTTGTTTAACATTTTGTGGAGCGCCACCATAACGTTATTGGCAACTCCGCGCGCGTGATTGTTAAGCGAGCAAACGTTAATTGAGCTGAGCCCCATTTCCTCACTGTAAATTTGAAACGCACTTAAAAAGCTACCCGACTCTTCGTTATTCCACCCTTCGATATGAAGATGGGTGTCTATGATTTTTTCGTTAATTTTTGATTCCTTTAACATATCTTTACTTAAAACTTAACCGTTAAGCTTTCTCCAACCTTTATGAAAATTTTCTTGAAGTCGAGCAGCTCAGGATGTGGCTCGTACCTGAATTTCAAAACGGAGTAGTCCGTGTCCATGCCGCCCTTGTTTGTTACGGTAACGGTATTTTCGTCTATCCATTCCTCAGAAATATCGCCGTAGGTCAAGCCGTGACCGAATTTATAAAGCGGCTCACCCTTAAAGAATTTGTAGGTTCTGTTTTCCATGCTGTAATCACGGAATTCGGGCAAATCCTCGTCACTTCTATAAAACGTAACGGGCAAGCGCGCACTTGGAGATGCTTTTCCGAACAAAACGTTAGCAAGCGCACGTCCGCACTCCGCACCGCCGTAGAAGCATTGAAGCACCGCATCGCACTCCTTGTCCTGCTGAACGAGGGAAACGCAGCTACCGCTAATGTTGACGAATACGGTAGGCTTGCCAAGCTTCATTATTTCATTATAAAGAATTTTTTGAGGATCTGGCAGCTCTATTGACTTTTTGTCACCTGCAACGTCGCCGTTGTAGGCATCGCCCTCCTCACCCTCAATTCCCGGGTTAAGACCCATACACATAATAACGAGATCTGCCTTAGATGCGGCAATTACACCCTCCCTAAACGGGTTACCGCTCCACATTGTCGAGCCAACGTCCGTCGGGTGACATCCGCCTGCGTAAATTACCTTACCCTCGAACTCGTCTTGAATTCCGCGAAGCGGTGTATAGTATCTTGACGGGTTGCCGTTATAGTTACCGATAAGCGTTGCGTATCTGTCGCTGTTTGGTCCAACCACGGCAATAGTCTTATATTTCTTTCTGTCAAGCGGTAAAATACCGTTATTTTTAAGAAGCACAATTGTTTCCTCAGCCATTTTTAGGTTAAGTTCCTTATGCTCGTCGCATTCAACAACGTCGTATGGAATATTGTCATACTCACAGTCGCTATCAAACATACCAAGGCGGAAGCGTGCCTCGAAAAGCTTCGTTACCGCCGCTGTGATAGTTTCCTCGTCTATCAAATCCATTTCGTACGCCTCGTAAAGAGAGAGGTACGCATCTCCGCAGTTTAAGTGGCATCCGTTGTTTACCGCCAAGGCAACGCTTTCAGGCTCGGTGCTTGTCACCTTGTGTCCTGTATGGAAATCGCGGATTGCGCCACAGTCCGAAACGACGTAGCCGTCAAAGCCAAACTCACCGAAAAGAATATCGCCAAGCAAGGTTTTTGAGCCGCAGCATACCTCACCGTTAACTCGGTTGTAAGCGCCCATAACCGCTGACGGCTTTGCGTTGTCAATGCAATACTTAAATGCGGCAAGGTATGTTTCGTATAAATCCTTTTTGGAAACAACCGCGTCAAAGCCGTGTCGCTCGTACTCAGGACCACTGTGAACGGCATAGTGCTTTATTGTCGCATCAAGCTTTCTGTATTTGCCCTCACCCTGAAGTCCCTTGATGAAGGCAACACCCATTTTACCCGTCAAAAGTGGGTCCTCGCCGTACGTTTCGTGACCGCGACCCCAACGTGGGTCTCTGAAAATATTTATGTTAGGTGACCAATATGTAAGACCTTGATATTGCTCGGTCGATCCAAATTTCTTAAATTCATTGTATTTTGCGCGCGCTTCGTCGGAAATGGCAACCGCCACCTTATTCATAAGCTCCGTGTTAAAGCTCGCCGCCATACCGATAGCCTGTGGGAAAACCGTTGCACAGCCCTGACGTGCAACACCGTGCAAGCACTCGTTCCACCAGTTGTAGGCAGGCACGCCGAGGCGCTCAATTGCAGGCGCGTCGTATCTCATCTGCGCCATTTTCTCCTCGATAGTCATTTTTGAAACAAGCTCTTTTGCTCTTTCGTAAAAGGTCATAAAATTCTCTCCTAATTTTATATAAAATTCATTATCCTTATTGTACCATAAACGAGCGCATAAAATCAAGATAAAAGTGAATAGTATTTAGCGAAATAAAATAATAAAATTAAAGTGAAGCTTAAATAAAATGGAATAAAAAACGCATAATTTGGAATAAATATTGACTTTTTTGGAAAATGTGATATAATATTCTTGAAAGAGAGGCGCAAGAATGAAAAAAACCAATAAAGAACAAATAAAACGCTATATTTTACAGCACGTTTCAAGCAGTGACGTAGTTGCAAAAGCCGTAGATGCCTTTGGAGTATCAAAATCCACGGCTTACAATTACATCAAAGAGCTTTTTTTAGAGGGAGCAATTGAAAAAGCGGATGACGGAGCATATATTCCTGTAAAACAAACCTATAACTACACTTATGAAAACTTGGATTTGAGCGAGGATAAAATTTTCGACAGGGATATTGCCAAGCACGTAAATATGTACGAAAAAAATGTTTTTTCAATATGGCGTTATGCTTTCACTGAAATGATGAACAACGCAATTGAGCATTCAAGATCGAAAAACATTTTTGTTAGCGTGATTGCTGATGCGGTTGGAACAACCATAATAATTTCCGATAACGGAATAGGGATTTTTAACAACATTCAAAGCTATGTTAAAAATGAAGAGGGAAAGGAAATTTCTTTTGAGGAAGCGGCTCAGCTCTTGTTTGCAGGAAAGTTTACAACGGCAAAGAGCATGCACTCCGGAGAGGGTATTTTCTTTACATCTCATCTTATGGATTCGTTTTTGATTATTTCGGATAAAATGACATTTTCAAGAACACCGTTTAACGAATTTCAATTTCAAGATGATTATTTGCCAAATGGCACGATTGTCAGTATGCGCCTTGACAATCACAGCAAGAAAACGACAAAAGAGGTTTTTGACAGGTTTTCAAGTGTAGATGAGGGATTTATTAAAACGCAAATTCCAATAGCCCATGTTTTCCCTAATGGAAGTCCTGTTTCTCGTTCAGAGGCGAGACGTCTTGGCGAGCTTGTCTTAAAATTCAAGGAAATAGAGCTTGATTTTACAAGTGTTGATGAGGTTGGACAGGCATTTTGCCACGAGCTGTTTATAGTTTGGCAAGCAAGAAACCCCGACAAGCAAATTAACGTGGTAAATGCAAGTGCAGACGTTATGAATATGATTAGTAGAGTTAAAAATACAAAATAGGAGAAAATATGAGAAATTTAATTTTAGGAACGGACTGGGGCGCGGACTGTGATGACTGCGTTGCAATGCGCGTGGCCTGCAGGGCGCACAAAAAAGGCGAAATCAATCTTATCGGTATAGGAATAAACTGTGTTAAGGAGCATGCTTATGCTTCACTCAAATCATTTTTGAAATCAGAGGGAGTTGATGTGCCTGTTGGAATTGACCCACGCAGTCACGAAACCGAGGGCTGGACTTGGACAGAGAACTATCAACCGCGCTTAGCCGCAAAGATGCCCGAGCTTTCAAACAAGGATGCCGAAAGTGCCGTGCGCGTTTACCGTCGCGCAATAGCTGAGGCAGAGGGCAAGGTCGAAATTATGGAAGTCGGCTTTTTGCAGGTGCTTGGCGACTTTTTAAGGAGCGAGGGTGACGACATATCCCCAAAAACAGGTATGGAGTTACTTTCCCAAAAGGTTGAAAAAATTTGG
This sequence comes from Eubacteriales bacterium, assembly GCA_045123255.1. Taxonomy (GTDB): domain Bacteria; phylum Bacillota; class Clostridia; order Oscillospirales; family CAG-272; genus RGIG2000. Next base: position 9,588 of record JBGVIN010000102.1, read on the forward strand.
CTTATGGCAGGCAGATGGGACGTAGATGGCGGACGCGAGTTTAATATCGCTTGGACACCGCTCACCCGTGAGGCATCAAGCTATATTTTTGATAACTGTCCCGTGCCGATTACCTTCCTTGGCTGGGAGATTGGCGACTCCGTTATAACGGGCGGCAACCTTAACCACGATGACTACTTATGGCAGGCAATTAACGACCACGGCTACGGTAGCGGCCGCTCCTCGTGGGATCCGATGCTCGTTTTGATGGCAATTATCGGCGACGAGGAAAAAGCGGGCTACGACACTGTGTCGGGCAAGGCTTCACTCGAAATTGACACTGGAAAGAACCATTTTGCTCCCGATCCAAACGGACTGCATAAGTACGTAATAAAGAAATTCGACGATAGCTACTACGCCGATATGATAAACGATTTAATCAAATAAAGAACAACGCAAAAACAGACACAGGGTCGACCCTGTGTCTGTTTTTTTGTATATTTTTGATTGTTTGTGCCTTAATGTGTCAGCACTTTTCCTCGGAGTATTTACCGTAAAGCTCCTTCACCTTGAAGTAAGCAGCCTTTGGATTACGGTATTCGTCCACAATACCCTTATTATTGAAGTATCTTGCACGGTTGAGGTCCATTGACGGAGAGGTTCTGATGTTGGTAAATTGCCAGAGGTACGTTCCTCTCATATAGTCTGTGTTATGGAAAAGCTCAATGCAGTATTCTAAAATGTCGCGCTGATATTCCTCGCTCCATCTGATTCCACTGTCAAACGGAGTATGGTAGCCTGCAAGTGCCGCTGCACCAAACTCACTCATAATAACAGGCTTATCTGTCCAACCCATTTCCTCACGGCGCTTACGGAAATGCTCAACCATCAATTCCCAGTCCTGCATTGTACCGTTGTAGCCGTTATATCTGTACCATCCGTGATAAAGGTTGATGGAAATGAAATCGTCAAAGCCCATATCGTTGTCCTTAAGCGGATGACAGGATGCGTGTGTTATAAGACGGTTTCCGCCGTTTGCACGGAGGAACTTGCTCCAGCTTTCAGAAAGCGGATGTGTGCATTCAAGGTAAGTTGCAATTTCGTTATGCAAGCCCCAAATTACGATACAGGGGTGGTTGAAATAGTATTTTACCATTTCCTCGTGCATCTGTGTTCCGCGTGCGATAACAACGGGGTCTTTAAGTGCAGCTTCGCCAAAGCCAACGCCCCACATAGGAATTTCGCTCCAGAAAAGAATGCCGGCTTCGTCAAGCATATCAACGAAAATCTTTGAGTTAGGGTAGTGAGAGCCGCGAACCGTGTTACAGTTCATATTGAGAATTAAATCAATATCCTTTTTCATAAGCTTAG
>JBGVIN010000103.1:0-14985 GCA_045123255.1 Eubacteriales bacterium
GCACCTTAACCGTGCCCTTCGTTGGCTTATATATTTCGGCAATAAGCTTAAGCAGTGTGCTTTTGCCTGCGCCGTTATGTCCGATAAGTGCAATAGATTCACCCTTTTTTACAGAAAACGAAACGTTATTAAGAACCTTAACGGATTTGCGCTTTGCTTTTCCCTTAAGAATGCGAACGACAAGCTCCTTTAGGTTGTCGATTTTTTCATCGCGAGTGAAAAACTCCATGCTAACGTCAGAAACCTCGATAATTGTATCGTCGACCTCGGGTGCTTGGGTGGCTTCTATTTCTTGATTTTGAAATTTTTCTTCCATATTTGCCACCTTAAATATAATAAATAAATTTGCTTCTTGTAAGTGAGAAAATGAGTGTGCCGATGCCTGCAAAAATAAGACCGATTAGGTAAAGCGCGCCAAGCGTCGGAAACGTCGACCACACCGCTCTGCCCGTTTCCGTACAAGCATACGCAATATCGCGGAAATAGGTAACGAAGTGATACATCGGGTTTGCATTGACAACGAGATGAAGCGTGGATTTAATAAATTCTGTGCTGAGTGTGTCCGTTTCCTTAACGTCTAAAACGTTACCCACCTTCCAGAAAACAGGGGTTAAGTACGTCCAAAGAGTTAAAAATACGTTATAAAAATGCTGAATATCGCGGAAATATACGTAAAGCGCCGCAAGAATGAGTGAAAGACCGTAGCTAAAAAGGAAGAGTGCGGGGAGCATAAGAAAAATGAGCAAAAGATTAAAGCTAAAGAAATTTTGCTTTGCGACAATTGACACAACCGCCATAACGCCGAGAAGTGCAATAGATGAAAATGCGAAGTTGACAACCGCACCGAGGTTGTTTGCTATTGGAAAAACGAACTGTGAAATCTTATTTTTCGTTAAAAGTCCGCGGTTTTGAACTATAGACGGCAGTGACTGAGTTGTCGCCGCACGGACGAATGAAAACATAATGTTACCGCAAAGAATATAAAGCGCGTAGGTTTTTTCCGAGCCGTAGTTAAGCACGACACTGAAAACGAAAAACATAACGAGCATATTAAGAAGCGGATTTAATACAGTCCATAAAGCACCGATAACAGAGTTACGGTACTGAACCTTGATATTCTTTTTTACAAGCTCTCTTACAATGTTTGCGTTTTTCTTGAAGCTTTCAAGCTTCTTTTTAAGAAACGCAAGGAGCCTTTTGAAAATATTTTCCTTTGTGTTCATTGTAACTCCGTTGAAATTTTATTTAATAAATATATTTTATCATAGCGCGCACGAGTTGTCAAGGCTTGTCACCTAACTTAAAAAATTGTTGCATTTAGCAATGAATTGTTTATTTTCTTTTAATTTCCTTAACAATTTCGCCATACATATAGAGTGAGCCGAGGCATAGGAGCAGCTTTCCGCTTTCCTTTGCACTCGAAAGCGCACACTCAGTCGCCTCTTTTACCGTTTTGAAGGCTTTAGCCTCCTTACCAAGGGATGTAAAGACCTCGGCGTATTTTTCCGCAGGCAAAGCACGGGGGTTATCGGGTGTTATGCAAAAAATCTTGTCCGCAACCTCGCAAATTTTGCTTGCAATATAGTTATAGTCCTTGTCTGCCATAACTCCTGTTAAGGCGTAGATTTTGGTAGAGCCAAAGTAATTTTTAATGCTGTTCACACTCGCCTCGACACCCTCAGGATTGTGTGCGCCGTCAAAAATAACGAGGGGAGTGTCTGAAATTAGCTCAAAACGGGCGTGCCACTCTGCTTTTTTCAGTCCCTCCATCACCTGTGGATGCGTGATATAAAAGCCATGCTCACAAAGCACGGAAATTGCCTCTAAGACGTTTGAGCAGTTTATCGGCTGATATGCACCGAGAAGCTTAATTTCAACGTTTCTGAAGTTTTTGTAGTCAAGCGTTGTACCTTCAAAGGTAGCTCTTTTGATTATTATTTCATCGTGACTTGGAAAATAAACGGGGGCGTTTTTCTCCTTTGCCACTTTTAGTATAACCTCTTTTGCCTCGTCATTTTCTCCGCACCATAACACGGGCACGTTTTGTTTTATTATTCCCGCCTTTTCATAGGCAATTTTTGAAACGGTATCACCTAAAATGATCGTGTGGTCAAGGGAAATACCCGTTATTACTGATAAAACGGTTGTATCGATAACGTTTGTTGAGTCAAGGCGGCCGCCAAGACCGCATTCAAGCACAACGACGTCGCATTTATTTTTGGCAAAGTAGGTAAACGCGATAGCGGTGACAAGCTCAAACTCGGTAGGCTTGTCCGCCATTTTGTCGGCACACGCCTTCACCTCCTCGGTGATTTCGCAAAGCTCCTTGTTTGATATGGATTTACCGTTTATCGCCATTCTTTCATTAAATTTAATTATATACGGAGAGGTATATAAGCCGACCCTGTAGCCTGCCTCCTTTAAGACGCTTGCAAGCATTGATGAGAATGAGCCTTTTCCGTTTGTGCCTGCCACGTGTACGAATTTCAAGCTTTTCTCGGGGTTTCCAAGCATTTTGCAAAGCTCCTCGGTGCGTTCAAGCCCCGGCTTGCAAAACTGCCAATTTATCGTGTGTATATATTCAAGTGCTTCCTTGTAGTTCACCTTATTCTCCTTTTTGCATTTTGCGAATTTGGTTGTTTATCGCCTTGCTTTTCAAAACGAACGATACTATAAAAATTTCAACTATTGCGGTGAGTATATATACCGCTAAGCGTACAAAGAAAAGTGTGCCGAAGCCAATATCATAATTTGCTAAATAAAAGCTTGCCAAGCCTATTGTTTTTATAACGACCGAGGCAACGAGATGCGCTGGTAAAACCGATGCGGTTAAGCGCGCAACAGTTACAGGTGTCTTGATTTGCTTAAACAAAAATCCGCAAATAAGCGCGAATGCGCAGGCGCCGAGTGTCACCACGGGATTTATCGTATAGCCGCGAAGCACGCAGCCGAGCAAATCGGCAACGAGTGCCACCATTGCAGCGCGAAACGGACCTAAGACAGCCGCCACTAAAATTATTGGCAGGTTTTCGAGCCCTATTCTTATCATTTCGGTAACGTTGATGGCAAGAAACTTACCAAGAACGATTGAGAGTGCAGTCATAACAGCCATAAATGCAATTTGCTTTGTGGTTATTATGCTTTTCTTTTGATTTTCTTCCTTTTTTTGCATAAAAAAAGCACCTCCTAAAAATTAGAAAGTACAGATTTGCATCGGGAGCCATAAAACGGCTTTTTCTGTTTACACAGCGGGATGCAATATGCGGACCGCAACTAATGTTTTCGTTTTAGAGGCAACTCCCCGTCCCCTAAACACTTAACGCACGCATATTTACTCTGTAGCATTGTGCGAGTAGCACATTTATATATTATCACATTCACCTCTCTTTTTCAAGGCTTTTTATGTGTTGTTTTTTAGAATTTGACGAATTTTTTGTGATTTTTTCTTGACATTGGTAAAATAATTATATATAATAAGCGTGGAATTTGAGAACCGTTCTCAATTTTTATGCATGGCAGGAACACTAATATTATAAAGGATTTATAAAATGGACGTATTAAAGGAAGCATTTTTATCGGTTTTTGGCGAGCCGATAATTGACACCTTAAAAATATTGCCGCTTCTTTTCATAGCTTATCTCATTATGGAATGGCTTGAAAAAAAGGCATCATACAAAATGGAGCGCGCGCTTGCAAAAATCGGGCGCGGCGGCCCCGTTATCGGCTCACTTCTCGGTTGTGTGCCTCAATGCGGCTTTTCAGGTGCAAGCGCAAATTTATTTACCGCAGGAATTATTACTGAGGGCACGCTTATCGCCGTTTTTCTTTCAACGAGTGACGAGGCTGTTGTACTTCTTCTTTCATCAATGGCACCGTTTTCGGTTATAGGAAAGCTCATTCTTACTAAGATTGTAATCGGCATTTTAGCCGGCTATTTGGTGGATTTCAAAAACAAAAAGCGCGGAATTAAAAAGGTGCCGGTTGATATGTGCCGCGATTGCGGATGCGAGGAAAGCGGCGGTATTTTCAAGCCTGCTGTAAAGCACACGGTCAAGGTTGGTCTTTTCATTTTTATTGTCAATATGGTGCTTTTCAACGTGGCGAGCCTGCTTGGCGAGGAGTTTATACACGGAATACTTCTTAGCGGAAGCTTTTTCCAACCGTTTATCACGGGCATTGTCGGTCTTATTCCAAACTGTGCGGTTTCCGCGGCTATCACCGAGCTTTACGTTGACGGCGCGCTCTCCTTTGGCTCAGCGGTTGCAGGTCTTTGCTCAGGCGCGGGCGTAGGTTTGGCGGTACTGTTAAAGGCAAACCCGATTAAAAAGGAGAATTTCCGTATTATTGGTACTGTATATATAATTGCGGTAATCTCGGGAATTGTGCTTAATCTTTTGGGAATATAAACACATTTTCATTTCGCACTCTCCCCCACTCGACTTTGTCGAGAGCCCCCTCTCGGAGGGAGCCAATTATTGTCAGCGATTTGCTAATATAAAAAGCTTGCGAGAATTAAGCTCGCAAGCTTTTTGCTTTTAGTTGTGATTTAAGTGGTCTTAGGATTTATTTCCATTTTACCTTTTTAACATTCTCGACAAGCTTTGCTTTGATTTGCTCCTTTTCCTCAACCAACAAGGATGAAATGTCGACTATATAGCAGGTATTCTTCGCAAAATAAAGATAAAGCTCATTATTTTTGCATGATACTCTTTCAAACATCGCGTATGCATATTCATTATTGCTATCCGACTCATCGGTATGTGACTCCAACAAAAGCTTTTCGTCCTCAAACGTAAATGTGAGCTGTGCATTTAATGATTTTGCTTTTTTAACCGTGAAAAGCGGAAGAATCAGTCCCACGAACACATTGAAAATATCAACTCCGAGAACTATTATAAGCATTACAACAAAAAAGGGAGAATATTGGAAGCTTTGATTTATTACATCCCAAATCGATGCCCATACGGCAAAGAAAAAGAGAAGCAACGTCGAAGCTAAATAAAAAACTATTCTTTTCGTGTTAGAAAGAAAATGAAAACGGCTAAATTTAAGCAATCTTTCCTTTGTATATACGGTTTGTACGGTTAAATTCATTTTATTTCCATCTCACTTTCTTTATATTCGCTTTTAGTGCGCTCTTTAATTGCTCCTTTTCCTCGTCTGAGATTAAAGAGAGGTCAACGACGAATGCGTTGCTTGAGCTTAAAAACAGGTAAAGCTCATCGCTATTTTTTGCTGCCTTTTGGAGCATTGAATACTTCATTGAGGTTTTTTCCTCAATGCTTTCGTTATTTACAGCTATAAAAATCTCGCCGTCGGTAAACTTATACTCAATTACCGTATTAAGAATTTTGGTCTTTTTAAGGACGTATTTCGGCAAAATAACAAAGAACATAAGTGGCAAAATTATATCAAAAAGCGTCAATACAAGCGCACAAGCTGCCACAGGAAGCGAAAGCTCGCTAAATATAGCTTGAATTAAACCTATGAAATAAACAAGCACGGTTGAAATCGGCAAGGCGCACCACAAAAATATTTGATTTTTAGCATAAAAGCGATTGAACCTTAAAAGGCGCTCCTTTGTATATACGGTTGAATTATTTATCTCCATAATTACCTCGGGGAATATTATTTTTGTTCGTTTTCGCGCTCTTCAATGCGGATAAGCTTTATTGACGCAACCGATATCAAAACGAATGACACAACGGATATAATGAAAAGTGCGGTTGATTGTGAATAAAGCAAAAGTGCGGCAAGGGTTGCCTCGCTAAAGCCGAAAATGAAGGCAAGCTTGACGTTTATCGAGCGGATTTTCTTTGAAAAAATCCCCATCATTGAATTAACAGCGCCCAATGTTGATAAAATCATAAGTGAAATCATAATAATTCCCGTCAAGGGGTAAATTTCGGTTTGCATATAATTTATCACGTTCATAAAATAAGGTGACGCCTCACTTGCGCTGACACCAAGCCTCAACGCATTAACGTTAATAAGAGGGAAAAACATAGAAAAAATAACTGCTGAATGTGCAATTGCAATTATGATGTGAAATTTTTTATAGCGCATAAATCCCTCTCCTTTCTTTTATTTCACATATATTTTAACATAAGTAATATATTTTGTCAATTATAATAAATTTTATCTATTGACATTTATTTTTATGTGTGCTAAAATACTTAAAAAGCGATGACGAAGACAGTAGCAGGCTCTTAATTTCCAGAGAGATAGCGGTTGGTGCGAGCTATCAATTAGGTTCTTGTGAAAACCACTTCCAAGCTGCAGGCGGTAAAAAGCCGTGCCGTTTCCCGCGTTAAGGGCAAATGAGTTAAAATTAAGGTGGAACCGTGCTATGCACCCTTAATGTCCTTTGGGCGTTAAGGGATTTTTTACGCCTATAAGAAAGAAATTAAAACACGGAGGTATAATTTACTATGAAAATTATGCAAAACAACGGTGTTCCCTGCGAGATTGACAACAAGGCAGAGGAGCTACACATTTTAAGACACACAGCGGCGCACATTATGGCGCAGGCAATAAAGCGCCTTTACCCTGAGGCCATCTTTGCTTACGGTCCTGCTACCGAAAAGGGCTTTTACTACGACGTTGACCTTGGCGACAAGAAGTTAAACGACTCCGACCTTGAAGCAATTGAGAAGGAAATGAAGAAGATAACGAAGGAAAACCTTCCAATAAAATCTTATTCCCTTCCACGCGACGAGGCAGTTAAGCTGATGCAGGAGCGTGGCGAGAAATATAAGGTTGAGCATATTGCAGACCTTGACGAAAACGCAACAATCACATTCTTCCAACAGGGTGACTACATTGATATGTGCGTAGGACCTCACCTTTGCTACACAAAGGCACTTAAGGCTTTTAAGGTAACAAAAATTTCGGGTGCTTACTGGAAAAACGATAAAAACAACAAGATGCTCACCCGTGTAAACGGTACTGCTTTCCATACAAGCGAGGAGCTTGACGAGTACTTAAAGATGGTTGAGGAGGCAGAAAAGCGCGACCATAACAAGATTGGCCGTGACCTTGAATTCTTTACAACCGTTGATACCATCGGTCAAGGCTTGCCTATCCTTATGCCGAAGGGCTCTCGCGTTATTCAGCTTTTACAAAGATGGGTTGAGGACACCGAAGAGAAGCGCGGCTATCTCTTAACAAAGACACCTCTTATGGCAAAGCGCGAGCTATTTAAGATTTCCGGTCACTGGGATCACTACCGTGACGGTATGTTTATTATGGGTGACCCCGATGACGAAACAACGGAATGCTTCGCACTCCGTCCTATGACCTGCCCATTCCAATATCAAGTTTTCCTTAACAAAAAGCGGTCGTATAGAGATCTTCCTATGCGTCTTGGCCAAACCTCTACTCTTTTCAGAAACGAGGATAGCGGTGAGATGCACGGCCTTATTCGTGTAAGACAGTTCACAATTTCCGAGGGTCACTTAATTCTCCGCCCCGACCAGCTCGCAGAGGAATTCAAGGGCTGCTTGGAGCTTGCAAAATACTGTCTTGAAACCATCGGTCTTTGGGAGGACTGCACCTTCCGCTTCTCACAGTGGGATCCTAACCGTACTGACAAGTACGAGGGTACACCTGAGCAATGGAACGAAGCACAGGAAATTATGGGCAAGCTTCTTGACGAAATAGGTCTTGACTACGAAATCGGTATTGACGAGGCGGCGTTCTACGGACCTAAGCTTGACATTCAATGCAAAAACGTATTCGGTAAAGAGGACACAATTGTTACAATCCAGATAGATATGCTCCTTGCTAAGAAGTTCGGTATGGAATACGTTGACTCGAACAACCAAATGGCAACTCCTTACATCATTCACCGTACTTCAATGGGCTGCTATGAAAGAACACTTGCGCTTATTCTTGAAAAGTATGCAGGTGCGTTACCGCTTTGGCTCTCACCTACACAGGCAACAATAGTTCCGATAAACTCCGAGTTTGACGACTATGCAAGAGAAATTCAAGCAAAGATGCTTGAAAAGGGTATTCGCGTTGAGCTTGACAACAGAAACGAAACTATGGGCAAGCGTATCCGTGAGGCTCAGCTTGACAAGGTTAACTACGTTTTGGTTATCGGTGCAAACGAAAAGGAAAACGGCACAATTTCACTCCGTGCGCGCGGTGGCATCAACCTTGGCGAAATGACGGTTGACGAAATGCTTGACAAGCTCACAACGGAAATCGACACAAAAGCAAGATAATAAATTAAAAAAGCGTTGCGATTGCAACGCTTTTTTGATTAAATATAGACACAGGGTGAGGCTTTTCAGTTCTGCTTGCCGACAATTCCCTCTAATTCGTACAACGTTGCTTTTTCATCAAGGGTCGAATACTGAATATGCAATTCGTCACCGACGGAAAGCTCCTTGCCACCGTGCTCGTCCACCTCGGTTGAGTGCGTTTTCGCCCTTTCGACGGACAAAACGAACGTGTTGGCAGGCCAGAAAATATCTCTTATCTGCTTGCCTATGGCAAATGCGCCCGACATAACCGTGACTGTCACGTTATTTACAGTCGGTACCCTTCCCTCGTTTTGCTCCTCAACGCGCGCTTCCATTGCACTGTCGTTAATTGATTTTGCTTCAAAAAGCTCCGTTATAAAATACGCGATAAGCGACACGATAATGACCGTGGTTATGTTATGGTAGCAGGCGAGTGCTTCAACCGCGAAAATAATGGCGGTGAGCGGAGACTTCATAAATCCCGAAAGCGTTGCAACTATACCGAGGACCAAAACCATCGGATATAATTTTTCATCAACACCGCAAAGAATTAAGGATTTGCCGAGTATTGAGGACACGGTTGCACCGATAGCAAGTGAGGGAATGAACATTCCTCCTGTAATACCGTTTGTGCTTGCGCCTATTGTAAGTATAATTCTTGCGAAAAGAATAAAGAATAAAATTCCTATAGTATGCTCGTTATCAAGGAGCGATATCATTAGTTCGTGTCCTGTTGAAACGCCAGAAAACGTGATTATTCCAACGAAAACGGTAAGGGCAAGGATTAAAAAGATTTTTACATACATCGGTACTCTTTTTAGCACGCTTGCAAAAAAGAGCTTTGAAACCTTGTAATATTTAAGTATCAGTGAGCCGACAAGTCCAAGAACGACGCCTACAAGTAAAGGAAGCCAAAAGTCCTTGATTTCAAGCTGTGGAAGCGAAAGTCCTTCAAAAAGCGTGTTCGAAACGCCAAAAGCATGCGAAAGATTGCGAGATGCGATGTTAGCAAAGATAACGGAGGACGTTGCAACTATCATTATAGTTGGGGAAATTCTTTGATGCGCCTCCTCAATTGCAAACAAAATTCCCGATATAGGCGCACCTGTAGCGACTGAAAAGCCTGCACAAGCACCGCCTGTCATTGTGTATCTGTCCCACGCCCTGTGCTTGCCTCTTGCAAAAAGATAGACTGTGCCGCGCCCTATCGACGTGCCCATTTGAACGGACGGTCCTTCGTTTCCAAGCGGAACACCGACAAGAAAGGAAAAGAGCGAAAGGGTAAAAACGCCTATAAGGCTTCTTAACCACTTAAAGGTGATAATGCCGCGCAAAACACCTATCGACGTTGGAATACCGCCACCCTTTAGGTTAGGGTATTTTTTGAAAAGGAACGCAAGCAAAACGCTCACACCAAAAAGCGCGCCAAGCAAAACGGGCACTAAATAAAGATGCGTGCGCAAATATGCGTACATATGACTTGAAAAATCGATAATATGATGGGCAAGGAACTTATAAAGAGTTACCGTAAAGGCGGTAACTGTACCCGTGATAAAGCCGAAAACAAGCGCAGGCACAATTAAATTTATAATGTAGCTTTTATAGTTCTTCAGTTTTGCACCGAGCTTCATTTTCGCCCCATCCTTTCTTTTTAATTATAGGATTATTTTATCATATTTTTACTGTTATTGTCAATATTTTAGAAAATAAAAATGCATCAATGGGCTAGGCAGATTAAGAGCAGAAATCGTCGATTTTTAAGCGTCGGCGTACTTCGTACGGTAGAGCAAAAATCGACGATAACAACCAAAACAAATAAAGATGAAAAGCATAGCTTTTCGACCTTAAATTGCATAATAAAAGAAAAAAGGGACACTAAATTTGTTAGTATCCCTATGTTTTTGGTTGTGGTTGTGCCTTAAGGTGTCAGCCCTTCTGTTTAATTTTCGCTATATATTACAGTTACGTCATTATGTAGCTGCAGGATTGATGCAGGCACCCAAGGTGTGATTTTGCCGAAAAATGCTTTTTCTATTATATCCTTCTTTGCTTTTCCGTTCGCTATCAAAAGAACCTTTCTTGCTTGCATAATCGAGTACATACCCATAGTAATAGCTTGCTTCGGAACCTCGTCACGCGATGCAAAGAAGCGTGAATTTGCCTCAATTGTTGACTCATCAAGGCTAACCAAGTGAGTTTCCTTTGTGAAAAAGTCCTCAGGCTCGTTAAAGCCGATATGTCCGTCAAGACCGATACCGAGGAGCTGAATGTCAATTCCGCCAAGGTCCTCAATCATTTTATCATAAGCCTCTCCCTCACTGCAAAGGTCGGACGCGCAGCCGTTTGGAACAAATGTCTTAGTAATATCAATATTGATTTTTGAAAAAAGATTTTTGTTCATAAAATAGCGGTAGCTTTGGTCGTTTTCGCCGTCAAGTCCAACGTACTCGTCGAGGTTAACCGACGTGCAGGCTGAAAAATCAAGCTCGCCCTTTTCGTACTTCTCTACCAAGCGCGCATATGTGCCAAGGGGAGATGAGCCGGTTGCAAGACCAAGCACAGGATTTTTCTTTGATTTAACGACGTTTGCTATTATTTCCGCCGCCATTTCACTTAATTTTTCGTAGTTGTCTACCTTAATAAAATTCATAATATACTCCAAAATTATTTTGATATACCAAGCTCATACAAAAGCTCGGTTTCTACCTCGTATAAAAGCTCGTCAATGAAAACCAAGACCTCGCTGACAATTTCTTTCCACATAGGTGAGGTGAAAAATGAAACGATGCCCGACACGATACACAGGCAGGCGAAGACAATGCCGACAGGGAGTGCTATCTTGGTCAAAATACTTGACGCCTTGATAAATCCGTTTGTCTTAGATGCTTCCTTCTTATATTTTTTTGCAAAGCTTTTTGATAAAGCAAAGAAAACAATCATTGATGGCAAGAAAATAAAGAGCATTGATATAACGTCCTTTATGCAATAAAGCGCACAAACAAGCGCAGGCACGGCAAATGCAAACGCTAAAATAGAGTTAGACTTGCTTTTCTTGCATTCAGATACTGCAACGGGTTCACATTCTAAAACCTCAGAGTATGTATTTTCTTCTGTTTTACTATCTACTTCTTCGTCTAAAACGGCAGTACCGCATTCAATGCAAAATTTCGCGCCGACAGTTATCGCGCTACCGCAATTTTGGCAAAGCTTTTCTTCCTTAATTTCCTTGCCGCACTCAGGGCAGAATTTTGCTTCGTAGGTTAGCTCCTTGCCGCAATTTGTGCAATTATTCATTTCCTTCCTCCCGTATATTTTTATGTTGCTTATATAACATTATATACCATCTTATCTTTTTTGTCAATAAAACTATATTTTTCTTGAAAAAATTGCGTATGTGAGTTATAATTGAGATATGACACCGAAAGGAGTATTTTATGGAAAGATGGAGCTGTGAGCGTGCGTGGGAATGGTATAACTCGCGCCCGTGGATTAGAGGCTGCAACTATATGAGCGCAGGCTGTGTCAATCGCGTTGACCAATGGCAAGCGCTTCATTTTGAGGAGCTGCTAACAGAAACCGAAGAGGAGCTTATTGTTATGCGTGAGCTTGGCTTTAACTCCGTTCGCTTAATCCTTGAATACGTTGTTTGGGAAAAGGAGCATGACTCGTTCCTAAACCGATTTGAAAGATATATTTCTCTGCTTGATAAATACGGCATTAGCGTGGCGGTGGTTTTAGCAAACGACTGTATGCCACCGAAAACCGAGCTTTGGCGTATGCCCGATATCGGCGAGCAGCACTATGATATTGGCTATCACGGCGGCAGAAAGCATTCTCAGCACGGCAGTCATAAGGGGCCTGCCCCACACTACTATTTTGACGACCCCGTAGCCTGCGAAAAATATTTCGAGATGGTAAAGGAGATTGTCACGCTTTATAAGGACGACCCGAGAATTTTAATGTGGGATTTATTTAACGAGCCGGGCAACAGTCAAAGAGAGGAAATTTCAATGCCTTTCCTTGTCAGAATGTTTAAGACTGTACGGGAAATTAACCCATCACAGCCGTTAACGGTTGGTGCTTGGTGGTTCGACCCTGACGATTTCCACACGAGCAAGCTAAACGAATACGCGCTTGAAAACAGCGATATTATAACGTATCACAATTATAGCACGTATGAGGAGCATATCGGTGTAATTAAGCATCTTAAAAAATTGGGCAGACCTATAATCAACACGGAATGGCTTGCAAGATGCACGAACAATACGGTTTTTGAGAATTTCCCTCTTTTCTATCTTGAAAATATCGGCTGCTACAATTGGGGCTTCGTTGCGGGAAAATATCAAACCTTTGAGCCTTATGAGGCGCATTGGCAATGGTATAGTAAGGATAAGCATGCACCTATCGATTTTACAAAATGGTTTCACGACCTATATAGACCGTCCTTGCGCCCATACGACCCGCGCGAGACGGAGCTTATAAAAAAATTCTGCACGCTTGCAGATAAAGAATATAATAAAAGGAGCTAAATTATGATTGCAAAGACCTCACCTATGGGCTGGAACAGCTGGGACTGCTACGGCGCATCAGTTAACGAAGAAACGGTTAGAAAAAACGCTGAATATATGGCAAAAAACCTTAAAAAATACGGTTGGGAGTATATCGTTGTTGATATTCAATGGTACGAGCCGACCGCGGACAATAATGACTACAACGATTTTGCAGAAATTTGCCTTGACGAGTTTTCTCGCGTTATTCCTGCAGAAAACCGTTTTCCGTCAAGCGCAGGTGGCAAGGGCTTTAAGCCGCTTGCGGACTACGTTCATTCTCTTGGGTTAAAGTTCGGTATTCACATTATGCGCGGAGTGCCAAGAATTGCGGTTCACGGCAAGGGAAAAATAAAGGGCACGGACAAAACCGCACGCGATATTGCAAGCGTTTGGGTACAACGTCCGGGCGAGGAATTCCGCGTGACTAACTCCTGCTTTTGGAACACCGATATGTACGGTGTAGATGCATCAAAGGAGGGTGCAAAGGAATACTACGCAAGCATTTTCGAGCTTTACGCATCCTGGGGCGTTGACTTTATTAAGTGTGACGATATTGCACGCGAGCTTCCCCACCACGAGGAGGAATTAAAGCTTATTTCAAACTCAATTAAGGAATGCGGCAGAGATATGGTATTCTCCGTATCCCCCGGACCTTCAAGACTTGAAAGAGCCGAATTTTACAAGAAATACGCAAATATGTGGCGTATTACCGACGACTTTTGGGACGAGTGGCATTTCCTTTACGAAATGTTTGAGCGCGCTGAGAAATGGTCAATCCACTCAGGTGCGGGACATTGGCCTGATGCTGATATGCTCCCTGTCGGCGCAATCCGTCAATGCTACAATGAAAACGAGTGGACGAAGTTCACAAACGATGAGCTATATACGAACCTTTCTCTTTGGTCAATTATGCGTTCACCTCTTATTATAGGCGGTGAAATGACTAAGTTTGACAAATTCACGCTTGACCTTCTTACTAACGAGGAAATTTTGAAGATGCACAAAAATGCGCGTCACTCACATCAAGTATGGCGTAAGGAAATTGACGGCTCTGAAATGTGCCTGTGGACGGCGGTATCAAGCGAGGGTGGCACCTACGTAGCGCTCTTTAATTTAAGCGAGCAAGACAAAGCGGTGGAATTTCCGCTTACCGACCTTGAAATTGACGACCCTGTGTCGGGATTTGAGCTTTGGAGCGGCAATGCGGCTTCATTTGACGAAGCAATTAAAGCAAGCGTTCCCACTCACGGTGTTAAGGTTTATTATTTCAACTGATTGCCCCTTTCTTGAAATTTAGGAGAATTTATGAAATCAAAAATTACTGTAAGTAAAAATAGTATTATTGATAAAATTGACAGGCGAATTTACGGCTCGTTTATCGAGCATCTTGGCAGAGCCGTTTATCAAGGAATTTACGAGCCCTCGCATAAGTGCGCCGACGAGCTTGGCTTCAGACGCGACGTAATCGATATTATTAAGAGCCTAAACGTGCCTGTTGTGCGCTACCCCGGCGGAAACTTCGTGTCGGGCTACAACTGGGAGGACGGCACAGGACCGCGCCACCTTCGCCCGAAAAAGCTTGAGCTTGCTTGGCTTTCCGTTGAAACTAACGAGGTGGGAGTAGACGAATTTCAAGAGTGGGCAAAGCGCGCAAATACTGACGTTATGATGGCGGTAAATCTCGGCACACGTGGTCCTGACGAGGCGCGCGCCTTGGTGGAATACTGCAACTCAACAACTGACACGTATTACGCAAATATGCGCCGTAAAAACGGATTTAACGAGCCGTTTGGCTTCAAGCTTTGGTGTCTTGGCAACGAAATGGACGGTTGGTGGCAAATTTGCCATAAAACCGCCGAGGAATACGGCAGAGTTGCAACGGAAGCGGCTAAGGTAATGAAATGGGTTGACCCTTCAATTGAGCTTGTTGCCTGCGGAAGTGCTGATGCTAATATGCCAACCTTTGGCGAGTGGGAGCGCACCGTGCTTGACCACACCTACGACTATATTGATTATCTTTCGCTCCATTGTTATTTTGGAAACAAGGATGCAGACACACCGAATTTCCTTGCACGTGTCGAGGAAATGGACCGTTTCATCAAGACAACGAGCGATATTTGCGATGAAATCAAAGCAAAAAAGCAAAGCGACAAGACGGTAAATCTTTCATTTGACGAATGGAA
>JBGVIN010000104.1:0-131880 GCA_045123255.1 Eubacteriales bacterium
CGTGTAGTCCTTGTCGTAGCCACCAAAAATAAGAAGCTCCGCGCGCTTATCTTGAAGCTCTAAATTTCTTTTTTTGAGCGCGTTTAATCTTTCTTCAAGACCGTCCCTGCCGCCCATAGCGCAAGCCATGGCGTTAACGCCTGTTTTTGCAAGCTCAAGGTCAATAGCTTTAAGCTCGGGAATTTTAGAGTAAGCCTCGTTTAAGCGAGCTACCCTTTGTCGCTCGTTTCGTACTCGCTTAGCCTCAAACTCTTCATTTACTATATTTATACATTTTCTTGAATAGCTCATTTCTTGCTCCTTTTTTCAAGCTCCTCAGCCGAGCGCTTTAGCGCCGCCTCGAAAAACTCATCTGCGTCGAACGAGGACTCTGTCACCTTGGTTTTGTAGCTTGCAAGTGATTTTTCCGCATCCTCAACCGTCTTTATGCCCTGAGTGTGCCAATTCTCTAAAATTCTTGAAATATATCTCCAGTTTGCACCCTTATCGTTGTCAACGGAAATCTCGTATGCACGTTTGACTAAATCAAAGCTGTGATTTAATTCTACCCATCTATCAAAGCATGCGCGCTGTATTTTGCCAAATTCGCGCTCGCCAATTCCAAAAAGCTTTCTTACCTTGTATTCAAATGAACGCTTGTTCTTTCTTGCAGCCAAGTGTGCTTCAAGCTTTTCGTATGTGTCAACACCCTCGTCGTAGAGGATTTTTGAGGTTTTTCTTATGTAAGCCCAACTTGCCTTGTCGCATTCCAAACAGTGTTGTAAAAGCATAAGAATATATTCGTCGCTGAATTTGTAAGTTCTTTTGATTTCTGAAAGGGAATCGAAATCTCTTGGGGTGAAAAGCTTACCAAGTACGTCTTGTGCGCAGTCGGAAAGCATCATGAAGCCCGGGTCGGCATCAACCATTCTTAAAATCTGTTCGCCCGTATAGGACGGCGCTTCGTTGGTTCTTGATGAAACTGTGGAGATTGCATTTTCGGAGGCTTCAACCGCGCCTTCGATTGATAAAACACCCGCACCCTGCCAGAATTTAAGCGCGCCCGTTACCTCGTTTAACGAAAGGTCAAGCTTTTCTGCAAGCAGTGGCAAGGCTCTGTCAAAATCGCCAAAATGCTGTGAAAAAGATGAAATTCCGAGAATAACCTTTAGCTCCGCTTCGCCCGCTTCGGAAAGATGGTTTACAACCGTGTCGGGCAAATTGATAATTCCGCCGCTATATTTTATTGAAATTTTCATATCAGCTTGGGTAGGCGTTTAAGTCCTCGCCCGCTCTCCTTCCGTCTAAAAATTCGTAATATCCCTGTGCGCCAATCATTGCGGCGTTGTCACCGCAAAGAGAAAGCTCGGGCACAAAAAGCTCCGCGCCGAGTGAGTCGCAAAGTGATTTTAATTCGCGTCTTATATGTGAGTTTGCACTCACGCCGCCTGCAACTACAACCTTTTTGTAGCCGCTTTCCTTTATCGCGCGTCCAACCTTTTCCTTAATGGACTCGGTAATAGTATAGGTTAGGGAAGCGCAAACGTCGGGGCGCGAAATTTCCTCACCCTTTTGATTTTTCGTGTTCAAGTAGTTAATAACCGCGGTTTTCAGTCCGCTAAATGAAAAGTCAAGCGTTTCCTTGTTAATTGAAGGGGATGGGAACAAAATTGCGTGCTTGTTGCCCTCGCTTGCTAGCATATCAACCGCCTTGCCGCCGGGATAGGGAAGACCCATAACTCTGCCAACCTTGTCAAAGCATTCGCCAATGGCGTCGTCGCGCGTTGAAGCGATTTCGTCGTAGGACGTGTACGATTTTATGTCGAAAAACGATGTGTGACCGCCTGAAATAACAAATGCCAAGAACGGTGGTTCAAGATTTTTGTGGGTTAAATAGTTTGCCGCAACGTGACCCTTAATGTGGTCGACGGGCACGAGCGGAATTCCGTTTGCAAACGCTAAGGACTTTGCAAAATTTACCGCAACCGAAAGCGCACCGATTAGCCCGGGGCCGTTTGTCACCGCTATTAAATCAATATCCTTTATAGTTACACCTGCTACGTCAAGCGCCTCGTAAGTTATTTTTGAAATTGCCTCTATGTGTGCGCGGCTTGCAATTTCGGGTACAACTCCGCCGTAAAGTGCCTGAATGTCAACCGAGGAGGCAATAATATTCGATTTTATCTCACGTACTCCGTCACCCATTTCCAAAACGGCAGCGGCGGTTTCGTCGCATGATGATTCAAAGCTTAAAACTAACATAGTCTACCTCCAAAAATTCGGCACTAAATAGCCGTCGTTATTCTGTGTCATTATAAAAGTGCGACCCTGTGTCGCTTTTTTGGCAAAATTAGAGCATCAAGCTCATTGAAAGTGCGACCCTGTGTCGCTTTTTTGGCAAAATCAGAGCGTCAAGCTCATTAAAAGCGCGTTTTCCTGTGGCTTTGTGTAGTGGTTTTTTGAAATACCCGTCACCTCGAAGCCAAACTTTTCATATAGCTTAATCGCAGGCGTATTTGACTCTCTTACCTCAAGATATACGCTTGCTACGTTCATTTCCTTGAGAAAATCAAGGAAGCTCGTCATTATGTGCGAGCCGATTCCCATTTTGCGCGCGCTTGGCGACACCGCCACGTTTACTATTTGACACTCGTCCAAAATAACGGTGAAGCTGATGTAGCCAAGCACACCGCCTTCGCTGCGCGCAACCAAAAAGTGCCAAATTGGGTTTTCCATGTACCCTAAAATATCGACCTGTGTAAACGGGACGGAAAAGCATTCCTTTTCAATTTTAGCGACACTTGGTGCGTCGGTTGGCGCAATAGTGTCAATTATTATATCATTCATATCAGTAGCCGAACTTGCCGCTTAAGCTATCGTCGTCCTTAATCCAATCGCCAACGAAAATTTCGGTGTAATCATTTTCTGTATTTCTTATAATTACTTTTGCAATTCCCGCATTTATAATTTGGCGCTTGCACATCATACAGCTGTTCATTCCGCCGATGATATCACCCGTTTTGGGGTCTGTGCAGCACATATAAAGCGTTGCACCGAGCATTTGCTCGCGTGAAGCCGCAATTATTGCATTTGCCTCCGCGTGTACGCTTCTGCAAAGCTCGTATCTTTCTCCCTTTGGAATTCCGAGCGAATCGCGGTAGCACGAGCCAATTTCGTTACAGTTGAGGCGGCCTCTTGGCGCACCGTTATAGCCTGTTGAAACGATAACGTCGTTCTTTACTATAATTGCACCGAAGCGGCGGCGAAGGCAGGTGCTTCTTTCAGACACCGTCTCTGCTATATCAAGATAATAATTGTGCTTAGAAACTCTTTCCATAAAATTCTCCTTGTGCGAGGCGTTGCCTCCTATAAATAAATTTCGGAAATATCGCACCCTGTGTGAGTTATTTATTGAAAACAATCAGCCAAGTGTGTGTTTTTTGACCAAATTGGCAAAAGCCCTTGTTGACTGTTAATTCAAATTTCATTTCCGTACCTGTGCGATTTAAGTCAAATTTCTCAGTTAAAGTCGAAAACGATTTTGCCGCCCTCGTCGAGCTTCAAAACCGCATCAAAGCTCTTTCCGTTTTTGGAAATAAAGCCTTGAATTTTGCTTGTTTTACCTGTTGAGAGGAGCATTTTTACGTTTGAAACAGAAATTATGCGCTTGCAAATTGATTTGTTTATCGAAAATTTGCAGCCGTTTTCGCGGTAGCCTGAGCAGCCGTAGCCAAAACGCGTTCTTATTACGTCGTTTTCGCAAAGCGGACATTTGCCGACAACCTCGCCATAAACACCGATGTTTGTGTCCATCTCGGGTGATTTATCTCGTGACTCTTCAAATATTTCGCCGATTTCCTTTTCGGCAAGCGAAACACTGCCCTCAACGCTAAGCTCACCGCGGAACACCCTTTTGAGCGCCTGTCCCATTTGGCTCGTCTTGTATTTATCCATACTGATGCCGAGCTGTGAGAGTGATTCTATTAGATATTCGCCGTCGGGCAAAATATAGTAGGAGTCCTTTTTTAGCATAATGTACGCACTCTTGCACGCGTTTTCTATAATGCCCGTGCGCGTTGCCTCCGTGCCAAGCTCAAGACCCTCGAAAATAGCCTTGTAGTCCTCGTCGTCGTTTTCGTCGGCATTTTGCTTGTCCTCCTTGAACGGATTTTTAAGGTACGAGTTCAAGGTTTCAATGGTGTAATGCTTTGGCGGAGTCGTTTCCTTTTCCTGCGGCTTAAAGTCGATATTTACCGTGTCGCCCTTTAGAAGCTTTGGAAGGAGCTTGTCCTTTGGCGTATAATCGTCAAATTTCGTCCAACCTGCCTGTGTAATAACCGTACCCTTAAGGGTGAATTCGTCAAGCTCACCGAGCTTAATCTTAATTTCGCTGCTTTCGCTCTTGCATTCCTCCTCGCAGAAAACTGCAACGAAGCGGCGAAGCACGGTTGAATAAACCTGCTTTTCCTTCTCACTTAGCTCCTTTGGATTTGGGATTTTATAAGTTGGAGTGAGCGCAGAGTGGCTCTCAATTTTTGAGTCGTCAAAGATTGATTTAGAAAATCTAAACGACACAGGGTAGCCCATTTTTGCAACGCTTGCAATAATTGACTTTATTTTACCCTGCTCAGCTGTGGCCAAATATTCCGAGTTTGTACGCGGATACGTAACGTAGCCTGCCTCGTATAGCTTTTGCAGCGTTGAGAGCGAGTCGTCCATTGACATTTTGTATTTTTTGCCAAGATAGCTTTGTAGCTTGGAAAGAGAGAATAGCTTTGGCGGAGAAACCGTGCCCTTTTTGGTTTTAACCGAGGAAACAACCGCCGTTTCACTATTGTATTTCTCACACGCCTCAAGCGCTTTTTGGTATTCGTCCTTAGTAAATCTTAATTTAGGTGTTAAGTCAACGAATTCCTCGCCTGTTTTTTCGTGCGAGGTGATAACGTAATATTTTTCGGGAGAGAAATTCCTGATTTCAAGGTCCCTGTCGTAAATTGCCTTTACAATAGGCACAATAACTCGTCCGACACGGAGGAGCTTGCCCGTTTTTATGGTGGCAAATCGCGTTAGGTTAACGCCGTAAAGCCAGTCAATATACGTCCTTGCAAAGCCTTCGTTTGCAAGAGAAATATACTCGCCCTCGTCCTTCATTGAGGTAAGACCCTCAGCAATAGTTTCAGGCGTTTGGTCAGGGAGCCAAAGACGCACGAACCTTTTTTCACCCTCGAGCGCGTGCGAAACGGCAAGGCGCACGATGATTTCACCCTCACGGTCTGCGTCTCCTGCGTTTACAATAGTGTCCACGTCGCGCCTGTTGCAAAGGTATTTTATCGTGTTAAATTGCTTTTTAACTCCCGAGTCAACCTCTTTTTTGTCGTTTTTCTTTAATGAAAACTTAAACTCCTTTGGAAAGCAGGGGAGAATGTCAAGCGTCCATTTTCCGGGCGGGGTGCCCGTGTAGTCCTCAATATCTGCAAGAGAGAAGAGATGACCGAAAACCCAAGTCACAACGTAATCGCCACCCTCGTAAAAGCCGTCACGCTTTACCATTTGACTGTCCTGTAAGCGCGCAATTCCTGCAATAATGTTTCTTGCAAGCGATGGCTTTTCCGCAATAATCAGCTTCATAAATTTTCTCCCTTCCAAAAGCTAAACGACCCCGAAAAAAGTCGATACAAAACAATTGTATCACAACTCGCTTTATTTTTCAAGTATAATATATATAAAAAAGCGCCAAATAAATCAGGCGCTTATTTAATATTGAATTTAGGTTAATTTTTTCACGCGCACACTCCATCGGTGCGTAATGTTCAATTTTTCTTAGTCAAGCTTTCACGTGTGCCGTCAGGGCGCTCGATAACCGTGTTGCCAAGAGTTGAGCGCAAATTTCTGCGGTACCCCTCAAGGTACTCCTCGTAAAGCTCCTTTTGCTCGGCAAGCTCCTCTTCGCTAAGTCCCTCTTCCTTCTTTTTCTTAGCAAGGAAGTTTATTCTTTCTATCTTTTTCTGTTCCATAATTTCTCCCAAAAATCTTGAAATATCGACACAGGGTGCCACTTACCCTACAAAGGTGTCGTTAATCAAGCTCTGTTTTTGTAATAATTCCGCCGCCAAGGACGGTGTCACCGTCATAAATAACGACGCTTTGCCCCTTGCAAATTGCTCTTTCAGGCTCGTCAAAGATAACGTGCAAAAGTCCGTTTTCCATAACCGCCAAAGCATCCTTTTCCCGTTGATTGTACCGCACCTTAGCCTTGACTTTGATTGGGACGTCAATTTGGTCAACAGCGGTTAGATTTACCTCGCTTGCCCATAGCTCGTGCGAGAACAAATCCTCATTTTCACCGATAATTACTTCGTTGGTATCAAGGTTCTTTTGGCAAACGTACATAGAATGGGGAAGTGATAGCCCAAGACCCTTTCTTTGACCCACAGTATATCTTATTATACCCTTGTGCTTGCCGAGAAATTTGCCGTCCTTGGTTACAAAATCTCCCACAGGGTAGGACTTTTTTGTATAATTCTCGATAAACTTGGCATAATCGCCGTCAGGCACGAAGCAAATATCCTGGCTATCCTTTTTTCTTGAAAGGTCAAAATCAATATTGGAAAGGAGCGCTCTTACCTCGTCCTTTGTATCGTAGCTACCAAGCGGAAATACGGTTCTTTGTAAATTTTCGCATCTAATTCTGTATAGAACGTAGCTTTGATCCTTCTTCTCGTTTTTTCCCTTTTTGAGAACACGCCGTCCGTATTTTTCGTCGTATTCAACGCGCGCGTAGTGACCCGTGGCAATAAGGTCGCACCCAAGCTCGTTTGCCAGCTCGAAAAGCTTGTTAAACTTCAGGTGACAGTTACATTCAATGCAAGGGTTTGGCGTTAGACCGTTCTCGTATGATTTTATAAAATTATTTATAACGAATTCGTCAAAATAAGATGAAAAATCAGACACGTGGTGAGGGATTTCCAAGGCGTCACATACGCGCTTGGCATCGTCAACGTCCTTGCTTCCCGAGCATTTTGCATCGTCACCCTTATGCAAAATCATCGTTGCGCCTATGCAAGAATTCCCTTGCGATTTAAGAAGCGCGGCGCAAGCGGAGCTGTCAACTCCGCCGCTCATTGCAACTAATATTTTTTTCAATTTAGAAAACGTAGCTTCCTTTCTCAACCTCAATTTCACGTCCGTCGATTATAACGGTCGTTGGGGATGGTGTTGTAATTTCATATCTGAAGGTGTCGCCGTTTTTATACCAAGCGCTTGATACTGTGCCGTATTTTGTTTCTATTTTCGCGCTTAGGTGGTCAAGCTTTTTTGTCGGGTGCGGAGCTATTACGATTTTTTCAAAGCCGGGATACTCCTCGACGGTTTGAATACCGCATGCAACGCCGTAAACCCAGTCCGCAACCGAGCCGAAGGCGTAGTGGTTGAAGGAGTTCATATCCTTGGACCAAAATTCTCCCTTGTCGTTCATTCCGTCCCAATGCTCCCAAATCGTCGTTGCCCCCTGCTTAACCGAATATAGCCACGATGGGTAGCTTTCCTGTAAAAGCAAATCGTATGCAAGCTCGGTATAGCCGTTAGTTGATAACGCGTGCAAAAGATACGGAGTGCCAACGAAGCCTGTTTTAAGACGCTTGCCGTTTTCTATAATCATATTTGCAAGCTTATTTGCAACCGCCTTCTTATCCGTTGCAAAGTCGAAATAAAGCGCAACCACACATTCGGTTTGCGTATTAAACTCGGTGAATTTTTTTCTGCCCGCTTCCAAAATTTTTGCATGGAGCTTTTCGTATTTGGTTACGTTTTTGCCAAGCACCTTACCTGCCTTAATAACGAGCGAAACTGAGTAGGCATAGAAAATCGTAGCAATTATATCGGGGTCGCTCGAGCCCTTGTAGCTGCCCGCGGGCGCGTCAAGACCGAGCCAATCTCCAAAGTGCCAGCAGCCGTACCAAAGATATTTTTCCTTTGTAATTCTGCCAATCTCATCTACGTAGTCACACATAGACTTAAATTGATGTGCAAGAATTTTTTTGTTTGCATAGGTTAAATAAATTTGCCAAGGACAAACGGTTGCGGCATCGCTCCAAACGGCAGTAGAGCTACCTGGTCTTTCGTGCACCTGAGGAATGCAGAAGGGAATTAACCCCTCGCGCTTATGCTCAAGGCGAAGGTCCTCGAGCCATTTGTCAAAGAATTTTTCTACGTTATAGTTATATGACGCAGTTTTTATAAATACCTGCGCATCTCCCGTCCAACCAAGCCTTTCATCTCTTTGAGGACAGTCGGTGGGGACGTCGAGGAAATTGCCCTTTTGTCCCCAAACAATATTTGAAAAAAGCTTGTTAAGAAGCGGATTTGAGGAATTTAAGTAGCCTGTTCTTTTTATATCGGAATGAACTACTATTGCCTTTATGCTGTTTTTCGTCACCTCAACGGGGAACTCGTCCACGCGAATGTATCTAAATCCCCAAAAGCATAGCTTTGGCTTATATACCTGATGTCCGTCTTTACATACGTAATTAAATTTTGCTTTTGCGCTGCGGTAGTTTTCCGTGTAGAAATTTCCGTCGCTATCAAGCACCTCTGCAACCGATAAAGAAACCTTATCGCCTTTTTTTGCATAGAGGTCAATTTCAAAATATCCCGTCATATTTTGACCGAAGTCGATAACCGTCTCTCCCTTCGGAGTTTGAAAGATACTTAAAGGATAAATAATTTCCTGCTCCTTGATATATTCTCCCTGCTGCTTAACTATTTTGAAATCACTGTAGTCTTGCACCTTTACGGGAACAAAGCTTTCTTCGTAGGTTGCGTCATAGCTCTCTCCATCGTAAATATCGGAAAACGTAATTTTGCTAAGCGAGCATTCCCACTCCTCGTTTGAATAAATATATTCCTTAGTGCCGTCCTTATATATAATCTCAATTTCGCAAATCAAGGCAGGGTATACGTTTGGCAAATCTTTTCTGTTTCTTATATTAATTCTGCCGTTGAACCAACCTGAGGAAAGCGTTACTCTGATTTCATTTTCACCATTTATCATATCAGTGATATCGTATTCTTGCATTTGGGCGCGCTTATAGAAGGTCCAGCCGGGCGCTAAAATGAAATCGCCTATTCTTTTACCGTTAAGCTCGGCATAGTAGCAGCCGAGAGAGGTGATTTTTAACGTTGCTTTTTTAATCTGCTTGTCTGCGGTAAAATTCTTTTTGAACACGGGACAGGTGTAGTCCTCTTTTTTTGGATATGAAATCCATTTGGAATTGTTAAGCATTGAAGGTCTCCTTTGTTAAGCGGTAAGCATACTAAATAAATTATACCAATAAAATAATATAAAATCAATAAATTACTTATAAAATAGGAAGCAAAAAACAAAAAAGCGCAAAAATCTTCAAAAAATGTATTGACAAATGACTTTATATGATTTACAATGAACATATGAACAAATGCTCATACAAGCAAACAAGCAAGTGAAAGCAGCTTCGTCTATGCAAAACTAAGAAAATGAGCATAAAAGGAGAAAAAATGGATAATTCTATTTCAAAAATTCAAGGTGCGATAACCCGTAACAGTGAGCTTTTTGAGGAGCTTGCAAGTCTTTACAAAATTTTTGGAGATGCATCTCGCGTTAAAATTCTTTGCGCGCTTACACAAAGTGAAATGTGCGTAAGTGAGATTTCCGCATTTTTGTCAATTTCTCAGTCGGCTGTTTCACACCAGCTTCGTATCTTGAAAACAAGCAATCTTGTTAAAACCCGACGCGACGGCAAAAATATTATTTATTCATTAACTGATGATCACATTAAGACAATTATCGATTGTGGTATGGAGCACATAGCTGAGTAAAATGAAAAAGCTTTTTATAAACAATAGGTCACAAATGGTAAGACTGCTGCTTTCTGCGTGCCTTATCGTTCTTGGCGTGGTGCTTGGCTACTTTAACGAGCAAGCATCTATCTTTATCTATCTTTCTGCTTACTTCTTAAACGGCTATAACGTTATCGGCTCGGCTATACGCGAGCTGATAAAGAAAAAAGAGGTTGGCGAAAAAATGCTTATGACAATTGCCTCACTTGGCGCAATAATTGTAGATGCGTATTTTGAAGCCGCATTCGTTATGGCGCTATACCTAATAGGCGAGCTTATCGAGGGTGTCTCGGGCGAGCTTACCAAAAAATCGGTAAACACATTGGCATCGCTTATTCCAAGCTTAGTTCGCGTAAAGGGTAAAGAGGACCTTGTGCGTGCGAGCGAGGTTTGCGAGGGTGAGATAATCGAGGTCTTTGCAGGGGAGAGAATTCCGCTTGACGGTAAGGTTATCGACGGCTCAGCTGACCTTGACACCTCATCGGTAACCGGGGAGAGCATGCCTGTGCATGCACACGTTGGAACTGACGTTTACGCAAGCCACCTAAACCTAAACGGAGTTTTAACGATAAAGGTTACAAAGCGTGCAAGCGATAGCATGGCGCAACGAATAGTTGATATTTCCTTGAAGGCGAAATCAAGAAAAACAAAAAGCGAGGCATTCCTTAAAAAATTCTCGCGCATATACACCCCATCGGTTATTGTCGGCGTTTTACTCGTGTTTTTAGTGATGTCACTCCTTGGCGCAAGCTATGCAGATATGGCTTATAAGGCGTTTTCTCTTATTGCCGTTTCCTGTCCGTGCGCTATGGTAATTTCAATTCCCATTGCATACGCATCCGCAATAGGATATGCATCAAGAAAGGGAATTTTAATTAAGGGCTCGCGTATAATTGACGCCCTTGCCTCACTTAACACGATGGCGTTTGACAAAACAGGCACGCTGACGCAAACCGAGCTTCGGGTTACTAAGCTTGAGGCGTACGGAAAATACACGAAGATGGATCTGCTCGCGTATGCGGCAATAGCGGAGAAAAAATCGAAGCATCCTATCGCACGCGCTATATTAAGAGAAGCGAAGCGCTTCAAAATAGACGTCCCGTCAGGAAAGGGCTACCGCGAGGAAATAGGCTGCGGTATTGAGTGCGACTCAGTACACGGAAAAATCAAAACGGGAAGCTATCGCTACGCCGCTGAGGGCACGCCACGTCAGTCAAAGGCAACCGTTTACGTATCGTTAAACGGTGAATGCATAGGCTACGTTGGCGTTGGCGACAACATCAAGGCAAACGGAAGAATTACCTTTGATAAGCTTCGTGAAAACGGAATTAAGAAAATTTATATTCTAAGCGGAGATAAAAAGGAAAAGGTTGATATCGTTGCGTCCTCACTGTATGCGGACGGCGCATATTCTCAGCTTTTACCCAACCAAAAAATCGATGCCTTGGTTGATATTATAGAAGGCACGAGCGGAACGAAAATCGGCTACTGCGGTGACGGAATTAACGACCTGCCCGCAATTATCCGCGCCGACGTTGGCTTCTCAATAAACGGTGTCAGCACAGATGCCGCAATCGATAACAGTGACGTTATTATTGCAGACGATGACCTTGAAAAAATTCCGAAGGCGGTTAAAATCGCAAGAAATACGAAGGGCGCTATTATTGCAAACGTGATTTTTGCAATAGCCGCGAAATTAACCATAGGCGCTCTTTGCGTTTTGTTACCGTCATTCCCGATGGCGCTTGCTGTAATAGGTGACGTCGGAGTTATGCTCATAACCTTGATAAATGCACTCAATGCAGGAAAAATTAAAAAGCAGCATATGCTTACGTTCTAAATCACAAAATAGCTTGACTTTACTATAAGAACGCAAATAAAACAAAAGAAATGGAAAAATTTTATGAAAATAAATATGCGTAAGCTATCTTATGACGAGGTATTAAAGCTTCCTCGCTTAAAGCATAAGAAGCCGAAAAAGCCAAGCCGCTTGCTTGCAGCCATTGTTCGCATTGGCTCAGCACCGACCCTAAAAAAGATAAAGTTTTCATACACAAGCGAAAGAATGGAGCTTGTTGGCAAAAAGGAGCCGTGCCTCATTTTAATGAACCACTCAAGCTTTACGGATATGAAGCTTGCATACGGCATTTTTTACCCAAGAAGAATGGGAATAGTTACCTCAGTTGACGCGATGACAGGAGTGCTTGGTAAGCTTATGCGCTGCCTTGGCTGCACTCCGACGCATAAGTACGTTTCCGATATTTCTCTTATTCACGATATAAAATATATGCTAAAGGAAAACAAAACGAGCGTGCTTATGTACCCCGAGGCGGGCTATTCCTTTGACGGAAGAACAACAACCCTGCCGCGCGGCCTCGGAATTTTGATGAAGCGGCTTGACGTGCCTGTTGTAACGGTTATTACCGAGGGTGCTTTTCATCGCGACCCGCTTTACAATATGCTCCAAATCCGCGACGTTAAGGTTAGCGCGCACGTTAAATGCTTAGCAACGCGCGAGGAGATAAAGGAAAAGAGCGTAGGCGAGCTGGACGCGCTTTTGGACGAGGCGTTTTCCTTTGATAACTTTGCTTGGCAAAGAGATAACAGGGTGGAAATTGACGTCCCATTCCGTGCAGACGGCTTACATAGAATTTTATATAAATGTCCTAACTGTGGCGCGGAAAACCAAATGGAGGGCAAGGGAACAAAGCTTACCTGTCACGCATGTAAAAAATCGTGGGAAATGGATAAGTACGGCCAGTTAAACGCCCACGAGGGCGAAACGGAATACCCACACATACCCGATTGGTATTCGTGGCAAAGAGATGAGGTAAGGCGCGAGCTTGAAAACGGCACTTACCTGCTTGATACCGACGTTGAAATTGCTGTGCAGGTCAACTTAAAGGGCGTTTGCAATATAGGTATGGGTCACTTAACCCACGATGAAAACGGCTTCCACCTAACGGGTGGGGAGGGCAAGCTTGACTACCGTCAGTCAGCATTATTTTCACACACAATCTACTCGGATTATTATTGGTACGAGATAGGTGACGTAATAGGAATAGGCGATAACGAATTTTCGTATTTCTGCTTCCCCAAGGGCGACGTTTCCGTTACCAAGGTGCGCTTAGCCGCGGAGGAGCTTTATAAGCTTAAAAAGAATGCGCGCCACGCACAGGTTGAAGGCTAAATACAAAAGCATATAAAAATAGCAAGCCACGCGGCTTGCTATTTTTAATTGGTGCCTTACAAGGCGTGGAAATAAACCCCTAGTTCTACTAGGGGAAAAAGACGTGAGGAACTGCAATGAGTTTGGGCGAGCATTACGCAAGCCCAGAAGAAGTTTACAAAAATTAAGCCTCCTGATATAATAGTAGTGGTTTGGCGACCGCATTACCAAAATACAGGAGGATTAATTTTTATGGAAAGAAATGAAATAAAGAGCAACGCACATTCAAAGTATAGATGTCAGTACCATATAGTATTTGCACCAAAATATCGAAGGAAAGAGATATATGGGCAATTGAAGAAAGATATAGGAGAAATACTTAGAAAATTGTGCGAGCAAAAAGAGGTGGAAATAATCGAAGCAGAAGCATGTCCAGACCACATACATATGCTGGTGAGTATCCCACCCCACATAAGTATAGCACAATTTATGGGATATCTCAAGGGGAAAAGCACATTGATGATATTCGACAGACATTCGAACTTGAAATACAAGTATGGATCAAGACATTTTTGGTGTAGAGGCTATTATGTTGATACAGTAGGACGCAATAAAAAAGTAATTGCAGAATACATCAAAAATCAATTAGAAGAAGACTGTATGTTGGATCAAATAACGCTAAAAGAATACATTGACCCGTTCACAGGTAGCAAAAATAGTAAGGCATAAAAAAGACAACCGCTCGTGAGCGGTTGCCAGTGATTGTAATGCGGTGCTAAACCTTCAGTGCCTCTTGAGAGGTTAAGCCTGTAATAACCCCTTCTAGGGGTGTGCATACCACCAGTTGCACTGGTGGTTATGATTATCTTATTTCAATCGAAAAACCTGTCTTATGTACGTAGCCGGGCTCGAGGTGTATCATTTCGCGCTTGGTAAGCAGGTTGTCAACCTCGCCGTCCTTTGAAGGGATGGATGTCCAAGGCTCAATGCAAACGTAGGGAGCCGGCTTTTTCGTTGCGTGCCAAAATCCAACGTATTTCATTTTGTCAAATTTCACCGTCACCGCGCGCACGCCAAGAGGGGAGTAGAGCGTAACCTTTTTCGGTACGTTATAAAGGAAGATAGCATCGTTATCAAAAAGCTCGTGGGTAAGATTTATCGCTTTTGTGCCACCCTGTGTATAAATTTGGTCCTCGTAGGTGCAGAAGCACGTGGGTGAAAGGTCTACCTTTACCGCGTCACAGCTCTTGTCAAATTCGACTATGTAGTCCTCAAATTTAAGTCCCGTATCAAGCGGAACGTTAAACGCAGGATGACCGCCGAGCGCGAAAATAAGCGTCTTTTCGTCGGTGTTTGTCACCTTATAGTCAACAAAAAGCTCCTTGCCATTAAGGGAAAAGGTAACGTCAAATTTGAAATTGAAGGGATATGATTTTTTTGTTTCCTCATTTCCTAAGAGTGTAAGCGTCACCGCGCTTTCAGATTGGCTTGAAACGGAAAACTCACTGTTTCTTGCAAAGCCGTGCGAGCCCATTTCGTATTCCTTGCCGAGGTAGTTATATTTTCCACCGAAAAATCTGCCGCAAATAGGGAACATAATAGGTGCGTGGCCCGACCAAAATTCGGGATTTCCTTGGTATAAATATTCGCATCCGTCATTAGTTTTTACGCTTTGAAGCTCAGCCCCAAGGGAGCTAACCTCAACAGTCAACTGCTCGTTTTTGATAGTGTAAATCATAAAAATCACTCCTTTTTGAGTTTTATGTAATTATTATATCATAATTATTGGTAAAATTCAACCTCTCACGCCTTGAAAAAAGAGGGGCGGTGTGGTAAAATTACTTAAAAGCGCTTTTTAGTTAAGGAGAAATAAATGGCAAATATTATTCTTACATCAAGATGTAATTTAGGCTGTGAATATTGCTTCGCGCACGAATTAACCGAGAGTGACGCAGGCGATATTAAAATGAAGGACTTTTTAGATATCGTTGATTTTGCAGGCTCGGACGGTGAAATAGGTTTAATTGGCGGAGAGCCGCTTTTGCATAAGCAAATTAACGATTTTATATCGGTCTTGAACGCAAGATACGACGTACGCCGCGTGCTTCTTTTCACAAACGGTATTTTCCTTGATAAGCTCGATATGCGCCTCCTTTGCCAAAAGACAAGCGTTTTAGTAAACGTAAATTCATCGCTTGAAATCGGAAGGGTCGCGTTTGAAAAAATGAAAAACGGCATATCAAGCCTCTTTGAATATCTGCCGAAGCCACGCGTTACTCTCGGCGTAAATATTTATAAGGAAAACCAAGATTTTTCGGGCCTTGTGTCGCTAATTAAGGAATTTGGCGTTAAGCGCGTAAGGGTAAGTGTCGTTATTCCAAAGGATAAAAGCGAGGGCGCGTTTAACTATTTTGCAAGAATGAAGAAAACGCTCCTTTCTCTTGTGAAAACGCTTGGCTCACTTGGCGTTTGCCCGTCGTACGATTGCAACGCAATCCCCGAATGTGTCTATACGGATAAGGAAAAGAAGCTTCTTGCAGCCTTGCCGTATGAAAACGATTTCGAAAAGAGAATTTTTATGGGTCAAGCCTCGGTTTGCGCACCCATTGTCGATATTTACCCCGATAAAACCGCGGCTCGTTGCTTCGGTATGTGCGAATACAAGGTGAAAATCGACGATTTTGAAAATATAAACGATCTAAAAAATCATTTCTTTATGGCACTTGATACTCGCTTGGTTCATCAGCCTTCGAAGGATGAGTGTAAGAGCTGCTACAAAAATAAGGTGTTTGGATGCTTTGGCGGTTGCCTTTGCTACAAAAACGGTAAGTGAGGAAAAGCTATGAAAGAGGTTTTAAGCGTAAAAAATATGCAAAAGAGCGACGCCTGCACCATAGAAGCCGGCACGCCATCACGCGAGCTTATGTATCGCGCCGCACAGGGTATTTTTGGGGCGATGAGTGATGTCTTGGACAAATCAAAGAAAACGCTCATTGTCACAGGCACGGGCAACAACGCAGGTGACGGCTACGCCCTTGCGCTCATTTTGCAAGAAAATGGCTACCCTGTGTCTATATTACACCTAAAAAATAAATTTTCCCCCGACGGAAAATACTATTTTGATAAGTGCGCGGAGCAAAATATCGCGTACTCTCTTTTTGACGGCAATTCAATACCGAGCGTCGACGTTATAGTTGACTGTATTCTCGGTACGGGATTTTCGGGCGAGGTAAGTGGCGAATGTAAGGCGCTTATTGAAAAAATCAACGCATCAGGCGCTTTCGTTGTCAGCGTGGATATAAACAGTGGCTTAAACGGAGATAGCGGCATGGGAGCATTTTCGGTAAGGAGTGATTTAACCGTATCGATAGGCTCGTATAAAAGCGGACATTTTTTGAATATGGCAAAGGATAAAATAGGCAAGCTTATAGGCTGTGACATAGGAATTAAGACACAGGGTCAACCGTTCTACCTTTTTGAAAAAGAGGATGCCAAAAATCTGTTACCCAAAAGAGAGCAGTTTTCTCACAAGGGAACTTACGGCTATATTGCACTAATCGGCGGCTCGCTTGAATACTCAGGCGCAATTAAGCTTGCAAATCTTGCCGCCTCGTCAATGCGCGCAGGCGCAGGTGTAGTAAAGCTTGCCTGTCCAAAATCAATTGCTCACGCGGTATCGCCGTATTTGCTTGAAAGCACGCTCTTTCCACTAAGCGAGGAAAACGGACACATCAAGCTTGAAGAAATCGAAATTGACACCTTGATAGACGGCGTTAAGGCAATAGGCGTTGGTATGGGGCTTGGCAAAGGCGAGGAAAATGAAAAGCTGATTAGCTATCTTATAAAAAAGACACGTGTGCCGCTTCTTTTGGACGCGGACGCCCTAAACACATTAGCCAAAATGGAGAAATTCCCCAAAACTCAAGCCCCCCTTATCTTAACTCCGCACCCAAAGGAGCTTGAACGATTAAGCGGAAAAACGGTTATCGAAATTCAAAACAACCCTATCGAAGTATCAATGGAATACGCCAAAAAAACAGGTGCAATTGTGCTATTAAAGGGCACGTCAACCGTCGTTACCAATGGCACAAAAGCCGTAATTATCGACACAGGGTGTGCAGGAATGGCAACCGCAGGCTCGGGAGACGTCCTTTCGGGTATTATAACCGCCGCTCTTGCTCAAAGTCATTTGTCTCCATTTGATGCAACCTGCCTTGGCGCATATATAAACGGCTTGGCAGGTCAAATAGCTGAGGGGGAGCATACGCCCACCTCAATGCTCGCAGGCGACACGGCGCGCTCGGTCGACAAGGCAATAAAAGAAATCCTCAAATAAGAAAAATAAAATGCGAGAAGAAATCGTCTTCTCGCATTTTTTACTGTATATCAGACCCTGTGTCAATTATTTTTGAGTTTTAAGCCGGTTTCTTTCACACCTTGTGCGCCAATTGTTCTTGAAAAGGCGCCCCCTGTGTCAATTATTTTTTAATAAAATTGACACCTTCCGTCGGTTATTTTTCTAAAAATTCGTAAATTTCACGCCAAACCGCCTCGTTTTGTTCGGTGATTTTGTACCAGTCAAAGCTATTTACAAAATCCTGGCATTCCTTTGTGGTTGACAGCTTATTTTTCCTTTGCGCGCGTTTTAGCCTTTTTTGAAAATCGCGCTTCAATTCAACCGCCGCTTTCGTGTACGTTGGATTGTGATATACGCCGTCCACGGTCAAAAACGAAATTCTCTCGTTACCCGAAAGCGCGTCCTTCATTTTAAGAAAATGCTTTTTATAGCTTACCATATGGTCGTTAGGCGAATGAATAATCAAGGCGGAAGTATCGCATTTTGCAAGAATTTCAATTGCGTTTGCTTCCATATATTCGGGGCATTTTTTTAGCTCGCTTTCGTAAATTCGCTTCCTGAATATAGAAGCAATTCCCGACATATGCTGATAAATAATATCCTTTGGAGAAACAAAACCCGAAATAGGTACGATTTTCTTTATATCGGGGTGATATTTTGCAATACAAAGCGTTGAAAAGCCGCCCCAGCTATGTCCGACAACCGAAATTTCGTATCCCTTTAGCGCGTCAACCTCTTTTAGTGCGGAGATAACCTCGTCAAGGTCGTAAAGCGAGCCTGAAAAGCCGCCCGTGTCGCCCCCGCCCGACTCCATACAGCCCGTATGGTCGTATGCAAAAACGAGATACCCACCGCGCGCGAGCATTTCAATTTCACGCATATAGTTTAAGTGACCGCCGAACATACCGTGCTCAAAAACGATAAGGCGGTTCTTTTTTGGCTCATCATAATAATAAAAGCTACCGACAAGCGTGTGTCCTCGCCTTGATTCAATTGTAAATTTTTTCGCGTTAAGTCCCTCAAAGTCGGTATGCGAAAACAGAAATACGTACGGCATACGCTCTGCGCGAGAGTAAACCATCTTATTGAATATCGCTTCAACCTTATTAAATATCATAATTCACCTATCAAAAATAGTAGTATCAAAAGTGTAGCCACCTTGATGCGTCTTTATTCCGTAGCCCGTTCTTTTAACAAGCTCAAAAAGCTTATGCCCGTCAATTCCGACAAGGTCAGAAACCGAGTCGAGAAAATACTGTGCGCCATCGTGGAAATACGTTGTAGTTACGTAAATTCCTCTCGTTGCGCCAATTGCATTCATCGCGCCGTAAAACTCGCGCACCTCTTTTTCGGTCACGTGTGCGCGGTCGCGGCATTTCGTTTGTGCCACAATCTTTTCGCCAAAGCCGAGGTAGTCAACCGTTTCAAGCACGATATCAATACCGCCGTCGTTTGCTCCTCCCGTTACGTCGCAATAAACGACCATTTTGTTTGAAAGTGTATAATATTTTTCCAAAAGATTTCCAACAAAGCTCTCAAAAAACCTGCCGCCAAGACTAAAAAGCTGCTTGAAGAAAATAGGCTTAAATTCATTTTCGGGCAGGGGAGTGTCTGAAATTACACAATTTGATCCCGATTTTGTGTATTTTGAGCCTACAATTTCAAGCGTGCCGTCGTTAACCAAGGCTGCAAGCACACCGCCCGCAATTGTACGCAAGGAATAGTCGTCCTTTAAGGAGAGTGTTTTGTCCGTGCCGAAATGCGTCTCAAGCTCTTGAAAAATATCATCCTTGGTGTAAGCGTGACATTCAAGCATTTTCAAAATTTTCGCTTCACACTCGTCCTCCTTGACAATAACGACCTCGTCCTTTGCAAGCGCGTAGCGCTCGCCCTCGCGCTTTACGTACGCTTTTGTTATCAGGTCACCAAGCGCGGTTGAAAGATAGCTTCTTATCAAGCTGCCCTTGCTCTTTGGTGAGAAATTTTCAAGCTCGTCCCTTGAAAGCCCGTAGAAAAGAAGCGCACCCTCAATAAGCTCCGTGCGTGTCGCGCTTTGATTTATAGAAAGATAGCGTATAATAGCACCCTGTGCCCGCTTCCTTGCTTTGTTTGTAATACGCATAAATTCACCACCTTAAAATGAAATTCCTTCCATATATATTTTATCATATTTTCGTGAAATTTGCAACCGTTGCATAAAATAATGGGCTACCGCTTTTTAGCGATAGCCCATTTATGTGCCTTAATGTGTCAGCCAACAAAATTATTTTTCTGTTTCTTTTCTGTATATCTCTGCGATAAACTCAGCGGTCTTTTCAATGCCGAGGTCGGTGGAGTTAAGCATAACGGTATAGTTTTCGCGCTCGCCCCAGGTCTTGCCCGTGTAATATTTGTAGTTGATGCTACGCTTTTTGTCCGTTTCCTTGATAAGCTTCTTCGCTTCGCGCTCGCTCACGCCCTTAAAGTTCATCGTTCTTTTCACCTTGTCAGCGGTTGGCGCGTAAATAAACACGTCAAGCGTGTCGTAATTACGAAGAATGTAGTCCGCGCTTCGTCCGACTATAACGCAAGGACCCTTATCTGCAAGCTCTTTTATAACCTTTTCCTGAATTGCAAAGATTTTGTCCTCAATTGACTCACCCGATGCGCCCCTGCCAACGAATGAATAAGCAAAAATGCTCTTTGACGGCGCATACTCCGTAACACGCTTGATAAAATCGTCAACGAAGCCGGACTCCTCGGCAATTTTTTCAATAATATCTCTGTCGTAGCACGGAATTCCAAGCTTTTTCGCGGTTAAAATTCCGATGTATTTTCCTCCGCTTCCGAATTCACGGCTGATAGTAATAATTTTGCTCATAAAAGTCCTCCTTTTCGCGCCACGGCATTTTGCCAAAGGCATATATATTATTTGATAAAAAAAGCGCAATAATATGCCTATTTGGCAATTATTGACGCAAAACAACTCGATAAAATATTTATTTTTTCACCGAGCTATTTCGGTAAATATATTTTATCATAAATTATGCGCGCTTGTCAATATTTTTTACAAAAAAAGGAAACCAAAGCGCAAAAAAGACACTCTGACGGCGAGGTCAGAGTGTCCCTTGGCTAATTTGTTTTATTCGTCGAGCGAAAGGATTTTATCAAGCACTCTTTTACAGTTGCCTCTGTCGCTAAATGCAAAGAAGCTTGCGTGGCGTGCTTTATATTCATCCTTCATTTGACAGCCGTTTTCCATATATGAAATGAGCGTGTCAACCGCCCCATCAAGGTCGTATGTCACCTCGCCGAAGCCGTCGCGCTCGTACTCGAAGTAGCCTGCCTTATATGAGTGTGAGGAGAAGAACTCGTCCTTGTCAAAATGGCAATAAACAACGGGCTTTTTAAGATAAGCAAAGTCAAACTGCGTCGAGGAATAGTCCGTGAAAAGTAGCGCACCCTTCTTAAATACGTCGTTGTAGGTGTAGCCCTTACTCGAAACGAAAACCTCGTCAAGCTCGCCGAAATACTCGCTTGCACCCTTCATCAAATGGTGCGGATAGTAGCAAAGCCTGTATCCGTTTTTCTTTGCCGCCTCAATTAAGCGTTCGCTTTTTAGAAGTGCGTTGTAAAACTTGAAGTAGGAGCTTTCCAAAAAACCGCCTGCAAGCTCGCCCGAGTGCATATTCGAAAGCGCACTTTTACGCCAAGTGGGCAGGAAGAAAATTAATTTTTCCGCTTCGTTTACAAGATTGTCAAAGCGCGGAAGTCCTGTCAGTGCCGTAATTCTTTCGCCGCAAAGATATTCGTCGTTATAAGCTATTGAATTATATTCACCGTAAGCCGAGGTAACGAAAATATGCATATCGTCCGCTAAGCGGTTGTAGCACATTGAAAGATCGTCCTTTATTATGCCGTGCTGTAAAAACACGTTTTTAACGTCAATGATGTCCTTAAGATACGGACGGCAGAAAAGCGGGTTCATAATATCAAACTCAAGCTGAGATGAAATATTTTTGGTTGCAAAGGTGTAGTAAAGCTTGTATTTTACCGTCTTTGGATTTAAGACCTTGCCAACCCTTTTGAGCCTTTTGTAGTCCGCGCTGTCCTTACTTATAACAAAGCAGGGCTTAACTCCCTTGACCTTATTTTTCTTAAGGTACTTGAATAACACCTCGCCGTTGTCGCCCGCGGAGTCGCATCTGTCCGAAATAAGCCAAATTTCCTTTCTGAAAAATGGCTTTACAAGCTTATGCACAAAGCGAATAAGGTTTGCCTTCCTTGCATACGCGTCCTTTTTTTCGTAGCATAAAAAGCGCACTCTTTTCTTAAATATTCCCTTACACTCGTCCATCTTTTCCTTAGAATAAGGGGAGAAAAATACTGCCTCATTATTGGCGTGAATAATATAATTTCCTCTTTTTCTGTACGTTTGCGCGTTAATGTCAACGTCAAAGGCAGGTGAGGTAACGACTAAATATTTAAGACCTGTGTCTGTATTATAGAAATTAAGAGTAGTATCGTTTTCAATCTCGCAAAGCGGAATTTTGAACTTGAAAACGGAGCGGAAGTAGTACCGTCCGCCGATATCAACGTTATGTGAGGTGATAAAATCAAGCTCGCGCTCCTCGCCGCCTGCCAAAATTGCCACGCTTTCGTGCGTTTGATTCTCGGAGGTGCAAAGAGAAGCGGTGATTTCAAGATATTCCTTATAAAAATCCGCAAAGTGAAGCGTTACGTAATTTTTTCTTGGCAGCTTATTCCAAGCGGTAACTATCTTGTCCTTAAAGGCACATTCATCAACGTAATCCCAATATTTTTCTGCAAGCGGAATTATACGGTTGCTCCACGGCTTAACCGAGCTTGTAAAGTGGAGAATGGAAATATCCCTTGACGCTTCCTCGTATTCTTTTTGCTCGTTTGGCAAAAGATTGAGTGACTGGTCACGCTTTATAAGCAAATAGTGCCAAATGAAGTTCCACTTGCGCTCAAGCAGCATGATTCTGCCTTGGCAAACAATATTGATAAGGTCCTGGTCGGGGTATCTGAGATTTTGGCGCACCATTAATTCGTCAAAAAGCTTTTCTTTGATTTTTTCCTCTCTAAACAGCTTCGAGTTTATGAGCAAAACGCCCGAATTTATATATTCGTTAGCGTTAAGGCTAAGCTCACCCGTGACGTATGATCTTGATTTTTGGTGCATAATATCGTTAACACCGCCAAGGATATAATCCCCAAGCTCCTTTTCGTAAAGAGCGGAAATATCTCCAAGGACGCAAATATCCGAGTCAAGATAGATAGCCTTGTCAAACTGCGTAAAGATTTCCGGAATTAAAATTCTGTAAAACATTTCCTTTGAAAAGTGGAAATTTGTGTACATCAGCTTTAATTCTTTTTCGATAAAGCGAGAAATGGAAAAGCATTTTACGCGCGCGTTTTCACATTTTATCGACTCGAAAATCTGAATATTTTCAAGGCTCAAATCCGTGTGCAAAACGTAAATTTCATAAAAATAATCACGGCTGGAATTTTTAAGCAGCGAGGTTATGGTAATTCCTGCGTGCGGTGCGTAAGCATTGTTAGGTGCTAAAAAAATCGGCACGGTTGCTTTGTACATTCTTTTTTCCTCCTTGTCGTTTGCTGTCATAAATCGATACATTTTTATAATAACACACGCGCGTTATTTTGTCAAGAAAGTATATTTGACAAGAAAGCAATATTATGGTACAATATAAAAAATACTTAAAGGAGGCGTGCAAATGAAGCTGTCTATCATAATTTGTATATACAACACCCCAAGGGAATATTTGCGTGCCTCGCTTGAAAGCATTGTGAATTCCTCTCTTGAAAAATATAAGGGTGAATATGAAATTTGCTTGGTTGACGACGGTTCAAGCATAAGCTACGACGATTTGGTGGAGGAATTCGGTGCGCGCTACCAAAAAACCGAAAACCGCGGGATTTTGAAGGCGCGCCTTTTGGGAATTGAAATGGCTGGGGGTGAATATATTGCGTTTTGCGATGCCGACGATACCGTTTCCTCACTTTACTATTCATCAATGCTCGATGATGCAAGCGAAAGCGGCGCTGATATTGTAATAAACGATTGGGCGTACTACGCAGGGGACAAAAAATACTACTGCAAAAACGATATTACGATAAGGCAAGATTTTGATTTTTCGGTTGAGGACGTGCTTGAATTCTTCTTTTCGGGAGAGGGCAGGCATCATTCGCTTTTCGTTTTGTGGAACAAAATTTACCGCGCGAGCCTCCTTAAAAACGCAAAGGCAGAGCTTGAAAAAACAGAGTGCGAGAAAAACTCCTACGGTGAGGACGCACTCATAAATTTCCTTGCTTGGCGAAAGGCAAAAAACGTCAAAAACATACACAGGGGCTACTATTTTTATAGAATTCACACAGGACAGGCGGTAAATTTCGGAAGCGTTGACAAGCTGAAAAACCAAATTAAAAATATGGCTTGGGTGCTCGATTTTATGGAAGCAGAGCTTCAAAATCATTCGAAAAATGAGAAGCTTTTGGCGCATTTGAACGCGTGGCGCGATTTAAGCGCGCGATACCATTACACTGCTGCAAGTGAAAACGGCTACACCGTGCTTTATAGCTATATTTCAGAAAAATACAAGCAAGAAAATTTAGAGCCTGCAAGAAAAGAGGACTCAAGCTCGTACTTCGTTAAATCATATCTCGGAGATAATTTTGACGAAATAGATACCGCGCTCCTTTCATTTTGGCAAAACGGAACGAAAAATATTAGAAGGAAAAAGCGCGATAAAAACTTATCATCGTCCCTTGAATACCTTTTGGAAAACGGAAAAATCACCGTAAACGAAAAATCAAGGACAAACGCACGCGTGCCGAGGCGCAAGGCGTCGCTAAAAAACAGGCTTCGCTTCAACCCCACGCTCTATAAGCTCTCACTCGTTTTCTTTAAGAAAAACTCAAAAATCAGGGCACGACTGAAAAACAAGCTATAATAACCGAAGGGGCGAAGGAAGTTATCTTTCGCTCCTCTTTTTGTCCTGCTATACTTGAAAAATATAATATTATATGTTATAATTAAAAAGATGTGCACAAACAGCACCCCAAACGACAATGAAATCACACGAGGTAGAAAATGATTACAGTTAACAATTTATCCTTCAACTTTGGAGGACAGCTTCTTTTTAAGGACGTAAATTTGAAATTCACACCGGGCAACTGCTACGGTGTTATCGGTGCAAACGGTGCGGGAAAAAGTACGTTTTTACGCATCCTATGCCGTGAGCTTGAGCCGACCAAGGGTGAGGTTTCAATCCCTGACACGGTTAGAATGAGCGTATTAAAGCAGAACCACTTTGAGTTTGATGACTACACCGTTTTAGACACGGTAATTATGGGCAACGAGCGCCTTTATAAGATTATGAAGGAGAAGGATGCCCTTTATATGAAGGAGGATTTCTCCGAGGAGGACGGCATACGTGCTTCCGAGCTTGAGGGCGAGTTTGCCGAGCTTAACGGCTGGGAGGCGGAGAGCGATGCCTCAAAGCTTATTCAGGGTCTTGGTCTTGACGAGGGACTTCTTTACGAGCAAATGGTGAATTTGAAGGAGAGCGAAAAGGTTAAGGTGCTTCTTGCACAGGCGCTTTTTGGCAATCCCGACATCATTCTTTTGGACGAGCCTACAAACGGTCTTGACATCGACGCCATTACTTGGCTTGAGGACTTCTTGTCCGACTATTTCGGTACAGTCCTTGTCGTATCTCACGACCGTCACTTCTTAAACGACGTTTGCACAAATATCGTCGATATCGACTTTACAGGCATTAAAATGTACGTTGGTAACTACGAGTTTTGGTACGAGTCAAGCCAGTTAATTCAACGTATGATTAAGCAGCAAAACAAGAGAAACGAGGAGAAAATCAAGGAGCTTCAAAGCTTTATTTCGCGCTTCTCTGCAAATAAATCCAAATCAAGACAGGCAACGTCAAGAAGAAAATTGCTTGATAAATTGACCGTTGAGGAGCTTCCCGCATCAAGCCGCCGCTATCCGTTTATCGGCTTCGATATGGACAGAGAGGCAGGCAAGGACATTTTAACCGTTACCGACCTATCTAAGAGCGAAAACGGCGTTTCACTTTTCAAAAACGTTAGCTTCACAGCAGCCAAGGGTGAAAAAATCGCACTCCTTGGAAACGAAATGGCAATTACCGCACTCTTCAAGGTTTTAATGGAGGAGGAAACGGCTGACGCAGGCTCCTTTAAGTGGGGTATTAGCATTTCAAAATCATACTTCCCGAAGGACAATATTGACTATTTTGACGGCTGCAAGGACTCAATCCTTGATTGGATGAGAAGATATTCAAAGGACCAAACCGAAACCTACCTTCGCGGCTTCCTTGGCAGAATGCTTTTCTCGGGCGACTCGATTTTTAAGCCTGTAAACGTGCTTTCGGGCGGAGAAAAGGCGAGATGTATGTTTTCACGCATGATGCTTTTCGGCTCAAACTTCTTGCTCCTTGACCAACCGACAAACCACTTAGACCTTGAATCCATAACCGCAGTAAATAACGGACTTGCCGACTTCAAGGGAAATATTCTTTTCTATTCGCACGACTACGAAACGATAAATACCGTTGCCAACCGTATAATTGAAATCAAGGAAGACATCATTTACGATTACAGCGGCACTTACGAGAAATATATTGAATACAAAAAATCAAAAAATTTAGTTTGATTTTAGATTAGCGTTATAAAATCGAAGGGAGAGAACAATGTACGAGCAAAAAAATATTGCCGTAATAGGCGGCGGTGCAGCAGGCATGATGGCATCAATATACGGTATACTTGGCGGCGCATCGGTTACTCTTTTCGAGAAAAACGACCGCCTTGGTAAAAAAATTTCAATAACGGGCAAGGGCAGATGTAACG
This sequence comes from Eubacteriales bacterium, assembly GCA_045123255.1. Classification (GTDB taxonomy): domain Bacteria; phylum Bacillota; class Clostridia; order Oscillospirales; family CAG-272; genus RGIG2000. The sequence goes on from JBGVIN010000104.1 coordinate 26,289, forward strand.
TGACAAACGATTGCGACACGCAGGAGTTTCTTAAAAACGTTATATCAAACCCAAAATTCCTCTACGCCTCGATGGGAAATTTCAATACCGAGGACACGAAGGCGTTCTTTGAAAACGCAGGCGTACCCCTAAAAACAGAGAGGGGCAGGCGCGTTTTCCCCGTGTCAGACAGCGCACACGATATTGTAAGCGCACTCAAAAAAACACTTTACGAGTACGGTGTTACCGTAAAAAACGAAAAGGTTCTTGAAATTTTCACAAGTGACGGCGCAGTCACAGGGCTTAAAACCTCACGCGGTGAATATTCCTTCGATGCGGTGATTGTAGCAACGGGTGGCGCGTCCTACACAGGCACAGGCTCAGACGGCGACGGCTACCGCTTTGCAAAAGCGCTCGGGCATCTAATTGTTCCACTCGTTCCGTCGCTCGTTCCCATAGAAACGGTCGAGGACGTGTCCGAAATTATGGGTCTTTCCCTTAAAAACGTCACCTTAAAAATCAGAAACAACGAAAACGGCAAAATTGTTTTCGAGGAGCTTGGTGAGATGCTATTTACGCATTTTGGACTAAGCGGTCCATTGGTGCTTTCAGCATCCTGCCATATGAAAAATATGATGCGCGCAAGGTACACCGCGCTTATCGATTTTAAGCCTGCGCTTGACCGTCAAACGCTTGACAGTCGCGTTTTGAGCGATTTTAATAAGCAGCTCAACCGCGATTTTTCAAACTCTCTTGGCGGCTTGCTCCCTGCTAAGATAATTCCGTATATCATAAAGCGAACCGAGATTGCGCCCGAAACAAAGGTAAATTGCATTACCAAGGAAGAGCGCACGCGCTTGGTTGATACCTTAAAATCACTTTCGTTTGATATAAAGGGCTTCCGCCCCTTAAACGAGGCAATTGTCACACAGGGCGGAGTAAAAACAAGCGAAATTAACCCCTCGACTATGGAATCTCGCTTGGTTAAAGGACTTTATTTTGCAGGCGAGGTCATTGACGTAGATGCCTACACAGGCGGCTACAATTTGCAAATAGCATTTTCAACAGGCGCACTTGCGGGAAAAAGTGCCGCCGAGGCAGAATGATAGGGGCTTTCCCTACGAACTTTTCAAAAAATATTCATTTTGGAGGAGAAATATGAAAATCGCACTTGACGGACCAAGCGGCTCGGGCAAAAGCACGGTTGCAAAGGCACTTGCAAAAAAGCTTGGTATTATTTACGTTGACACGGGCGCACTTTATCGAACGATAGGTCTTTACACTAAGCAAAGAGGGGTTAGCAAGCAGGATACGCCGAATATAATTAAGCTCCTTCCCGAAATCAATCTTAGTATGGAATTTATAAACGGCGAGCAAATAGTTACCTTAAACGGCGTTAACGTCGGAGATACGATAAGAACGGGTGAGATTGCAATGTACGCATCAAGCGTGTCAGCAATTCCCGAGGTGCGCGCATTCCTTCTCGAAACTCAAAGAAAGATAGCACGCGAAAACAGCGTGGTTATGGACGGACGCGATATCGGCACGGTTATTTTGCCCGATGCCGAGGTTAAAATTTTTATGTTCGCCTCTCCCGAGTCAAGAGCCGAAAGACGATACAAGGAGCTTATAGCCAAGGGCGAAAATTGCACGTATGAAAGCGTGCTTAGCGATATAAAGCTTCGCGACCATAATGATTCAACAAGAGAAGCCGCGCCCGCTATCCCGGCAAGCGATGCGGTTCTTCTCGATAATTCCCATCTCGATATAGACGCAACGGTTGATGCCGTTATAGAAATTATTAAATCGAAGGTGCAGCTATGAAAAGATACAACTTTATAAAGGCAATTCTCGGATGGCTTTTCAGAATAATATTCCGTATAAAATACGTTAACCGCGAAAAGCAGCCGCCTATGGGCACACCGTATATCGTATGCTCAAATCACGCGCATTTCTTTGACGTTGTTCCGATAGGACTTGCCTTGAAGCCGCAAATTCACTTTATGGCAAAAAAAGAGGTATTCAAAACACCGTTTCTTCGCGGTGTTGCTAAAATTATGGGCGCATATCCCGTCAACCGCGGAGGCAGCGATATTAGTGCTATCAAAAAAACTATTGAAATACTAAAAAGCGGCGAATGCGTCGGCATTTTCCCGCAGGGCACAAGATGCTCGTATATTGACCCGTCTCTTACTGAGCCAAAGGAGGGCATCGGCGTTATCGCTTCACGCGCAGGCGTTGGCATTTTGCCCGTTTGTGTAAGAACGAAGCGCAATAAAATGGGCGTTTTCAGAAAAACCGAGATTGTAATAGGCGACTATATACCGCCAAAGGAGCTTGAATTTCCCGAGCTTAGCGGTATGGAAAAGCATAAGGCTATAACAAATCTTGCGTTCAGTCAGATTTGTAAAATGAACAACGAGATTGAAAGAAAGCCGCTGCCACCCGAGAAAACCGAGAAAATCCTTGACGAAATTAACCGAAAGATGCATAAAACAAAATGATTAGAGTAGCAAAGAATGCAGGTTTCTGCTTCGGTGTGCGCCGCGCAACCGACACGCTTGAGGGGCTTATAGCAAATAAAACGGAAAACGATATTATTTGCACTCTTGGCAAGCTTATTCACAACGAGCAGTATAGCGAGTATTTAAGAAAAAACGGCGTTTTGGAAATAAGCGGCGACCAAATCGACGAGCTTTATAGGACCTCACTTTCGGGCAAGCGCGTTACCGTTGTTATAAGAACGCACGGAGTGGTGAGGTCGCTTCAGGACAAGCTCAATTTATGCGCAAAAAATTCACCGAGCTTTTTCGTGGTTGATTCAACCTGTCCGTACGTCAAAAAAATCCACAAAATCGCCGAGGAAAATTCATCTGAAAACGAAATTTTCGTGGTTATCGGGCAAAGGGAGCATCCTGAGGTTGAGTCAATTGTCAGCTACGCAAAGCACAGATGTGAGGTTTTTCCGAACGAAACGGAGCTTGAGGAGTTTTTGAAGGACGCAAATATCGCTCAAAACGGTATAAATATGGCTGCTCAAACCACTCAAAAGCTAACAATGTGGGAAAAATGTCAAAAAATTCTCAAAAACTACTGTACAAATGCAAAAATTTTTGATACAATATGTAGTGTTACTGAAAATAGACAGGTTGAAGCCGCTTCCTTAGCAAGGGACTCCGACGTCGTTTTCGTTATAGGTGGCAAGGACAGCTCAAACACCTCAAAGCTTGCACAGGTTTGTGCATCCTTATGCGAAAGGACGTTTTGGATTCAAACAAAGGACGACATTGAGCTTGATAAAATCGGTGGCGCAAAAAATATTAGTATAACTGCCGGGGCTTCCACCCCCGATAGTTTAATCATGGAGGTAAAAGAAACAATGAGCGAAATTATGATGGAAGAAAACTTTGCAGAGCTTTTCGCTAAGGAATGCGAGAACGGAGCAAAGGTTAAAATATACACAGGAGCAACAGTTACCGGTACAGTTATGTCGATTTCCGAAAACGAAATCCGTCTTGACCTCGGCACCAAGGTTACAGGTGTTATCACACGTGACCAAATTACCGACTCAAACGACGAAAAGCTGTCTGACCTTTTCAAAATCGGCGACGCAGTAGACGCATCTGTTGTTAGTGTTAGCGACAGAGACGGCATCGCAATTCTTTCAAAGAAGAAGATTGACGGTGTTAAGAACTGGGAAAAGATCGTTGCATATCAAGCAAGCAACGAAACAGTTTCAGCAAAGATTACAGAAGCAACCAAGGGTGGCGTTGTTGCAGTTATCGACGGCGTTAGAGTATTTATCCCTGCTTCAATGACAGGTATTGCCAAGGACGGCGATATGAACGCTTTGGTTGGCACAACTCAAGAGGTTAAGGTTGTTGAAATTAAGGACGATAAGAAGAAGGCTATCGCTTCAATAAAGGCAATCTTGCGCGAAAAGAGAAAGGCTGAGAAGGAAGCATTCTGGGCAAGCGTTAAAGAGGGTATGGTATTCGAGGGTACTGTTAAGTCCCTTGCAAGCTACGGTGCTTTCGTTGACCTTGGCGTTGTTGACGGTCTTGTACATATCACAGAGCTTTCATGGAAGCGTCTTAAGCACCCAAGCGAGGTTGTTAGCGTTGGCGACAAGCTTACAGTATTCGTAAAATCAGTTGATAAGGAAAACGGCAAAATCTCACTCGGTCACAAGACAGACGACCAAAATCCTTGGAACATCTTCAAGTCACAATACGCTGAGGGTGACGTTGCTGAGGTTAAGGTTGTTGGCATTACAACATTCGGCGCATTTGCACAGGTTGTTCCGGGCGTTGACGGACTTATCCACATCAGCCAAATCGCAGACAAGAAGATTGACTCCGTTGCAAACGTACTCAAGGTTGGCGACGTTTTAGAGGCAAAGATTGTTGGCATCGATGAAGAAAACCACAAGGTTTCACTCTCATCACGCGCACTTCTCGAAACAGAAGAGGATGCTGAGGAAGCAGTTGAAGAAGCAGCTGAGGAAGCAGTTGAAGAAGCAGCAGCTGAGGAAGCTACCGAGGAAACAGCTGAATAATTATTATAATTAAAGAAAAAACCCACAAACGTTAAAGCTTGTGGGTTTTTTATCAAGGGGTCCTCAAACCGAAGAATGAGGTTTGGGGTTCTCGTCAAGGGGTCCTCAAACCGAAGAATGAGGTTTGGGGTTCTCTTGCAAAAATGCCTAAGCTACCGAGCTTATATTAGTGGCAGCAGCAACAAAGCACGATAACTGCAAGGACGATAATCCAAAGAGTTTCGTTCTCGAAAAGATTGCAAAGACAGTTGTTCATAGTATTACGGCACTCCATATGAAGTCTTCCTTTGTTTAGATTTGAGTGGCTTTCGCCCCTCTGCTATATACTATGTCGAAAAACGAAGGATGTTACCGAAAAACAAAAGAAAGCATCAAAAAAGATGCTTTCTTAAAACCTATTGATTTATTTGAATTTTTTTGTTAATTCTAGTTGCACTTAGCTTGACAATTTATCAAAACATAACAGAAACGTTGTAGAAAACGGCGCCCTCGGCGTCCCGTTTTGCGGTTATATTATTTAAGATGCAATTCAGTCTTGCCCAAAAATTCGTGAGCCGCCTCGCTATCGCGAAGCTCGATTTTCGTGCTTGCACCGCATTTTTTACATTCCACGCGCACACAGCCATTGTCAACCGTGGCAAGAAATTCACCCTCGCCCTCTTTGCAAAGGCAGAAAATTTTGCCCTCCTCGCAAAGGTCGCTTATAACGTAGCTGACCATATCAAAAAGTGCAGGGTCGTAGTCGTTTTTTGCTTCACTTTGAAATTCGTCAATGCCTGCCTCGCCAAGAGATTTCATAATCTCCTCGTTTGAGCGAAGCACCGCATCGGCAACGGCGCGCTCCCCACCGATAAAGCAAATGTCAATGCCCGAAAGGGAGCATGGGATTACAAAAATATCGCTTCCAAAAAATACGTTATTTGAAATTATATACGAGTGTGGCTTAGGACAAACCACGCAGGGCACAGTCAAGCGGAGCTTGTCGCCCTCAATTTTCTCAACCGTTAAAACGCTTTCCCCACAGGAGCATTTTAGCTTGAAAAGATTTCCGCTTAGAGAAAACGCACCAACCATTGACGTCGGCACAGAGCCACAGTGCGGGCATCTATATGCAAGAGTTGTTTTCTTTTGGTCAATAATCATAATAACACCTACTCAAATTAAAAGCATTAAATTAAGAAAATTATACAATAAATATATATAAATGTCAATACCGTTGACGTCGATAAAAAGAAAGGAGAAGGAAAATGAAGTGTGTTTACGATATAGAAACGGATGGCGTGTACGTTAACGTAAACGACCTTGCCGCTTATATCTACCGCGGCGGAGATATAAGCACACGTATGCTTGCGGGCAACAAAAACGGCGGCGCAATAGTCAGCCACCGTATTCACGAAAAAATTCCGAACATTGTCGATGCCTACACCTTCACAACGCTTGACAGTGGCACGAAAATTACGCTTTATACCTTCTCTGAAAGTGTAAGAGAGGATGCGCTCGGTTATAGAATTGACTCCGTTCACTCCGTGCCTTACCGTCTTGACGATATAGAAAACGGAGAGCTTGAAATTGCGATAAAATCCGCACTTTTGTCCGCCTATATAATGTGCGAAAAATCAAAGCAGACAAGCGTTAAAATAAACGTTAGCTTTTTCCGTGACGGCACAGACGAGGTAAGGGAATTTTCAAAGGTAGTCACAAGAGAGGAATTAACCCTTGAATTTGAAAGAGCAATAAAGCTCTTTTCACCGTTTGCTAAAATAATTAAGGAAAAAAAGACGAAGCTCCGTCACGAGCTTGAAGCGCTTTCCTTCCCATTTAAGGGCGGCGCGCGTGACGGTCAGCGCGAGCTTATAGTTGAAGCGTTTAAGTCAATCCACGCGCACAAAAGATTAGTTGCCGAAGCACCCACAGGCACAGGCAAAACGATGGCAACCTTATACCCCGCCTTAAAATCACTCGGTCAAGGCTACGGGGATAAGATATTTTATTTCACGGGCAAAACCACAACGGCGCTTTCAGCACTTGGCGCAATTGATATTATGCGTGACCAAATCCCCTCAATGCGCGCAATTCATATCTCCTCAAAGGACAAATGCTGCGTTAGCTTCCGCCCGGCTGAGCGCCGAAAGTGCGACCCGAAGCATTGTCAGGTAACGCGCGGCTATTACGATAGAATAAACGACGCTCTTTTGGAGCTTCTTCAAAATTACAGAACGTACACCAAGGAAATTATAGATAAAGTAAGCGAAAAATATGCACTTTGTGCATACGAGCTTTCCTTGGAGCTTTCCGAATGGTGCGAGCTTGTCGTTTGCGATTATAACTACCTCTTTGACCTAAACGCATATCTTCGCCGCTACTTTGAATTTCCCGACGGCGCAAAGAATATATTTTTAATTGACGAGGCGCACAACCTGCCCGACAGAGCAAGAGAAATGTACTCCGTCACCCTTTCCCGTTCACAGTTTGTCGCACTTAGCGAGCGGTACTCGGGCGATAAATTCCTTGGCGAGCCACTCGGTGCGGTTCTCAACCGCTTCGATTTATACTACGAGCTTGCAATGGCGGAAAAACAGGAAATAGAGGGGGAGGTGTGCGGATTTTACATAAATTCGCAAATTGACGAGGACTTAACCGTGCCCTTTGAAAACCTGATAGCTGGCATAAAAAAGCATTTTAACAGAGAAACGGACGATGACGAATTATATTCCATCTATATCGACATCAAAAAGCTAATCGCAGTTTCCGAAATTTTCGATAAGCGCTTTACTATGTATATTGAAGCCATAGGTGATGACGTAAAGCTGCGCTTAATGTGCCTTGACCCATCATATCAGCTTGACGAGAAAATGAAAAAAGGCGTATCAAGCATTCTTTTTTCGGCAACCTTAACTCCGCTTGAATACTTTGCGGACGTGCTTGGATGTGCAAAATCCCCGACCCTGTCTCTAAAATCGCCTTTTGATAAGAAAAAATTGTGCTTGGTTGGCGTTAAAACCGTGTCCACTCGCTACGAGGACAGAAAAAAGAGCGCAACAGCCGTGGCAAACGTAATCCGCGCCTCGGTCGAGGGCAAGGCTGGTAACTATATTGTGTATTTTCCATCATATGCTTATCTTGAAGAGGTAAAGGAAATTTTTGAGAAAAAGTATCCGAAAATCAACGTTACCTGTCAAAAAAGGAGTATGTCGGAGCGCTCGAAAATCGAGTTCCTTGATAGCTTTGATGCTAAAAAGGAGGGGACCCTTGTCGGTTTTTGCGTCCTTGGCGGCAGCTTTTCTGAGGGAATTGACCTTCGCGGAGAGCGACTTATCGGCGCAATAATAGTCGGTGTCGGGCTTCCCACAATTTCAAGCGAGCAAAACATTATAAAGGAATATTACGATAAAACCCGTGAAACAGGCTATGCCTACGCCTACACTTACCCCGGTATGATAAAGGTTACGCAGGCGGCAGGCAGAGTAATACGAAGCGAGGACGAAAAGGGTGTCGTTGTTTTGGTTGACGATCGATTTGCCACACCTGAGTATTTTTCACTGTTTCCCGATTATTGGAAGCACGTAAAATATATCGATAACGCACGCGAATTACTTAATCAAGTTACTGAATTTTGGAAAAAATAACGTAAAACTATTGTAAAACCGAATTTATAGTGATATAATAAAGAATATTTTATTTATTTTGCGGGCACGCGCTCGCAAGAAAGAGGGAAAAATGTTAAGGACAACTGTAAAAGAGATTTTTCAAAATCCCGAAAAATTTGCAAATAAGGAAATTACCGTTGCAGGCTGGGCAAGAACCATCCGTTCAAGCAACGCATTCGGCTTTATCGAATTAAATGACGGTAGCTATTTTACAAATCTTCAAGTCGTTTTCGAGGCGGAATTTCTTGAAAACTATCAAGAGATTGCTAAGCAAAACGTTGGCGCATCACTTATCGTAAACGGTACTCTCGTGCTTACCCCTGATGCAAAGCAGCCGTTCGAAATCAAGGCTAAATGTGTCGAGGTTGAGGGTCAGTCAACTCCCGAATACCCACTTCAAAAGAAAAGACACACCCTTGAATACCTTCGTACAATTGCACACCTTCGCCCACGCTCAAACCTTTTCAGCGCAGTTTTCAGAGTGCGCTCCGTGGCGGCGTTTGCAATTCATAAATTCTTTAACGAAAGAAACTTCGTTTACGTTCACACACCGATAATAACAGGTAGTGACTGTGAGGGCGCAGGCGAAATGTTCCGCTTAACAACTCTTGACCTTGACAATTTGCCAAGAACAGAGGACGGAAAGATAGACTTTTCAAAGGACTTCTTTGGAAAGAGCGTTAACCTTACCGTTTCGGGTCAGTTAAGTGCTGAAACCTACGCTATGGCGTTTGCAAACGTATATACCTTCGGTCCAACCTTCCGTGCAGAGCGCTCAAACACAGCGCGCCACGCGGCTGAATTCTGGATGATGGAGCCTGAAATTGCATTTGCAGACCTTAAAGACGATATGCGTCTTGCAGAGGATATGATTAAATACGTTGTTAAGTACGTTATGGAAGAGTGCCCACGCGAGCTTGAATTCTTTAATAAGTTCGTTGACACAACCTTGCTTGACCGCTTGAACAACTTAATAAACAACGATTTCGGTCACGTTACCTACACCGAGGCAATTGAAATTCTTGAAAAGAGCGGCAAGAAGTTTGAATATCCCGTTAAATGGGGCATCGACCTTCAAACCGAGCATGAAAGATACATCACCGAGGAGGTATTCGGTAAGCCTGTTTTCGTTACCGATTACCCTGCCGACATCAAAGCGTTCTATATGCGCCTAAACGACGACGGAAAGACCGTTGCCGCTATGGATATGTTAGTTCCGGGCGTTGGTGAGCTTATCGGCGGCTCTCAAAGAGAAGAGCGCCTTGACTACTTACTCAAGGCTATGGAAAAATTCAACTTGAACGAAGAGGACTACTGGTGGTACCTCGAGCTTCGTAAGTACGGCGGCACAAAGCATGCAGGCTTCGGTCTTGGCTTCGAGCGTCTTATTATGTATATCACAGGCGTGGCTAACATTCGTGACGTTGAGTCGTATCCGAGAACAACCGGTTCAGCCGAATTTTGATTGAGCTCCAATAAGCGTCGTTATACTTCGTTGTGCTTCGTCTTGCGCCTTGACTATGGGGGACATAGCCTTCGGCACGCGACTCCAGTACGCCTTGTCTAACTTGCTTCTTGAATCTCAAAATTTAGTACACTACCTGGAAAATCCCTTTAGGAAGGAAAACGTATGAAGAAATATAGTGAACTTACAAAAGAAGAGCTTCAAGCGCTCAAAAAGGAACTTGAAGCGAAATACAGAGAATACCAAGCGAAGGATTTGAAGCTCAATATGGCACGCGGAAAGCCGTGCGTTGAGCAGCTCAACCTTTCAATGGGAATGATGGACGTGCTTTGCGCGGACAGCGACCTCACCTGTGAGGACGGAACTGACTGCCGTAACTACGGTGTGCTTGACGGTATCAAGGAGGCACAGGAGCTTCTTGCCGATATGATGGAGGTTCCTTATGACCAAATTATTATCTACGGTAACTCAAGCTTAAACGTAATGTACGATACAATCGCGCGCTCAATGACACACGGCGTTATGGGCTCAACCCCTTGGGCAAAGCTTGATAAGGTTAAATTCCTTTGCCCTGTTCCGGGTTATGACCGCCACTTCAAAATCACCGAATATTTCGGCATTGAAATGATAAATATTCCAATGACGAAGGACGGCCCCGATATGGATATGGTTGAACAGCTCGTTTCAAGCGACGATTCAATCAAGGGTATTTGGTGCGTTCCAAAGTACTCAAACCCACAGGGCTATTCCTATTCTGACCTTACCGTGCGCCGCTTTGCACGCTTAAAGCCTGCCGCTAAGGATTTCAGAATTTATTGGGACAACGCATATACAATCCACCACCTTTACGACGATGAGCAGGATCACTTGGTTGAGATTTTGGCAGAATGTAAAAGAGCAGGCAACCCCGACCTCGTTTACAAATTTGCTTCAACCTCAAAGATTAGCTTCCCGGGCTCAGGTATTGCCGCACTTGCATCATCACATAACAACCTTGACGATATTAAGGAGCAGTTAACCGTTCAAACAATCGGTCACGATAAGGTTAACCAGCTTCGTCACGTTCGCTTCTTCGGCGATATTCACGGTATGGTAGAGCATATGAAGCGCCACGCGGACATCCTTCGTCCAAAGTTCGAGGCGGTTATCGAAATCCTTAACAGAGAGCTTGGCGAGCTTGGCATCGGCACGTGGACAGAGCCGAAGGGCGGCTACTTCATTTCCTTTGACTCCCTTGAGGGCTGTGCAAAGGATATCGTTGCAAAATGTAAAAAGGCAGGCGTTGTTATGACAGGCGCAGGCGCAACCTACCCCTACGGCAAGGACCCAAGCGACTCAAACATCAGAATTGCCCCATCCTACCCACCGCTTTCCGACCTTATCACCGCAACCGAGCTTTTCGCCCTCTGCGTTAAGCTTTCAAGCGTGAATAAGTATCTTTCACAAATGAACTAAGAAAAATCATATAATCAAAAAGAGGCGTCGCTAATGCGACAGCCTCTTTTTTATTCAAATTGTTTAATGAGCCGAGCTTTTTCAAGGGTGTGCCTTTATTCCGCCGTTTCCGTGCCAAGGTCAATTTCCGCCGTGTCGACCTCGTCGCCCTCGCCCTCAATAGCGGACGGTATCTCGCTTGTCACCTTTTTCTTTCTTTTCTTAAATATAAATGAACGGAAAAGAATTAGGTTCATAGCGATAAAGAGAAGTATAAAAATTATAAAGGTTAAAACAGGACGAACGGCAATTACCTTAGCGGATGCAAGAAGCATAATAGGTAAGCCGAAAACTATTGCGGGAAAGTTTTGGTAAACTAAGTTGTCAGCCGCAGGGGTCTTAAACTTAGGGTCCCACTCACGGAGCAGAATAATACCTGTTGAAGCAGTTCCCGTGAGCATACCGTACGTGGCAAGGAATTGCTCGTGTCTGTACTTAAAGAACAGCTTCTTTGAAATAAATTTGAGGTAGAAAAACGTTGCGGTAGCGCCAAGCAATGCCATAACGAGAAGCACGTGCCAATATTTGCCGAGCGTATCGGGGCGTATTGCCGCCATGCCTGCAATAATCATAATATCAAAGAAGAAGCCTGCAATTCTTTTCATCAAGAACGGATTTATATATTCGTGCTTCATAAGCTTCTTTTTCTTTAAGAACCTTAAAACAAAGCCGACAATTGTTGCAACCAAAACGCCAATTAAGAAGTTGAAGCCGTAAATAGTTGATTTCATGCCCGGCACGAGCCTGCCAAGAAGGTAGAGTAGACCGTAAGCAATAAAGTAAGAGCCGAGAATAAATGCAAGCTGCATAGTAATTTTGTCAACGCCCGAGGACTCCATAGGTAATTCCTCTGAGGTTTGCACCTTGTCAAGCGTCATAGTCTCGCCAAGGTCTGCATTCTTGAATTTCTTTCTCATACGGCGTCTTGTTACGTTTAAGTAAATAACGCCACCGATAGCCGCCGAGATGAAGCCCAGGGAAGCAATGGAAAGACCAAAGTCCGCGCCGTTAACCAGCGCCTTTGCACCTTTTTCTAAAAGATCTGCGTCTTTGCTAATTGTTTCGTAAATATTGCCGAAGTTGAGTGCCTGCCCCGTACCCTGACCGAAGCCGAAACAGAGAATAACTCCCGCGTAATTTGTAAGACCCGGGATGAAAAGGCAAGCAATCATTGTAACCGCAATACCGATAATAGCCTGTAAAAGATAGGTTGAAACGGTTGATACGCCTGCGTTAAATACCTCGGTTGAGCGCTTCTTTGAAAGCTTTTCCTGTGTAGGCTTAAAGGTTGTTGCAATAAAGCCGAGGGCAAGAGCGTGATAGGTGATAATTTCAAGTAGCTCAAGTCCCGTTTGGGATAAATCCTCCTTGGAAATTAAGCCTGCCTCAGCCGCTTCAAGCGCAGCCTTTGACGGTGAGCCGAAAAATTCAAGCTCGAAAAGATAGTCACCCTTCGTGGCAATAGTGTAAATTGAAGAAACAACTAAAATTATAGCGCCTGCCAAAACAGAGGTAGGAATAAGTGATTTTTTTATAAAGGGAATTCGTCTTTTCATCATATTAGCCAAGATGAGTGCGACGAGCAAAACCGCAACGACGCTGACAATTCCCCAAGCGTTATAGCCCGATAAATCCATTTTCTGTATCTCCTTTCAAAACGTTTTGCGCGTGATAGTAAATATTTACGTATTTTAGAGCATTAAAATGCTCGTCGTAACGCACCTGGAAAATTCTTTTTCTTGCGTAAAAATTCATTTTATTTCTGCCAAGCACACCGCTTGCGGTAATTTCGCTGAAATTAAAGACCTCTTTTTTCTCGCCAAAATCAATTTCAAAGCGATCACCGTACGCCAAAAGCTTAACTCCTTTGCCGAGCGGAATTTTCTTTTTGCACGGAATAACCTCTAAAAAGTCTACCGTGTCGCTAAAAATAGGTGTGTCGATATATTTGCTCGTGTCGATTTTACGTAAAAATTCGCATTGTGCATCGTACCACTCGCCAATAAAGCGGTAAGGAAACTCGTCCTTAACCCCCCCAATTTCCTTTGTGGCAAGATACTTAATTTCTGTGCCGCATTTTTCGCACCTTGATATTGTACCTTGGCTTTTCCACGCGCCAAAGTCCTTGCAAAGAGGGCAGTAGTACATCGCCCTTTCAAGGTATTCCGCACTTTTTTTCGACGGATATTCAATATCAAGCCTTGCTTCGTCGATATAAAGCTTCTTGCAAATTAAATCGTAAAGCTCGCTGTCGGAAAGATTTTTGTAGTCGTCATATTCAATAATTTCAGACACTCCTGCGGTCATTTTGCCACCGCGCGTCTTATCGCTCCATCTTGGCTGAACGCCGTAGCCACCCTTTATGTGATATATAGCGATAGGAAGCTTCAGAGCCTTTGCAAACGGAGCAATAGTGTCCTTAATAGCGCCCGTTCTGCCGCTGTACGTACGGTTGCCCTCGGGAAAAATGGCAATTGAGCCACCCTCCTTGGCAATACGCATGCAGTCCATAACGGCTTTAACGTCCGCCGTACCCTTTTTGATAGGAATTGGCTTAACAAGGAAGCTAATCAGCTTTGAAACAAAGCCGTTTGAAAAAATATCGTCGTTGGTTACGTAGTAAAGGTGCTTCTTAAACCCAAGTCCAAGGAAAAATTGGTCAAACGTCGTTTGATGGTTCGAGATAACGAGAAACTGCCTTTTCTCCTTGCACTTTTCTATCTTTATATGATATTTTATTTTACAAAGAGCCCAAATAAACGGATAGAGAATAAGTCTGAAAAACGAGTGACGCTTCTTTATCCACTTGGACTTTTTCTTCTTTTTCTTAATATTTTGCTTTTCCATAATAGTCTTCTTTCAAAAAATAATATGGCGGTATAAATATCGCTCAAGGCGCGACCAAAATTACACCGATTATAATTTTACCATATTTTTGCTCATTTTTCAATCAAATAGGCTGAATTAGACTTGCAAAAGGCCCCTTAATTTACAATTGTGTACATTTATTCACAATTTGTTCACGCAAAACGGCTAAAATGAGAAGAAAGCGAACGGTTTTTCCATTCGCTTTCTAAATTAAATTTTGATAAAATATTGTATTTAACAACAAAATCTGTGATTTATTGTTTACTTAGTAAACAACCTCTATTTCATCGGGCGCGCTTACCTGTATCTCTTTTCCCGCCTCGCAAGTAATCTTAATTAAGCCGTATGGCGTTGGAATTTCTACGCTTGCATAGCAAAGGGAGAGAAGTGATGGGTCAAGCTTAATCTTCTTCATTCCGCACTCCAAAATTTCAAGACCCAATATAGCTTTTGGGAGTGCATAAAGAGGTGTGCCGCCCCACGCGTGGCTGTAATCAAACTGATAGGTCGGCTCAGGAGGATAAAATCCCTCGGGCAATCCCTTTTTTGAAACCTTTAATGCATTTTTCCAGCCGTCAAGCAGAGGGAGTGTATATTTTTCGCGCATGCCAGATAGGTAAACCGCATCAAGCCAAAAATGCATAAAATACGGTTGAACCTCGCCAAGCTCGTCACATTCGTAAATTTTGTCAAGAAGCCTGCGCGCCGCCTCACCCGAAACAAGACCAAAATAGCAGGCGAGGATGTTTGCGTGACGGCGATAATACCGTTTGCTTACGTTTTTCGGCATATACTGATAGAGAAGCTCACTCGGCGTTTCGGTGTTCAGTCCCTCAAAGAAAAGACCGCGCTCCCCGTCGTATAAATTTTCAAAAATAGCTTTTTTCATGCTTTCCGCCTTCACTTGGCACGCCTCTGCCATTTCGCCCTCACCCAAAACGCTATAAATTTTCGCTCCGCTTAAAAGTGCGCCGTAGTAGAACATACAAAGACAGCTCTGACCAAGTGCCTTTGGCGGATGGTGAGTTGAAATTCCGTCAGGGCAAAGCCAATCGATAAACATATAGTCAGGCGGCGTTTCGATAAGACCGTTTTCGCCAATATATTTTTCAAATCGCTTGAAAAGCAAATCTATTGCGTGCCTTGTCTTATAAAGCAGATTGATATTTCCCGAGAGCATATAGCATTCGTAAACCATCTTTACAAAAATCAAGCTATAAGTGGTGTGGAAAAGACGTCCGTCGCGCTCTTGCATAGTAAAAGCAATTCTTTCAAGGTCAAATTCGGTGAGGGACGTGTCGCCGTAGGCAAAAACGTTCATCAGCATCTCGATATAGTAATCGCCCACGCAAGCAAGCGGCTCACAGTGAAGCGGACTGTCAAGGTGATGCGCCTGACGGCAATATTTTAAGGTGTGCTTGCAAATATCGATTATTTCGTTTAGCTCACTGTCCCAAACAACCGTTTTTGCTTGTACGCTAATCGGGAAATACGATTCCTCTAAAATAACATCAACCTCGCACAGAGTGTCAGCCAAATTTTCAATTTCAATCTCGACCCCACCCGTGCTGAGTAGCTCCAAGGAATAGTACGGTGCATTTTGATCAACCGTTAAATAATATTCTCTTGTGATTTTTTTAAGCTCGAAGGAGCGCAAGGTAACGCTTGATTTTTTTGTGGAATTAACCTTCAAATAAGCGGCGAAAACACGCTCGTATTCCACTCTGTGCGTTATTTTCTCGCCTGCTTTAAGTGCGAATTTATGCACCCTTGCATCGTTTAAGGTACAGGGCGGTGTTGGCGCGCATATAACGTTCCAAATATCGCTCCTTACCTCGGCAGGCAAAAACTCATCATTTTTAACCTCGGAATTAAAAACAGTGGGATACGTGTACGATTTTTGGTATGAAATCTCCCAGCTCTCGTCACTTTGAAGAGATATTTTTTCGCCGTTTTTAAGCTCAGCCGTTCCGCGAAGGAGGAAGCCACCGCGACCGCGTGAATATTCGCAAAGATGGTAAGGCGTCATTCTTACCAATGCATAAAGCTCTATATAATTTTCCTCTACTGAAAGCTCCTTCTTGAAGGAGTAGTAATCACGTCTTGGCTTGTCGTTGTCCAAAAAGTCACCGCCTGAGTAGGCAGGGCCGCGCAGGACGCTTTTGCCGTTACAAAGGAGCAAAAAGGCAGTATCCGCACTAACCTCAATATTTATTTTTGCTCCACCTTCAAGCTCGTATCTTCGTCTGAGCGCGCAAACGATATATTTTTGCTCGGGGTTCAATCTTTCAAGACTGCTAAAATACGTTGCTTGCTCGTTTGGGTATTTATCGCTTGGCAACCAAATCCAACCGTTTTTCATAAAATCACCGCCTTTTTTAGAATTATATCACAGATATATTAAAAATTTCAACTGCTATCAAAAAAAGACCGCGAGGTGAGCCGAAAAATACTCAGTTAACCGCGGTCTTAATTTTATTTTCTTCCTTTTGCTTCATTTTATAGATTTTCAAAAGCATATGCGAGGTATATCTCAATATGAAAACGGGTGCCATACTGAGTATGTAGTTTACAACCGTAACAGGTATCCATATATAAAACGCATCACAATGCGGAACGAATAGCACCAAAAATCCCGTATGAGCATTGATAAGATGAATAACCACGCCGTAGTTTATTTCGGTCAAATATCTATTTAAGTACGGTAGGCTGCTTGCATCACCAAGCTTCTTTTTTGAAAATCCCGTGAAGCAGCCAAGCTCAGGCACCTTGTCCTTCCATTTGCCGATTTTGATTTTTTTGTAAAATTTGAATTCGCGCTTGCTGACCACAAAAAGCCTTCTTTCGGGCAAATACCATAGTTTCGGAGTTGCACGGCGAATTAAAAGTGCTTCAAGACCGTCAATTACAATAACGCAAAGCGTGCCGAGCAAAAGCGACAAAAGCGTCGAGATTGCGTTGTTAAATGAAAAGGGATCAACAAAAAGAAAATCTAATATACAAATTGAAGCAATAGACGCGCTGATAATAATCAAGTACGTTAGAATATAAATTTCCCCCTTTTAAGACTGATATTTAATATTCTACCATATTCGACACTTTTTTGCAAGTAATTAAATTTGTTCTATTGAAATAAAGACCGATATGTGGTATCTTAAATATATCAAGCATCAAAAGGAGAAGAAAATGAAATTCGAAATTGTAAATAATCAATTTATGGTGGATTCAAAGCCGACAAAGCTTATCTCGGGCGCGGTTCACTATTTTAGAAATATGAAGGATACGTGGCGCGACGTGTTCAAAAAAATGAAGGCGATGGGCTTAAACTGTGTTGAAACCTACTGCGCTTGGAATATGCACGAGAAAAAACCGTCTGAGTTTGATTTTTCGGGCAACCTCGATATAAGAGAGTTTATAAAGACTGCCGAGAGCGAGGGGCTTATGGTTATTGTGCGCCCGGGTCCGTACATTTGCGCTGAGTGGGAGTTTGGCGGTCTTCCGTGGTGGCTTCAGGAAATGGACGGAATGGAGATTAGATGCTCAAATCCTGTATATATGGAGCGCTTTGAAATTTACCTTGGCAAGCTCTTTGACCAAATCCGTGACCTGCTTTCAACAAACGGCGGTCCTATCATTATGCTTCAATGCGAAAATGAGTACGGCTACTACGGCGACGATAAGGAATACCTAAAATCACTTTATAATATATACAGAAAGCACGGAATTGACGTGCCGCTCTTTACCTCCGACGGAACAAGTGAGGAAAATTTGCTTGACGGTACGATTGACGGCTGCTTGCCAACTCTTAACTTTGGTTCGCGCGTTGAGGAAAATTTCCGCGCACACGATAAGCTTTTCCCAAATAGCCCCAAAATGTGTATGGAAATGTGGAACGGCTGGTTTGACGCGTGGGGAGACTCGTTCCATCACACCACAAGCGCGGAAAACTACGCAGGTGTTGTAGACGATATGCTCGCGCGTGGCTCACTTAATATGTATATGTTTATCGGTGGCACTAACTTCGGTTTTACAAGCGGCGCAAACCATTACGAAAAATTTACCCCCGACGTCACCAGCTACGACTACGACGCTATGCTTACCGAGTGCGGAGATATAACAGAAAAGTACATAAAAACGAGAGAGGTTATAAAGAAATACGTTGACGGGGAGCTTCCCGAAATACCTGCTAACCGAGAAAAGCGCGCGTACGGAAAATTCACGCTTGACAAAAAGGGTGGCTTCTTTAATAACCTTGATAAGCTTTCAAGTCCGATTTTCTCAAACGTGCCAAGATGTATGGAAAGCTACGGTCAGGGCTACGGCTACATCGCTTATAAAACAAAGCTCAACCGCGACTATATAAACACGTCTATCACCTTTGCCGAGATAGGTGACCGCGCTCACATCTACGTTAACGATACGCTTCAAGGTATAGTTTACGTAAACGACGACGAGCTTAAAGCAACGATAAACGCCAAGAAGGGCGACACGCTCACAATCCTTGTCGAGAATATGGGCAGAGCAAACTTCGGACCTAAAATGATGCGTAAGAAGGGAATAGCGGGCAGATTACTTCTTGGCAACAACATCATTCACTTTAATTGGGACGTTTACCCCTTGCCAATGGACAATCTGGATAAGGTTGAGTACGGTCAAATCTTTAACGAGCCATCCTGCTTCTTAAAGGGTAGCTTCACGGTTGATAAAAAGGCTGATACCTTCCTGTACCTTGACAATTTCAAGAAGGGCTTTGTTGTGATAAACGGCTTCAACCTCGGCAGATACTGGGAGATAGGACCGCAAAGAAGCCTGTACGTTCCGTCCTCAATCCTTAACGATGGCGAAAACGAAATAGTTATCTTTGAAGCCGACGGCTTAAAGGGCGAGCCTACCGTCGAATTTAAGGACTTCCCAACGTTGCAATAAAACAAAAGAACCTGACACGTGTCAGGTTCTTTTTTGTAGGGCAGGGGCTTCGAGAACCCCAAACCTCAAATTTCGGTTTGAGGACCCCGGGGCTTGCTCCTGCCGCTTGATATATTATGCTTTTTTAATCCCTGCGCGTTTATTAAGCACCTCGAACATTACAATCATAATTACGGTTAAAATAGCTATGTAGAGAGGGAAGAGCTTAATTGAAACGTTGTTTGCGATAAGACCGAAAAGAGGCGGCATTAAGCAAGTGCCCGTATATGCGGACGCCATTTGAACACCGATGAGCGCCTGCGAGCGCGACTCGCCAAAGCGTGCAGGCGTTGAGTGTATAATAGACGGATATACAGGCGCACTACCAACACCCAAAACAATAAGACCTATAAGCGAAAATACGTTTGGAAGCGGCAAGAAGAGTAAAATCAAGCCGCCAACCATAAAGCATTCACCAAGGCGCGTCATTTGAACGTCGTTTAGCTTTATCGAAATAAAGCCGCATATAGCACGCCCTGCCGTAATTCCAAGCACGTAAAGCGAGCCCCAAAGTGCCGCCGTTTCGGAGTCAATCCCTTTTTCAAGATTGAGATACGAGCTTGCCCAAAGTGTAACCGTCACCTCAAGCGCACAGTAGGCAAAAAAAGTCACCATTACCGATTTTACACCGCGTATTTTCAAAATTTCCTTTAAGGAAAGAGATTTTTCCTTTGTATCTAAATTCTTTTCAGATACCGTTGTCGGCTTTTTCCAAATAGGTAAGGAAATAAAAAGAATTGTGCTTATTACAATTTGAATAACGGAAACCAATACGTATCCAAGATGCCAGCTTGCTCCGCCTGTTAGCACCGCACCCATAATGGTTGGACCCACCGCCGCGCCAAGTCCCCACATACAGTGCAGCCAGTTCATATGCTTGCTTGAAAAATGAAGCGAAACGTAGTTGTTTAGCGCCGCGTCAACGCTTCCTGCACCAAGACCGTACGGAATTGAAATTAAGCAAAGCTGCCAGAATTTTGTGCTTATACCAAAGCCGAGAAGAGCAAGCGCGGTTATCGCCACGCTAATAGCAGTCGTCTTAGATGCGCCAAGCTTTCTTGTTATACGGTCACTTGCAAGAGAGGAAAGAATTGTGCCAAACGCAATAATAGCGGAAATTATACCCGCGCCCGAAACAGGCACGTCAATTTCGGCAAATATTGTCGGCCACGCCGCTCCAAGCATAGAGTCAGGCAAGCCAAGACCGAAAAACGATAAATAAATTATAGCAATAAGTAAGCCAATCATAAAACCCTCATTTTATATATCCATAGTCTAAAGCGCATTTTATAAGTCCGTTTTCAACGCTTGAAAATTCAACTCCGTGTGCGCGTGCCTTTTGACACCTCATCCATAAATTTTCGCGCGACGGAGCGTCTAAAACAGACACGTCCCTGCCTATTTTAGAAATAAACTCCTTTGTTATTTCATACATTGACTTAGTCGTTTCACTTCCAAAGTTGTAAGCGCCACCGGGCAGAAGCAAAACGTTTTTCATTTGCTCGCAAACCTCTTTTACGTAGGTTACACCTCTATACTGACGCGAGCTTGCAAAAACCTCGCCCTCGGCATCTATCATATTCATAAAATAGTTACCCTTTTTAAGATAGTAGTCGTACATTCACTCCGCGCGTAGCATAACGCTATCGGAACAAATATCAAGCACGCGGTTTTCCATTTCTAATTTATGCACGGAATATAAGTTAGAGGGCTTTACGTCGTCCTCGCAAAAAGGACCACCCTCACCGTGACCGCTGTATACCTGGTCGGAGCTAAAGCAAACGAGCTTTATTCCGTTTCCCTTTACCGCATTCGCCAAATAAACGGGCAACAAAACGTTGGCGTAATACGAGCCGTCAGGGTCGCGCTCGCACGCGCCAATATCGGAAATCGCCGCCGTGTGAATTATAGCCTCGCAGCCGCATTCAAGCACCAAGCGCCGCACCTCGTCCTCGCTCATACCTCGTAACGACGGCGCCGCTATAACACCCTCGCACAAATCCATTATCTTCGCACCAACAAACCCACTCGCACCTGTCACAAGTGTCATAAAATCACCTACCTTTTATTACAAAAATATAGTATCACAAATCCAAGCACTTTTCAATTATTTTTTGCATTGTATGCTAAATTTTGTATTGCTATTTTATAAAAATAATGTTATAATACTATTGTTGAAAATCCAAGGATTTTGGAAAACGAAAAATGATTTTGGAGGAGTATTTAATGAATTATATTGGTTCGAAATATTCATTGATTGATTTTTTAGAAAGATCAATAGATAAAACTTTAAAATTTTACAATGAAAAAAGAACTCCGTCTGAAATGATTTTTGCTGATTTGTTTGCAGGAACAGGAGTAGTGAGTGGCTCATTCAAAAAACAAGGCTATTCTATTATTGCGAACGATATTCAGTATTATAGCTATGTTATAACAAAACATATGATAGAAAATAACGGGAATCTTGACAAAGAACGTTGCAACAAACTTATTGAAGAGCTTAATGGTTTGAATGGCGTAGAAGGATTTATATATAAAAACTACTCTTATGGTGGAACAGAAGGACAAGAGTTCAGAAGGATGTACTTTTCCGATTATAATGCTAAAAAATGTGATGCTATAAGAATTGCAATAGATAGTTGGTTTAACAATGGAAAAATCAATGAAAATGAATATTTCTTTTTGTTAGGATCGCTTATTAACAGCATAGATAAATGTGCAAACACGGCATCGGTTTATGGAGCTTTCTTGAAACAATTGAAAAAATCGGCTTCAAAGAAAATGGAACTTATTCCACTGCCTATAATGCAAGGAACAGTGTATTGTAAAGTTTATAATAAAGATATTAGCGAACTAATTAAGAATGTTTCGGGCGATATTTTGTATTTAGATCCACCATATAATGCTCGTCAATATTGTTCAAACTATCATTTGCTTGAAACAATAGCAAAATATGACAATCCTGTGATTAAGGGAAAAACCGGCTTGCGTAATTATAGTGAGCAAAAAAGCGTTTTTTGTATGAAAGACAAGGTTGCAGAATCCTTTGCAGAACTTATAAAAAATGCTAAATTCAAATATATATTTTTAAGCTATAACAATGAAGGCTTAATGTCGTTTGAAACGATAGAAAGAATAATGAAAAAGCACGGAAAATACAAAGTATATATGCAACAACACAGACGATTCAAAGCGGATAACGCTAGAGATTGCAAGGCAGATTCAACAATTGAATATTTGCATTGTTTAGTTAAGGATGTATAATGAGCAAAATAAACGATCTTGATATGTCAAATTGGAAAGAACTTGATAATGTGTGGTTGGATAGTCTTTGGATAATTCCACAAAGGGATAATTCAGGGGCACATGACGGTCATTATCACGGTAATTTTGTTCCACAAATACCTCATCAGCTTTTAACACGTTATACCAAAGTAGGGGATTTTGTTCTAGATCCATTTGCAGGTAGTGGGACAACACTAATAGAAGCACAGAGGATGGGGAGAAATTCTATAGGAATTGAACTACAACCCGATGTCGCAATGGAAGCTGTTAACAGAATACATTCCGAGCAAAGGGAAGGAATTGTAGCTGATACTTTTGTAGATGATAGTAGAACCTTTGATACCAATAGAATATTGAGCACTTATAGTATTAAAAATGTTCAATTTATAATTTATCATCCCCCTTATTGGAATATAATCAAATTTAGTGAAGATGAAAATGATTTATCGAATTCAAAAACGTTAGAAACGTTTATAGACAGTTTTAGACAAGTTGTAAGAAACACATCAGCTATACTCGAAAAGGGCAGGTATTGTGCTGTAGTTATTGGCGACAAATATGCTAACAGTCAGTTGGTTCCGTTGGGCTTTTATTGTATGCAAGCAATGCAACAAGAGGGTTTAACATTAAAAGCGACAATTGTTAAGAATTTTGAAGAAACAAAAGGCAAAGCAAATCAAAAAGCCCTTTGGAGACAAAGAGCTTTACAAAATGGATTGTATTTGTTTAAACACGAATATATTTTCTTATTTAAGAAGGAGAAGTGAAAACTTCTCCTTTTTGTTTATAAGTATTTGATTAATTCGATATCATTGCCATCAATGCTAAATCCTATATATTCCAAACTAGCAACGTCTACATTTTCTATGTCAAAACTAAATTTGGAAAAATGGCTTTTTAGGGCGTTGGAAGGCTCACCTTTTGCAATTATGCACGGAATAACGTGGATCTTTTTGTTTAAGTACTTGGGAATGAGATAGTATGATAACCATTCTAGATACCAAGGGATTTGAGAGTCAACAATATCACGATAAGGTTCTTCATCCTTTAACTCTATCAATTTTATGAAAACATCTGTGTCGGTTTCTTGTTTGAACATCAGATCAATTCTTTGCATTCCTACTCCGCACGAAACTTCGTTTCCTATCCAAACCTCTTCGTTAGATAGCGGTAACAAAATATCTCTATAATAAGTGTTATCGAAATTTTGGGTTAAGTAAGCTTGCAAATGAGTTTCAAAAGCGTTTCCGCGATTGAACTTGTATATAAGTCTGTCTTTTACATTTATCTCTAATTGCCTGCCAGAATAAACAAATTCGTCATTGTAAGCTTCGATTTCTTTTGCTTTTGTATTAAAGGTAAATCTGTTAGAATTAATAGAAATATTATTGTTTTTTTCTTTTAGTTTTTCTAGCAAATCATTGAATTCGTAATCCATTATCATTGTACAGCCACGATTTGCTTTAAGTTTCCTATAAATTAAGCTCCAACAAAGATCAGCAGGATGTTTTTTGCCTCTTAATGAATCAAGGTATTCATGTTCGGTGATTCCTTTAGGATAAACATTTTCTCCTGAAATCAATATCCTAAAGGATAAACCCTTGTATAACTTATTAACTAAATAATTTTGATCGTTATTTTCATCAAAAAAAGGAAGAGATTCTGCTTTAAATACGCCAAAAAACATACCAGGAGTGTCTTTTGACGCTTGTAGATAGAATATTATATTATCACCTATTCGTATCCTTGAAATATCGGCAATCATTCCTACCAACATTCTTTCGGTAGTTGCATTGAAAGAAATATTAGAATCAAGTAAGAAAGTTGATAGTTTATCCTTAGCACCTGTTCCTGCAAACATATATTCCAAATGATATTTGAATGTATTTATATCAACGACAAAAACGTGTGTAGTCATTTTATTTTTTCTCCTGCAAATGTTTCTTAAATTCTATTGGGTCGTACCAATAACAACCCTCACAGGCATTTTCCTCGTTGTTGTGTTTTGCACCACCCTTATAGTAAGACATAGGATAACCTAGTTGCTTGGCATCATAACGAATTCCTGTTTGGCGACATTCTTTACAATATTGGCGTTTTGCATCGTTTGCCGCTTTGCTCAGTGGTTGAAAATCTTCATATCTTTGGTCTTCATTCAGCATTACACGACCTTCGTTTTTTAGACCGTTTTTGTGATCAACCTCTGGATTGGATGTCCCAAGCACAACACATCTTTTCGCTTGAATTCTACGTTTTATGTTAGGATCTATGTAAGCAGAATAAGGGTCTCCTGTATTAAAACCACAAGTTCTAATCGCATCTGTTCTATTGCCTGGAGTTATGCTTTTGTCCCTTTCTATAATATATTTTTTACCAAAAGGGCCGTCGTCTCTGGACCATCCAGCGCCATTAAGAAGCTGTAATCCTTGATATTCACCTACAAACTCATCAACGCTAACCCATCTACTGAATCCGTTTTCGTCTACTTGTGATAATTCTTCAAACAATTCTATTTTTGTCTTTCTAGGCATTTCAATAAACCTCCTTATTAAAAATTGAAAAACTCAGAGAGTGAGACATTTAAAGCCTTTGCAATTTTTTCAATATTTACAATTGAAATATTACGTTTACCACATTCAACACTTGTTATGTATGTTCTATCAAGATCTACCATATCGGCAAATTCTTCTTGGCTAACACCTAATTTATTGCGTAATTCTCGTATACGTTTTCCAACAGTTTGTTTTATATCCATAATAAAAACCTTTCTCGTTAAAATTCGACAAAATAAGTATAACAAAAAGTGACTTTTATCTCAACGGACTTTAAGTCACAAAAATGAATGTATCAAAAATTGTCAAATAATGAAATGATTTTTCGATAACAAAAACGCACCGCCATTCAAGGCGGTGCTATTATAAACTATTTTCCCATAACGTTCGCCGCTTTTTTGAGCATTTCGCGGATAGGAAGATTATACGGGCAACGCGCTTCACACGCGCCGCACTCAATACAGTCCGAGGCAAATTTGCCGAGTGCAGAGTAGCGCACCTGTGCCCAATCCTTTAGGTCGTAGCGGCTGAAATAGCCCTCCAAAAGAAAGACCGACGGGATGTTAATTCCAACGGTGCAGGGTGCACAGTAGTTACATCTGCGGCAGAAATTCGTGCCTAAGCTTTCCCTTATTTTGGCAATTTTTTCTTCCTCGTCGCGTAAGAGCGGGGAAGTGTCGGAAATTGATTTTGCATTTTCCTCAATTTCCTTTTCATTTGCCATACCGGGAATAACCACGTCAACGCTTGGGTTAGACGCGATAAAGCGCATAGCAACGCGTGAATTATCAATTGCACCGCCCGCAAGCGGCTTCATACAAATAAAGCCGACGTTCTTTTCCTTGCAAAGCGCAATCAGCTCCTCGCCCTGTGTTTCCACAATATTGTAAGGGAACATAATGCTCTCCACCCAATCAAGCTCAAGCGCACGCTCAAATAGCTCAACGGAGTGAAGTGTAATTCCGATATGACCTATCTTGCCTGATGCCCTCGCCTCAATTAACGCTTCAAGCGCACCGCCCTTTTCCATTACCGCCTCAAAATCCTTCGGACTTGGGTTATGTATTTGGTATAGGTCAATATAATCCGTTTGTAGCTTTTCAAGGCTCGTTTCAATATCCTTTGCCATACTGTCTTTTGTGCGCGCCATGCTCTTTGTCGCAAGCACAAATTTTTCACGCACACCGCTTAGCGCGTAGCCAAGATATTCCTCACTCACCGTGTATGCACGCGCCGTATCGATAAAATTCACACCCTTGTTTATTAGCTCTAAAATAAGCTCGCGCGTTTTTTCCTTTGTAGTTTTTTGAATAGGAATTCCGCCAAAGCCAAGGCGCGAAATTTCAAGTCCTGTTTTTCCTAAAATTCTATATTCCATTTTTCTCCTTAATCAAAGTAGGTCAGCGCCCACGTGTTATCGCTTGAATACTCAATTTCCTCTGAAATAATACTTGCTAATTTAGACACGTCCCCGAGTGTTTTCGCACCCGCTTTACAAATTAGCGAAGCAAGCAGCCGCTCGCAAAAGAGAGAAAAGGAAAGGCGCGAGCAAAAATCCTCACCGTCCTCTGCTTCCGTTGCGTGGCGGTAGATAAGATACGCCAAAAACCTTTCAAGGTATTTGTTTGTTTCCTCGTCCTTTGGGCGTTTTGCGGATGAATAATTCATAAAAAGCGTTTTATGCTCGGAGTTAAGATATTCTAAAGTGTCAAGTATTTCAAGATACCTTGTATCATTGTAAGCGTCTATTTGAAACTCCTTGTAAATTTTTTCAAGATGTGCTAAGTAATCAGTTGATGTGTCACCAAGCATTTTGTATATTTCTTCGCGCACGCCACGGGCGTCAAAGCAAACGTCGTCGGCTATGGCGTCAACCTCGCCAATTTCCTCTATAACCGCGTAGTCGGGAGAGGAGAGAATAACGCGCGCCGCCTCGGGGCACGATGCACCGATACCCACCTCGCATACGTCCGTGAAATTATAAAACCTCGGATGTTCTCGGCAAATATCGCAAAGGTATTCCTCACCTAAATTGCAAATTATCTTGCAAAGTCCGTTTCCGTTTAGATGTGGGCATCTTTCGCCTGTGGCAAGCTTAAAGTGCGGCGCTTCATCCATGCAAACGGTATCCATTATGGTTGCACCGTAGCCGTGTTTCAACGATTTGTATTTTTCAAGGGTGATTTCGTCAACGTCGATTTCCCAACCGATACAGCAGCTATGCTCGCACTCGCCCGCAATGCACTTAAAATCCTTATAATATTTTGGAGCGTAAAGCTTCATTTTCTTTTCCTTTTAATATAGCTTAATGCTTTTTAGATATTCTTCCTCAATTGCATAAAAATCCGAGGTGTGGAGATATTCGCACATATCGGGGTGATACTCAATCGAGCGCTTAAAATTGTTTTCGTCAAGACTGATTAAGGCGAGCAAGCAGCCGTATTCCCTTATCGCGTCAATATCATCCCTGCATGTGTCCCAAGTATAACAAAAGCATCTTTTTGAGCGCTCAGGGAAGTCCTTGACGGTTTTTGCAAAGCCCGCACCGCGGTCAATAAAGCGCGCATCGGGGTCAACTGATAAAATTGTATTTATTCCGTCCATGCCTGAGCCGTTTAAGGCGTAAACAACCTTGCCTATCATGCCGCATTTTAGTACTAATTTAGACACTCCCTCGGCAATTTTCAGTCCGTTCTTCAAATCTATGTTCACGTACATGCCCGTGTGGTACGCCAAATTGAGCACCTCTTCAAGCGTCGGCACTCTTTGTACGCCACACTTTTCATCACTTGATAAAATCACGGAGCGTAACACCTCGCTTGACGTTTCCTCCACCTTGTACGTTACCGCCTCGCCCTTATCGTTAAAGCCGCGCACCGTATCGTCGTGATTTACGATAAACACGCCGTCCTTTGATAAGCGCGCATCGGTTTCAATCATTTCCGCACCGCGCAAGAACGCGTTATAGTAAGCTGCCAAGCAGTTTTCCTTCAAGTCCCCCTCAACAAATCCCCTGTGAGCAGAAGTTATCCAAAATTTTTTGTGATTCATTTTCGTTCCCTCCCGAGAAATATCTATATCATAATTGTAGCATAAAAGCAGTCGCTTTTCAACCTAAAAGCAAAAATGGCATTTCTTTGCAATGAATAAAAAATTCGACAAGCCGAAGCTTGTCGAATTTTTGGCAGGGGCGCAAGGACTCCTTTGCCTGCGGGCAAAGCCTTTCCGCGGATCTGACAGTCCACAGGACTGTCATTCAACACCGCTTCCCCTTCGAGTCTTGCGCTTTGTTCTCATTAAAACAAAAAAGGTACGACAAGCGTACCTTCTTTGTTTTGGCAGGGGCGCAAGGACTCGAACCCTGGACACCCAGTTTTGGAGACTGGTGTTCTACCGACTGAACTACACCCCTATTTGTTTTGACTATAAGATTATAGCATATGTTTTTTAGAATTGCAAGTATTTTTTTGAAATATATGAAAAAGTTGAATATTTTTCTTTTTGCGCGTGTATAATGTATTAACCGCCATAAAAAATATTTGAAATAAATTTTATAAAAAAACTCTTGACAAGTAATATTATGTGTGATATACTTATTAGGCAAATAAGCCGATGTGGCGGAATCGGTAGACGCCACGGACTTAAAATCCGTTGGGAAGAAATTCCCGTGCCGGTTCGAGTCCGGCTATCGGCACCATAAATATCGCGGAGTAGAGCAGCTTGGTAGCTCGTCGGGCTCATAACCCGGAGGTCGCGAGGTTCAAATCCCGCCTCCGCACCCAATTAAAGAAAACACACCCATTGGAGGTGTGTTTTTCTTTTATTTCGTGTATGGGTGCTCGGGATTTAACCAAGCGACCGACGGAGGAGGTCGGGGGTGAGCGCACCAAAAACGATTGAGTATCGTTTTTGGAAGCGTGTAACTAAAATAGGAAGTCCCCGAAGCAATTTATAATTGCGACACAGGACGACCATATTTTAGGAAGGGCAATGAAAAATCTCATCTCTAATTTTCACAATAAAGGTATAGATTTATTCTTTAAAGTGTTTTTTATGGATACAAATAAAAAGCTTGAATTACTGCTTGATTTTATGTACTTTAACTCTTGAGGCACTGTATAATGATTTTCATAATTTAAACTATATTTATAACAACAGTACGCTGTTTTATAGTCCTTTTCTTCAATTGAGATGAATCCTAGTCTGCGATAGAATCTTGCTTTATTAGTATGGGATTCTAAATATTCTTTCATATCCAATAGTGTTTTTTTGGCTAATTCAAATTGTTTAGTACAAATATAACACTCAACCAATTCAAAGCGAGCACTTATTCCTACAGGATTCAACTTTAAACATTCATTTAAAGTTTCAATTGCCTTTTCAAATTTTTTTTGCTCGAAAAGTTCAATTCCTGACATAAACATATCTTTATAATTATTACCAGATAAATAAACAACTTCTGTCTTGGGTTTGTTTACTTTAACATACAAAGCAAATTCCGTAAAATTTTCAAAATAATATCCTTCTCCAACGGAATCAGATAAAACTACTTTTTCATTCATAATTAATCTCCTTCTAGTTATTGATTACATTATATACTTATTTTTTATTATTGTCAATGCTTTATAATACAACTTCTTTTTAGTGCATTGTTTTAATATTTTGCAGTTTAGATTTACAACTTCACTTTTATTATTGAATTTTTCATAATAAAATGATATAATTAGTATAGATAATTCTAATTTCACTACAAAAAATAATAATCAAATCATCTTTAGAAATGATTAGGCAAATATTAATTGGATATAATTGATGAAAAATTAAGAAACGAGTTAGTAGAAAACAAAATGGCAGAAGATGTTAATTTAGTTGTTTCATTTGTGAAAAATTCAACTTGGAGTGGTTTTTTAGGTAGTTTAGGATCTGTCATTGCAGAAGAAAGTAGTAGATATTATTTGTCAATTTATCAAGAAAAACTTTTTATTTTTAAAGTAAAAAATTTTTTCAAATACAACGGAATTGACGAAAAAACAATCGTTGAAATAAATATAAATGATTTAAAAGAATTTACTATAAATGGCAAAAAAGATTGCTTGACGGAGAAGAAAATAAAGAACATCAATCCGAAAATACTTATTAAATATGCTGAGAAAAAAATAGTTGGTATTATAGATATATTTGAATACAAGCAAAATGCAAACTTAATATTAAAGAAAATTTATAATAATATTATATCATAGAAATTATGCTGATATAAAGATTCGACTCCCCCCACCACATCCCACAACAAAGGACACCATTTCGGTGTCCTTTTTTCGTTAAATTAGTGTTCGGGATGTAACCGTTTTCTATTTACAAAAGTAATATTATATGTTATACTATGGTATAATTTCCCTATTTTGTGGGGCGGTAGTATGAAAATTCAAGGTTTTATATATGATTCAATGGCGAATTGAATAAATTTCTATTCATAGTGATTTATTAGCCGTTAAAAGGAGATATATTTATGGCAATTCTATTTATCAATGCCTGCGTTCGTGAAAATTCAAGAACGCTTGTTTTGGCAAAAAATATTTTAAGTGGGATGTCGGGCGAGGTTATAGAGGTAAACTTAAATCAGGAAAATATTGCGCCGTTGAACCGCGTGGTTTTATAAAAGCGCTAAAATTTGATAAGCTTAAAAAATAAGAACGACCCTATGTTTTATTATGCAAAGCAATTTGCAGAAGCGGATGAGATTGTTATAGCCGCTCCTTTTTGGGACCTTTCATTTCCTGCAATTCTAAAAGCATATATGGAGCAGATTACAGTTTCGGGAATCACCTTTGAATATGTAAGCGGCAGACCCCACGGACTATGCAAAGCAAAAAGCTTAACCTACGTTACAACCTCAGGCGGACCCATATTTGCTGATTTCGGTTATGAATATATTAAGACGCTTGCTAAAAGCTTTTACGGTATAGAAAAAACAAAAGCGTATAGAGCTATGAATCTTGACGTTGATATGATAACTGCGGAAGAGCTATTAACAAAAGCAAGCATTACCGTAATTGAGTGAGAACCTCTAAATCGTCGTAGCTAAAACAACTCAAAGGACACCGTTTCGGTGTCCTTTTTTGCGCAGGATTTAACACCGTTCGGTATTTGCGCTACTTTTTCAAAGAAGAAATGGGCGCATTTTTGCTTTGCGGTTGAAAAAGAAAACGCTTTATGATATAATTGAATACATCAAGAAAAAGGCGGTGGATTTGCCGTAAAAGGGATGTTAAATATGAAATCAGCTTACGAATATAACAAGGAATTACTACAAAACGTTGTCCCGTCGATGTCTTACGACGGTGGAGATTTTCAAAAATGGAAGGCGGAGGCAAGAAAAAAGCTTAGCGAGCTTCTCGGTATGGACAAGTTTGAAAGGGTAGACCCCGAGGTCGAAATTGAATACCAAAGGAAAATAGATGGGGCAAGTGAAATTCGCTTTACCTATCAAAGCGAGGCGGGCTACCGTGTGCCGTGCCACTTGTTGCTTCCCGATGGGATTGAAAAGCCGCCGCTTATGATTTGTCTTCAAGGTCATTCTAAGGGAATGCACATTTCCTTGGGCAGACCTAAATTTGAGGGGGACGAAAAATCAATAAGCGAGGGCGACCGAGATTTTTGCGTAAGAGCCTTAAAGGAAGGCTTTGCGGCGATATCGCTTGAGCAGAGAAACTTTGGCGAATGCGGAGGTGACGAAAACGGCCCGAGGTGCTATGAGTCTACTATGACTGCGCTTTTAATGGGAAGAACAACCGTAGGTGAACGCGTTTGGGACGTTTCAAGACTTATCGACGTTATTGAAGCCGAGTTTAGAGATAAAATTGACACAAAGAATATTTGCTGTATGGGAAACTCGGGCGGCGGCACTGCTACTGCATACGTTGCGGCTCTTGAGGACAGAATTGTTTTAGCTATGCCCTCGTGCGCTATGTGCACCTTTAAGGATTCCATTGGTGCTATGACCCATTGCTCCTGCAATTACGTACCGAAAATATCCGAATATTTTGATATGAACGACATAATGGCAATGGCATATCCAAAGTATTTTGTTCAGGTCTCGGGAAATAAAGATCCGATTTTTCCATTTTTTGGCGCAAAAGAGGTCTTTTTGAAGGGAAAGCGTGCTTACGACTCGCTCGGTATGGGTTCCCGTTGCTCTTTCGTCGAAGGAAACGGCGGTCACCGTTTTTATGCCGATGATGCTTGGCCCGTGGTACACAAATATCTTTTTAATGAGTAATTCCGATTTTATGAAAAGTAGGAGAAAATACATGGACAACAATTTCAAAAATCCCATAATGAAAGGGGCAGATCCATTCGTTCTTTTTTATGAGGGAAAATATTATATGTACTCAACTACTGAAAGCGCTCGGACGTTGGTTGGAGCTAACGATTTTGCAACGGATACGCCCGAGGGTGACGGAATTTTCGTTTACGTATCGAATGACTTAAAAAGCTGGGAAAAGCACGGATACGCTCTAAAGAAGGGTGACTCCATCGGAGAAAAATGGTTTTGGGCGCCCGAGGTTTTGGAGTATCGCGGCGAATTTTATATGGTTTACGCCGCAAACGAGCATATTGCAATTGCAAAGGCCTCTCATCCTTTAGGTCCGTTTAAGCAGGAAAACAAGCGTTGGTTGCGCGACGGAATGGCTATTGACGGAAGCTTTTTGGTTGATGACGACGGCACGGTTTATCTTTACTACGCGCGCTTAGGCGGTGGAAACAGAATTTTCGTTGCGAAAATGAAGGACGACCTTTCAGGCATAGAGGAGAAATACGAAAATTGCTTAATAGAGGCGGAAGCACCTTGGGAAACGCTTGACTGTCTTATTGCCGAGGGGCCGTTTGCTATAAAGCATAAGGATCTTTACTACCTGACCTATTCCTGTAATCATACGCGCTGCATCGATTATGCTGTTGGCTACGCGGTATCCAAAAGTCCGCTCGGTCCATTTGAAAGATTTCATGGAAATCCAATTT
This sequence comes from Eubacteriales bacterium, assembly GCA_045123255.1. Classification (GTDB taxonomy): domain Bacteria; phylum Bacillota; class Clostridia; order Oscillospirales; family CAG-272; genus RGIG2000. Next base: position 59,121 of record JBGVIN010000104.1, read on the forward strand.
TGAAAAGGAACGGAAATCTTATAGGCGTTGGACACCATAGCTTCTTCCACGCCGAGGACGGCACTCTCCTCTGCGCTTACCATTGCCACAGCATAGGCACGGAAAATTTCAAGCCGAGATTGTCCTGTATAAACACAGCGGAGTTTGTCGAGGACGAAAACGGAATTGATAAGCTCGTTATAAACGGTCCTAAATAAAAAATAAGTGTGGCTTGACGCCTCAATTTAGCTATTAACTATCAACGTATTGCATGGACATAGCAAATGATGTTCCGTATTATTTACAGATTGAATGGTGATAAAATGGATATTTCAAACATTGACAAAAATTTCAAAATTGAAACAAAGATAAACAAGGGCGATATTGAGTTTTATTCTGCCTTGAGTGAACCGTTTTCCGTTCACGGGCTTATTTACACAAACGGTAAGTTTAGGCGAATGGACGAGGACGTAGCAAAGCGCGTCAGTCCCGGCGTTTACAGCTTGCACGCCAACACCGCAGGTGGCAGAGTCCGCTTTAATACCGACAGCTCTTACGTTGCAATTTACGCCAAAATGGAAAACGTAGGCAAAATGCCGCACTTTGCATTAAGCGGCTCGGCGGGCTTTGATTTGTACGTCTTCAAAAAGTATCACGCGACGTTTATGCCTCCGTACGAAATGACAAACGGCTACGAGGCGGTGTGCGAGCTTGGTGAAAGAAAAATGCGAGAAATTACAATAAATTTCCCACTTTACAGTGACGTTTGCGAGCTATATATAGGCGTGAGCGATAGCGCACGTATCTTACCCGCTCGCGAGTATAAAATCAAGAAGCCTATCGTCTTTTACGGCTCCTCAATTACGCAAGGCGGCTGTGCATCTCGCCCGGGTGCTTCATACGAAGCAATAGCTTCACGCACACTTGACGCGGAATATCTAAACCTTGGCTTCTCAGGTAACGCGCGTGCGGAGGACGAAATGATAAATTATATAAAGACGCTTGATATGTCCGCATTTGTTTACGACTACGACCACAATGCGCCCACGCGCGAGCATTTGGAGGCAACACACGAAAAAATGTTTTTGAAAATAAGAGAAGCACATCCGAAAATTCCTATTCTTATTTTGCCACGCCCCAAATATTACCTAAGCGAGGACGAGAAAAAGCGACTTGAAATCATAAAAAGGACGTATCACAATGCGCTTTTGCGAGGTGACAAAAACGTTTATTTCATTGACGGAAAGGGACTGCTTGGCTCCGTGCGCGACGAGGGTACGGTTGACGGCTGCCACCCAACCGACCTTGGCTTTTACCAAATGGCACAGGCGGTGAACGGTCTTCTTAAAAAAATACTGTAACGAAAAGCACACCCACGCGGTGTGTTTTTTTGCTTTTATATAAATTAAACAGTTGATTTTATGTCTATAATATGTTAAAATATATCGAAACATATTTAGCAACAAATTATATTTTCGAGGTGTAATATGAACGTTACAAAGGATATTAAATACATTGGAGTTAACGACCACAAGATAGATTTGTTTGAGGGACAGTACGTTGTGCCAAACGGTATGGCATACAATTCCTATCTCATTTTCGACGAGAAGATTGCCATTATGGATACGGTGGACGCTTCCTTCACTCACGAGTGGCTTGACAATCTCGAGTCCGCGCTTGAGGGAAGAAATCCCGATTACTTAGTGGTTCAGCATATGGAGCCTGACCACTCCGCGAATATTGCAAATTTTGTTAAAGCGTATCCAAACGCGAAAATCGTTTCCTCGCAAAAGGCGTTTAATATGATGAAGCAATTCTTCGGCACAGCCTTTGAGGATAAGCAAATTGTGGTTTCAGAGGGCGACACGCTATCTCTTGGCAAGCACACATTAACCTTCGTTGGCGCGCCTATGGTGCATTGGCCCGAGGTTATCGTAACCTACGATTCATACGATAAGGTGCTTTTCTCGGCAGACGGCTTCGGTAAATTCGGCGCACTTGACGTAAGCGAGGATTGGGCTTGCGAGGCGCGCAGATACTATTTCGGAATAGTTGGAAAGTACGGCGCACAGGTTCAAAACCTTCTTAAAAAGGCAAGCGGCTTGGAGATTGAAAAAATTTGTCCGCTTCACGGCCCTGTGCTTGAAGAAAATCTCGGCTACTACCTTGATTTATATAACACATGGTCAAGCTATCAGCCTGAGAGCGAGGGCATTGTAATTGCATATACGTCCGTTTACGGCAACACCAAAAGGGCGGTTATTCAATTTGCCGAAAAGCTTCGCGCATCGGGATGCCCTAAGGTTGTTTTGCACGACCTTGCAAGAACGGATATGGCAGAGGCGGTTGAGGACGCGTTCAGATATAATAAGCTCGTTTTGGCAACCACAACCTACAATGCGGAAATTTTCCCGTTTATGCGTGAGTTTATTAACCACCTAACCGAAAGAAACTACCAAAAGAGAACGGTTGCACTTATCGAAAACGGTAGCTGGGCGCCAAGCGCGGCAAAGGTAATGAGGGAGCTTTTTGAAAAGAGCAAAAATATAACCTTTACCGAAACAACCGTTAGAATTATGTCCGCGCTTAACGACGAAAGCGCAGCACAGCTCGACGCGCTCACTAAGGAGCTTTGCATGGAATACCGCGCGCAAAACGACGAGCTTGCAAACAAAAACGACCTAACCGCGCTCTTTAATATCGGCTACGGTCTTTACGTTGTTACCTCAAACGACGGCAAAAAGGATAACGGACTTATAGTAAACACCGTTACGCAAATTACCAACTCTCCAAACAGAGTAGCGGTAGCAATAAACAAGGAAAACTATTCGCACCACGTAATTAAGCAAACGGGAAAAATGAACGTTAACTGTCTAACTACAGAGGCGCCGTTTGCGGTGTTTGAATCCTTTGGATTTAGAAGCGGCAGAAACGTAAATAAGTTTGAAAACTGCGAGCCGCTCCGTTCCGATAACGGACTTGTTTTCTTGCCGAGATATATAAATTCGTTTATGTCCTTGCAGGTTGAAAGCTACGTCGATTGCGACACCCACGGTCTTTTCATTTGCACAGTTACCGAGGCGCGCGTGCTTTCCGACAAGGAAACGATGACCTATACCTACTATTTTGAAAACGTAAAGCCAAAGCCCCAGACCGAGGGCAAGGTTGGCTACGTGTGCAAAATCTGCGGCTACATCCACGAGGGCGAAATTGATGAAAGCTTTATTTGCCCGCTTTGTAAGCATGGATATGCTGATTTTGAAAAAATAGAAGCGTAGGACTGACACATTAAAATGCAACCTACGGTTGATGATATACACACTTCGTGTGGTGATATACACGCAAATTGCGTGATGATATGCAATGCGTTGCATTGATGATATACAACGCTACGCGTTGATTTAACTGTAGGGGACGGCGCCCTCGACGTCCCGTTTCTAACGGTGCGCGCTCAACAATGGTGGGTCGTTTACGCAAACGATACCGTGTTAAAAGAAAACCCTGTGTCGATTTCAGACACAGGGTGCTTTGTTTTTTTAATTTAACAAGGGATGATTGCCGCGAGATTCATATCGCGCGTTTTTCTTTGCAAGCAAGATTGTGATTATTGTGTAAAGGGAAACCACAATTAAAATAATACCGAAAACAACTGCGGCAACCTTTGCCCAGGATTTAATAAACATAAGGCAGAAGCCGAGTGCGGTAAACGATGTGCCGACAATCAAGGCGATGATGAAAACAGCAAGCGAGTTGTATCTTGCAAAGCGCGAAAGAAACGCTTCAACAAACATAATAATGCCGATAGCAATCATAAGGTAAGGCACGAAGTCGAGAAGCACTTGTGCAAGCTGCTTAACAACAAACATAACGCCGAACGCAATTGCAACCGCACCTAAAATGCCGTCAAGCGTAAGGAGCGATTTTGTCTGTATAATAGAGTTGATAACGCACAAAATTCCCGCAAAGCAAAGTGAGCCGCCAATGAGCCAGCTAAGCCCGTCGGCAAACGTAAGCGAGCAACAGAACAAAACTCCGATAACAAGAGTAATGCAAGCAACAATAATAGTGCGCGTCTGATTTTTCTTTAAGTCGTTAGGTAACAAAAAAGCACCCTCCTTTTGACAAAATTCGATTTATTTAATTATATCATACACAATTTAGTATTTCAATAAACTAAGAAATATTTATTCAAAAAACAAAGAAAAAATGAATTCGTAAAAACGGCGCTTCAAACGAAGCGCCATTTAGTGTTATAAAGAATCAACGTAGTCGCAAGCGGCGATGGCGGCAACGGCGCCGTCGGCACACGCGGTTGCAACCTGGCGTATGCGCTTGGAGCGGCAGTCACCTGCGGCAAAAATGCCTGCTTTATTTGTCGTGCAGCCTTCGCCCGCATCAACGTAGCCCCATTGATTAAGTGTTACAAGGTCCTCGACAATCTCGTTTTGCGGAATTAAGCCGATGGCAATAAACATTCCGTCGATAAGAAGCGTTTTTCGCTCCTCACCGCTCTTAATAACAATTCCGTTGAGCGCACCGTCGCCCATCAAGGACTCAACCGTTGTCCCGAGAATAATCTCTACGTTTTTCTTTTGCATAAGTAACTCTTGAAGCTTTTGTTCGCCTGTTAAGCGTTCGAGGTTTTGAACAACGTAAACCTTAGCGGCAAGGTCGGAGAGCATAAGTGCCTCTTGAAGTGCGGAGTTGCCGCCACCAATAACCGCAACCGTTTTGCCTGCATAGAATGCACCGTCACAAACGGCACAGAAGGAAATTCCCTCGCCGACAAAATCCTGTTCGCGCTCAAGCCCGAGCATACGGTGCTTAGCACCCGTTGCGACAATAACGCTTTTGCCCGAAAAGTCACCCGAGTCGGTTTTAACGGTTTTAATTTCTCCGTCGATAACCTCGCTTACCTCGGCAACCTCAACGTCCGCGCCCTGCTCCATCACCTGTTCAATCATTTTCTCGGCAAACTCGTTACCCGAGAGGGCAACAAATCCGGGAATATTTTCAACCTTTGGCGAATAAGTAATTTGTCCGCCAAACGTACCCTTTTCAATAACCAACGCGGTTTTGTTTGCGCGGCGCGCATATATAGCAGCAGTAAGACCAGCAGGGCCACCGCCGATAATAATTACATCATAAATCATTGTTACTCCTTTTGGGGGTGTCGCAACGAGTTGGAACAAAAAAGAAAAATATCTATCCTCGTTTCGCTATCCCCTAATTTAGTATTACAATAGGGTGCTTTATCAGCACCCTATTTAATTTTTTTATTATGCACCGAGATATTTCTTAATATCTGAAACGCCTGTGTACTTTGAAACACTTCCGTTTTCAACTACAACGAGTGTGGGCGCAGCCTTAATACCAAGCTCCTCTACAAGCTCCTTGTTTTCGTTTGCCAAAAGCTTTGTGTAGTTAACTCCTGCCTTGTCAAGGAACGAGCAAGCAATTTTGCAGTTAGGGCAGGTAGCTGTTGTGAAGAGGTAGATGCCGTTTTCTGCGCTCGCCTTGCACTCGCAAGCCTCTTCCTTTTCTACCTTTGCATCTGCCTTTTTAAGCTGTGAGGTTTCAATGTTGTAAACAAGACGGTCCTTGTATTCCTGGCTCTTTCCGTCGTTCCAGTTTTGAACAGGACGGTAGTAGCCTGTTATACGGCTGTAAACCTCGGTCTTTGTCTTACATTCAGGGCAAGAATAATGCTCGCCTGCGATGTAGCCGTGGTTTTTACATACTGAATAGGTTGGGGACATTGTATAGTAAGGAAGCTTGTAGTTTTCGGCAATCTTGCGTACAAGCTCAGCCGCCGCCTTCCAGCTTGGCAATTTCTCACCGAGGAATGCGTGGAATACTGTACCTGATGTGTAAAGTGTTTGAAGCTCATCTTGAATATCAAGAGCGGTGAAGATATCGTCTGTGTAGCCAACAGGGAGGTGTGAGGAGTTGGTGTAGTAAGGTGAATCGTCCTCGCTCTTTGCCGCTGTGATGATATCGGGGAAACGCTTTTTGTCGTGCTTTGCAAGACGGAATGAGGTTGACTCCGCAGGAGTTGCCTCAAGGTTGTAAAGGTCGCCATACTTTTCTTGGTAGTCTGAGAGCTTTTCTCTCATATGGTTAAGAACGTCCTTTGTAAATGCTTGTGCCTTTTCCTGTGTGAGGTTCTGTCTTACCCACTTAGCATTTAAGCAAGCCTCGTTCATACCAACAAGACCGATGGTTGAGAAGTGGTTTGCAAAAGTGCCGAGGTATCTCTTTGTGTATGGGTATAGACCATTATCAAGAAGTCTTGTAATTACAGTACGCTTAACCTTAAGTGAGCGTGCAGCAATATCCATAAGTCTGTCAAGACGCGCATAGAAGTCCTCCTCGTCAGTAGCAAGGTAAGCAATTCTCGGCATATTGATAGTAACAACGCCAACAGAGCCTGTTGATTCACCGCTACCGAAGAAGCCGCCTGACTTCTTACGAAGCTCACGGAGGTCAAGACGAAGTCTGCAGCACATTGAACGAACGTCGCTTGGCTCCATATCACTGTTGATGTAGTTGGAGAAGTAAGGTGTACCGTACTTCGCTGTCATTTCAAAGAGGAACTTGTTGTTTTCTGTTTCGCTCCAGTCAAAGTCGCTTGTAATTGAGTAGGTTGGAATTGGATATTGGAAGCCGCGTCCGTTTGCGTCGCCCTCAATCATAATTTCGATAAACGCCTTGTTTACCATATCCATTTCCTTTTTACAGTCCTTGTACTTGAAGTCAACCTCCTTGCCGCCAACGATACAGTTAAGCTCGGCAAGGTCGTTTGGAACTGTCCAGTCAAGTGTGATATTTGAAAACGGTGCTTGTGTACCCCAACGTGAAGGTGTGTTTACACCGTAAACGAAGGATTGGATGCACTGCTTAACCTCTTTATATGAAAGATTATCAATTTTAACGAACGGAGCAAGATAAGTGTCAAAGGAGGAGAATGCCTGTGCGCCTGCCCACTCGTTTTGCATAATACCAAGGAAGTTAACCATTTGGTTGCAAAGCGTTGAAAGGTGAGATGCAGGAGCAGAGGTAATCTTACCAACTACGCCGCCAAGCCCTTCCTTAATGAGCTGCTTAAGTGACCAGCCTGCACAGTAGCCTGTGAGCATTGAAAGGTCGTGGATGTGAAGGTCGGCGTTACGGTGTGCGTTGCCGATTTCATCATCGTAAATTTCAGAAAGCCAGTAGTTAGCTGTAACCGCGCCTGAGTTTGAAAGGATAAGACCGCCAACAGAGTAGGTTACGGTTGAGTTTTCCTTAACACGCCAATCGTTAATGTTAAGATAGTTGTCAATTATTGCCTTGTAGTCAACCATTGTTGCGCCAATGTTACGAATTTTTTCTCTTTGACGGCGGTAAATGATGTACGCCTTCGCAACGTCGTCGTAGCCTGCCTTGATAAGAACAGACTCAACGGAGTCCTGAATGTTTTCAACGGAAATCTTTCCGTTTTCTATTTTAGGCTCGAACTCGGCTGTCACCTTGAGTGCGAGGAAATCAATTACGTCTTCATTGAAATTTTTTTGGCAAGCGTCAAATGCTTGCTTAATTGCTTCACTGATTTTCTTGATATTAAAATCAACGATTTTGCCATCACGTTTAACTACGTTATACATGCTTTTTTCTCCTTCTCCTTCAAAATTCTTTATTTTTATTAACACAATATATAGTATTGCCCATTGTTTGCTTAAAAAGCATTTAGGGCGCAAAAAAACACCAAGACTTTTGCCTTCATCTCACAAGTCCTTTATTTACAGGTGTTTTCGACCAAAAAAGAAAAAATGTGACATAATCGGTTCCGGTGTCGAAATCAATTATATCACATATATAGTATTATGTCAATAGGAAAATTACAATATATAGTGTTTTTTATCAAATTCCGCGAATTTCGGTATTTGTCACAAAAGCGCTTGCCAAATCCCTTGCTTTTTTCATATTCTCGGGTGAAAATGCACAAAAGCCGCTTGATATTAAATCGCCCGAGTCAACAAAAGACTGTAAAAAATATCTTTTTGCGCCCGAAATCGTTTTTGCTATCTCCACAATATCTTGTGTTTCGTGAATTCCCTTAACAACCGTGGTTCTGAATTCGTAATCAACTCTACCGCTAAGCAAAAATTCAACCGTTTTCTTAAACGGAGTGGTATCGACACTTTCTATTCCTGTGGCAAGGGAGTACTTTTCGTAAGTGCTCTTGAAGTCAACCGCAACGTAGTCAACAAGTCCCTTATTTACAAGTGGAATTAGCTTTTCGGGGAAAAAACCGTTCGTGTCGAGCTTTACCGAATAGCCAAGAGATTTAACCTCTGAAATGAAGCCTTCTATTTCTGCGTGCAAAAGCGGCTCGCCGCCCGAAATGCAAACGCCGTCTAAAATCCCCTGTCTTTTTTTGAGGTACGCAAGAATTTCTTCCTTTTTATATATATTTGAATTATCTATATGTGTCACCAAACTCGCATTGTGGCAAAACGGGCATCTTAAATTGCAGCCCGACGTAAAAAGCGTGCAAGCCACCTTGCCCGGATAGTCAAGCAGCGTTAGCTTTTGAAAGCCTGAAAAATTCATAAAAGCACCCCCTTTAAGATTTAATTATATTGTATCATATTTTGATGTAAAAAACAAGGAGCTGTATAAAAACAGCCCCTTGAATATTCAATTATTTTTCAAGAATAAATACAGGCATTTCGGAAGCACAGAAGGTAACGTTTCCTTTGTTGTTTTTAAGCTCGCTACGCTTGCCGTTATACTTTTCAAATGCAAGCTCGGCAAGGATAAATTCGCCCTCGCCAACGTTAAGCTTAAAGCGCTTAACCTGCGTTGAGTTTGAGGATGGGCACCAAACGGCGTATCTTGCCTTGCCCTCCTTGTTTTCGTACTTGAATACTCTTACCTTTGGATTAGGTGATTCAACCTCGCAAACAAAGCGTGTATCCTGCAAGATTTCCTTTGTTGTATATACGTAATAGAATGAATCCTTCTTGTTACCTTGAACAACGTTTGTTGGGTTAATTTCAATAGGGAAGCGAACAAGACCGCTTGAACCGTACTTACCAACCGCAGTTTCCTCAGGTCCGCAGTCGCGCGACATATACATCGCCGCACGCTCAACGCCTATTGAGGAGAGAAGGAGGTATTCACGAACGAGCCACATACCCTGAACCTGTCTGCCCGTGAATTCGCCGTATGCGTGTGCAGAGGTTGACGTGTCGTAGGATTGGTTAGTGTCCCAACCAAACTCAGTGAGCCAAATTTCCATCTCGGGATAGTATCTGTCACGCCAGTCCATAATAGTGGAGAATGCTCCAACGATATCGCCCTCGTCAGGTGAAATGCCAACGTAAGCCATTTGCTTTTGCTCGCCGCGGTCAGCAATATTAACGTCAACGTTCTTTGTCTTACCTGTCTTTAAGTTTATGCGCTTACCGCAGTATCTGTGTGCGTTGATAACGTCAAACGGAAGCTTTTTGTCGGTACGGTTGTATTCGCACCAGAATTGCATAGCCTTAAGTCTGCCAAGGTGAAGTCCTGCACCGCCCGACATTGACATAATGAAGTTCGGGTCAGCTTGCTTAACGCCTACGTTTTTGTATCTGCCCTCGTGTCCGTCGTAGCACATGCTGAGGAAAGCCGCCATTTCAAACGGCGAGAAGTATGGGTCGCGTCCGAGCCAAGTTCCGTCAGGCTCGTTGAGCGGTTCAACCGCGTTTAAGTAGCCAAGACCGATTTTCTTTTCCTGTCCATCTGCAACCTTAATAAGGTCAGGGTCGATGTTTTTGTTGCTGCCGTAGCGCGCAACGAATTGGAAAAGCATAGCCGCATATGAGGTATAGTTTGCAGGATCGCAGGAGTCGTGTGTGTGATCCTTAGGGCAACGCTTTGAGTGCGTTGAGATTGTAGGCGCGCAGTCAATTCCCCAATCGTGAAGCTTTTTGTAATATGAGTCAAAATCCCAAGGGCCTGCATGGCTTGGATTCATTTCAATTGTTGTGTCCATTCCGTTTGGCGAGCATGACCAAAGCCATGGGTGATATTCACGAATATATGAGCAAGCGCGCAAAATATCGTCGCCGTCGTTGATAAATGCGTTCATACCAACGAATTTTGAAAGGTCGCTGAATTTATGCTCCTTTCTTTCGGGGATTGAAAGGTCAACGTCCTCAACCTTGTAGCCGTAAATTAAAATTTCACTCGGCGCTTGGTTGTTGTTGAAGGAAAAGTTAATGTAGCGTGTCTTAAAGCTTGTTTCAAAGCCTGTCCATTTCCTTTGCTCGGGGGCAAGCTCCTCGTTATATTCCCAGCTAAACGGAGTACCCATCTTAACCTTAACCTTACGTACGCCGTAGTCGTGCTTGTCTTGCTCGGGCTTGTATGCGTCGTAGTCGTTATAAATATACATATTGGTAATTTGATAAATAGCGCCCAAATCAACCGTGAAGGCAAGGTCGGTCATACCAACCCACCAGTGGTCGTGTCTTGGATGAACCTGAGGAATAGCACCCTCGACGCCGTTTAACGGGTCACCGTCGTTATCAAATTCGCAAAAAAAGTTTTCAATTCTTTCAATGCCCATATCGTTAATGAGCATTTCGGGAGTAACCCTGATTTTTTGTGGTTTGTTCATTTTTAATCTCCTTGTAACAGAACAAAGTACTTTTGTGCAATTTTCATAAAATGAAATAAAAAAACGCACTGTCAATAGTATAATATAAATGAAAGCAAAAGTCAATTGAATATTGATATTTTTTAGATATTTTTTCATTGACAAAGGTAGCTTCTATATGTATAATATGAAATAGTGAAAAAATAAGGAATGGAAAAGAAATGAAGCTAAGTATTATTGTTTGTATTCATAACACTAATGAAGAATATTTTGAGCTTTGCCTTAAATCAATTCGCCAAAACACCCTAAAAAATGACGAGTATGAAATTTTGGTAATTGATGACGGGTCAACAAAGGATTATAGCGAAATTATAAAAAAGTACGACCCTGTGTACGTAAAAACGGAAAACAGAGGTCTTTTGGCAGCTCGACTTTTTGGAATTATGATAGCCAAGGGCGAGTACGTTGCGTTTTGTGATGCCGACGATAGCGTATCGTTCAACTACTACCGTCCTATGCTTAAAAAAGCAGAGGAGTGCGGCGCTGATATCGTTATTAACGATTGGGCGTTTGATACCGAGGCTACAAAATACGCCTGCGGAGATGATATAACGGTAAAAGAGGATATTTCCCTTGAGGGCGATGATATTTTGAAATTTTTCGCATCGGGCAAGGGTCGCTTACATTCCTACTTCGTTCAGTGGAATAAGATTTTCAAAAAATCGCTCCTTAAAAAAGCAAAGCTGGAGCTTGAAAAAACAGAAGCGGTTTCGAACAAAAAATTCACCTTTTCCGAGGATGCCGTTTCCAACTTTTTCGTGTTCAAAAATGCAAAAAAACTCGTAAATACGCACACAGGGTACTACTTTTACCGCGTTCACGATATGCAAACCGTGTCCACAAAGGGTAGGGAAGGCTTAAAAAATGAGATAGACCAAATGGCTCTTTCCCTTAACATTATGCTTGAAAATATTCCTAAAAATCAATATAGCACACAAATCAGTGCTGATATTTCCGAGTGGCAAGCCTTGATGGCAAGAAAGCATTATTCGTTTGCGAAGCACGAGGGATACAGCGACCTATATACATATATTAAGGAAAAGTACAATCAAAGCGAGCTAAGCGAATCAAGGGTTAAGGACTCAACCGCCTACATCGGCACACTTTTGCTTGGCGACAATTTCCTTGAAATCGACAGAGAGCTTCGCCGCGTTTATAAATCAAGCGAGCCGCTCAACGTTGTTTATAGCGCACGTGACGAATACGTGGTTAGAACTCTTGATTACTTAGTAAAATATGAAAATAAGGTTATCGACAAGGATGCGAAGGGCATAGTTATCGTGCCTAAGCGCAAAATTAAAGCTAAGCATAAAATTGTACACGCAAAGCCTGTTTATTTACTTGGTCTATATATGTTCAAAAAAGGCTCTAAGGTGCGCGCTTATTTGAAGAGCAAGCTTTGATTTACCACCTATATTTTTGAAAGCAAAACGAAATAAATCAAATGAGGATTTTCCAGATGGAATTTCCTCATTTTTTGTTTATAAAAGCGTAAAAGGGCGCAAAAAACCTCGGAAACAATGCTTGAATTTTGTTAAATTTTAATGAATTTTAATAAAAAATACCCCAAAAAACGTACACTCCCCGCCACTTTTTTGTGAAACGAGGCAAATTTGGCTTTAACATTTTATCGCTTTAGTTGACAAAAGTATACGTATATGATATAATATTAGCGCATTAAATTCTTAATTATTATATAGGAGTAATAAATTATGGCAAACAAAAAAAGAATTTTATCCTTTGTTTTGGCTCTTGTTATGGTTTTGGGTGTGGTTATGCAGCTTGTTGCGTGCGGACCTAACAGCACCGACACGGGCACGGGCGGAGGAACAAACACGGATACCGGCTCAACAGACACGAGCACAGGTGGCGGTAACCAAAACGTTGACAAGGTTGGCTATACCGTAAACGTTAAATCAATCGGCGGTATGGCACTTGAGGGTGTTAAGGTTTACGTGGCTGATGCAGAGGGCAACATCAAAAAGGAAGGCATCGGCACAACTAACCATTTGGGTAGCGTTACGCTCAATCTTCCACGTGCAAGCGGCTACACAATCTCTCTTGAGGACTATCCCGAGGGATATATAGTTGAGGACAGCTACGATATGGGCACGACAGGCGCAACCATTACGCTTACCTCTGCACCTATTAAGGGTGACGCGGCGGGTGCGCGCTACGAGCTTGGCGATATCATTCACGATTACAAGATTACAGTTGACGGCGTTACATATACCTTCTCTGAAATTTTGAAGGAGAAGAAGGCTATCGTTCTTAACTTCTGGTTCACAACGTGTAACTACTGTATTGAGGAATTCCCCGATATGGAGGCTTCATATGCTAAGTATGCTGATACAGTTGCGCTCTTCGCGCTTAACGGCAAGCTCGGCGGCGACTCCGTTTCCGAGGTTGATAGCTTCCGTACAAGCTTCCACTATGCATATAACGACTTCACATCACTCCGCGCAGCTCTTGTTGCAAACGAGCTTACGAATGCAATAGGAAAGGGTATTTCATACGAGGTTCTCAGTCAGCAAAAGATTGACGAGGGCTTTGATAACACCTTGCTCCTTATTCTTGAGGCTGACGACAAGAGTGCTAAGGCAAACGAAATTGCAGACGCAATCGTGGAGGCTCTTTACAAAGAGGACAGCTCAAATCTCAAGGCAGCACTTCTTGCATTTGCTGACGAGCTTAAGATAGCTGACGTAGCAAACGAGGATGCACTTGGTGAAATTTTTGCAAACGCAAAGAAGAATATTTACAATTCATTTGCACTCAACCTTCCTATGGTTAAGGATGCAAACGATATCGAGTCTTGCTTTGGTATTACAGGTAACCCTGTAACGATAGTTATCGACCGTTACGGTATGATTTCATTTATGCACCAGGGCGGAATTCCAAACGAAAAGTATTTTGACTCACTCTTTAACTATTTCACAATCAGAGATTACGAGCAAAACCTCTTTAACGGTATTGGCGAGCTTTCACCAACAGTAAAGCCTGACCAATCTAAGGTTCCATCAAGCGAGGAATATACAGACGCTCTTAACAAAAACGGCGCAGATATCGAGTTCTATCCCGAAACCGAAACGGGCGACTGGGAATACTCATGGCCATTCGTTATCACAACAAAGGACGGCGTAACAGGCGTTAAGCCGTCAAACTACGACCAGGATACTTCCTTTGCAACACTCCACGCAAAGGTTAAATTGAATGCAGGCGAGGCAATTATGTTTGATTACCTCACCTCAACACAGTACGGCTACGACGTTATGTACGTTTTGGTTGACGGCAAGGACATCTACACAATTTCGGGTGAAACCGAGGCTTGGAAGGGTTGTTGCCCTTGGGTTGCTAAGGAGGACTGTGAAATCGACCTTGCATTCGTTTATACAAAGGACTACGCAGACTACGAGGGTGACGACGCGGTTTATCTTTCAAACTTCCGCGTTGTATCCGCAGAGGAAATCGACGTTGCAACCTATATTCCGCGTGATGCCGCAACTAACTTGAACGAGTACGGCAGTGACTACGAAAATTACGTTGAGGTGTTCCTCGGAAGCGACGGATACTATCACGTTGGCTCGGAAACAGGTCCTATCCTTCTTGCAAACCTTATCGGATATACAAACTTCTCAGGCGATTACAGCGTTACGCTTGACATCACCGAAACCAAGGAATTTATAGTAAACGGCGTTAACTGCTACAGCGACTTAATTAAGTACTGTAACTATGCTTCTAACTCACAAATTTACAATCTTTGCTCAGTTACTCCTAAGCTAAGAGAATATCTTGAAGCATTCGTTGACCAAAAGATCGGCGTTGGCGAGGGCAATCCTAACCAATGGCTCACGCTCTGCTCATACTACGATGCATACGGCACGGACGGCGTTCAGCTCGAGGACCCAATCAAGGGACTTGCTTCATTCAGCGCATATGAGGTTAAGGAGGATTCACCTAACCTCGTTGAATACAATAGAGTAATTATGCCAAGAGGACTTCTTTATAAGTTCGTTCCTACAAAGGACGGCGTTTACCGCTTCACCACGAACAGTGAATACGAGGTAAACGGTTGGATCTTTATCGGTGACCATGACACTTGGCTTGAAACAGGTGACAGAATTCTTTATACCGACTCCGACGTTGGAGAAAGATTCTGTACAGAGCTTCTTGTTGACCCCGACGGCGACGGCACTTACGAGCGTGACTATACAAACGCATCGTTGGTTGCTTATATGGAGGCAGGCAAGGAGTACTACATCGACTTTGCTTACTATGACCAATATCAATTCGGCAAATTTACCTTTGACGTAAAATATCTTGGCGAAACGTATGACCACTTTATCGCAGCTTCCCCTGGAGTATTTACATACGAGGAGGGAATTGGCGGCGCAATGGGTGATACCATCGCGGGCGGCATTGACGTAAAGCTTGGTGACGACGGCTTATATCACCACTTGAAGAAGGACGGCACACTCGGTTCAATACTTTATGCTGACTTCTCACACACAACCTCAATCTTCACCTCACAGTCAATTAAGATGCTTTGTGAAGCAGGTGCGTTCAACTTTGCAATTACCGAGGTTGACCAGCTCGCAATTGCTTACCTTGAAAGATACGGCGTGGACGGACTCCGCGACGCGTGGGGCGATGACTACGAGCATAACTATCAATATTACCAAATGGACGATATCATAAACGGTATCTACCACGGCTACTACGTTGACGGTGTATATAAGTCATTCGGATACGTTTACGTTGATGATGAAACAACGGGTGAAACCACAATGGTTCTTCAAACACCTCCAAAGAATGCGGTGCCTGCACCTGACTATACGGCTCTTATCGAGAAATATTACGGTATGATTCATAACAGCGACACTGAGTACGTTGAGCGCCAGGGCTGCGTTGCCGTAACTAAGGAGCTTGCAGACGCGCTTCAAATGCTTATGGATAAGTTCACGTTTGAGGGTGTTGAGCATTCTTGGACAAAGCTTTGCTATTACTACAACTATCTCGGACAGTAATTAAACGATATTAAAATAAAAACCCAAGAAGGAGCTGTCGCAAAAGCGGCGCTCCTTTTGGGAATAGTGAGAAATATGAAAAGAAAAATATTTATTGCGCTTCTTTTAGTGTTAACGCTTGCATTTGCGCTCGTTCTTGCTTCCTGCGGTGGCGATAGCAATACGGATACTGATACAAGCGCTGATACGAATACCGACACAGGGTCAAGCGAAATTACCTACACCGTTAAGGTTGTGGATTACACAGGCGCGCCTATTACCTCAGGACTTTTCGTTCAGATGTATAAGGACGGAGAAGAGCTTGGCTCAATGAAAAAATCTAACAAAAACGGTGAGGCAAGCTTCACTCTTGAAAAGGGCGAATATACCTTTGAGCTTGTTTTGACCGACGATACGGTTACATATGACAAATCAAGCTGCGTTCTTACAGAAAAAGCTCCAAGCAAGGAAATTATGCTTTATAGCGAGCTTGGCAACCGTGAATTTGTGATGTACCCGTACGATAGCGAGCTTGGCGAAAGATACGAATATCGCGCTAAGTTTATAAACGAGGGTGCAACCCTTGTTCCGATAGAGGGCATGACGTACTACGTTTTCGAGCCTACCCGCGGCGGTATATATAAGTTTAGCTACATTAGTGACGTTGCCTTGACAATAGGCTACTTTGGCGGAAGCGAGCATTTCGTTTTCGAGGAAAGCAGTATAGAGGTTAAGGACAGAGCATTTACTATTGAGGTTAAGGATTCGGGCGTTTCAAGCGAGCATACGGGCACAACGCGAATTATTATCGGTGTGCGCTCACTCGTGGTTGACTCCTGCGTTATGACAATAGAGCGTATCTCCGACCCCGTGGCTGAAATACCGAGAATTGACTATCTCCCAATTGAATATCCAAGTGAGGTATGCTCTTATTCTTACCTCAACGCAACCTTAGTTGACGTTGACGTTTTAGATAAGAATTTATCTATTGTATATAACGCCGAGGACGGCTTTTTCCACCACGGCGATGAAAACGGACCTATCGTTCTTGTAAGAATTACAAGTGCAAGCAAATACCTTGCTTCATTCTCAAAAATTTGCGAAACCGCGGCACTTTACGGCTCAATTTACGATGATAGCGGAAAGCTCCTTCGCACAGAAATTTATAACAATATGATTGCAGTATATGCAGAAAAATGCGACGATAGCGGCGTTGTTCCGCTTACACGCGAGCTTTTGTATGCGGTTACAAATATGGGTAACCACAGCGGATGGTTCGAGGGAGAGCAATCAATTTTCAGAATAGGTCAAGGCGGCGAGGAGGACGGCACGGTTATTGAGGGCACGCTACTCGAGGTTCCTCTTGAAAACGCACCGTATTTTGCATGCTGCTACCCTGTTCCAAATGATTTCGGCTCATCAGAGGACAAGAGAATTACTATAACCGATACAACGGAGCCAAAGCAAATGCTTGCCGCGTTAGGTGCGGGCGAAACGCTTTACTTTAAGGGCGCGCGCCTTACAAAAACAACGCTTAAAATCACCGACGCACAAGGCTTAAAGGTTATCTTTAACGGAGAGGAATATACTCCAAGCGAAAACGGAATTATAGAAATCAGCTTTGATGCTACCTCGCCTATTGAATTCCAAATTGTAAACGAGAATGAAATAAGCAAGGATGCAAAAATCACTTACACAACGTTTATCGCATAACCTTCATTTATAAAGGAGAAAAACTATGACAAGAAAAATTTTAGCGCTTGCTCTTGTTTTGCTTACCGTTCTTGCTTGCACGTTCGTGTTCGCTTCCTGTGGTGGTAGCAACGGCACTGATAGGGATACAAGCACGGGCACGGGCGGTCAAACTGACACAAGCACGAATACAGGCAATCAAACAGACACAAGCACAGGCGGAAATACGGACGGTGAGCCGGTAACCTATACGGTTTACTTCCAAAATCAAAACGGTCAACCGATTGAGGGCATCAATGCACAGGTTTGCCTCCCGGGCGGCTTCTGCTTACCGCCAAGAACGTCCGATGCCGAGGGCGTTTGCAAGTTCCAATATACTGAAATTGCAGCTCTTGAAATCCAAGTTAACTCAGTTCCAAACGGCTTTATCAAGCCTGAGGGCTACATTCCGTTCCCTGATGGAAGAACGTCAGCGGTTGTTACCGTTCAACAAAACGAAACGTATACGGTTACAGCAACCGACCTTCACGGCAACCGTCTTTCAAACATTTTAGTCGAGCTTTATTTGGAAGCAGGTGACGAGCTTGCCCAAAGCGCGGTTACAGAGTCAAACGGCCGCGTTAGCTTCGTTGTTAGCCCTGATAAATATTACGCAAAGGTTAGCCACGCCTACGGCAACGGCGCATTCACCTTCCTTAACGAAACTGATACCGTTACGTTTGAAAACGGTAAAAATGCACAAATTCAGTTCGTTGTCCTCGGCACTCCCATTGATTATACAGCTATAATCAAGGATGAGGGCGGCAACAAGGTTTCGGGTGCTACCGTTAAATTCTATAACGAAGAATTTGATATGGTTTACGAGGGTACTACCGATGAAAACGGCGAGGCTAAGGCTTCACTCAGAAACGGCAGCTACTACGTATGCGCCTACCTTGACGGTAAGTACGTGAAGGCTGAGACCGTTCAAAGAAACGGAAGAGTTACTCTTGAAATGACTTGTCAAGACGTAACTCCGGGATGTGACAGAGACCATCCTATTATGATTCTCGGCGATCTTGACGTTAAACAAGCAGGCGGCACACAGCTTTGGTATAGCGTGCCAAACGCAAAGGGCAAAACCGTTGAAATTGCATCAAGCGACGTTGAGGTGCTTTACGGCGGAAAAACCCACAAGGCAGAAAACGGCAAGATTGAATTCATCTTGAAGGAAACGGGCGAGGCTACATTTAGAATTAAATGCACCGAGGGCGAAGATACACAAATCACAGGCAAAATATATAAGCGCGGCTCAATTAAAACACCTGAAGAAATTGAGGTTGAGAGCGAATATACCTTCAAGGACGTTAATATCGGCGAGGGCGAAAAATACTACTTCTCATTCGTTGCAAGCACAAGCGGCACAGTTAAGGTTACAACAGATACTGAAAATGCGGTTATCTCCATTAACGGCGTTAGATTCAAAAAGTCCGTTGAAGCAGGTGACTTGGTTGTTATTTGCTTCTTTACTGAAAAGATTTCAGGCGATAGCGTATTAAGCCCTGAGGCTCAAATTTCCGCATCACTCACGTTTGGCGAGTCAAGCGCGCAATATTCCGCAACAGTTAAGGTTGAAAACGAAAATAAAGCAGGCGTAAGTGCAGAGCTTTACTACCTAAGCGGCGAAGAATATCAGCTTATGGGTAGCTACGTGAGCGATGAAAACGGAGTTATTTCATTCGGTGAGCTTACCGAAACAGCTAAGTATTACATCAAGGCAAGCTACGGCGAGGATTACGAGGCTGTTGACGAGTACATTCCGTTCGGTGACGAAAACGACGTTATCGTATATATCACACACAAGCGTGACGGTAGTATGCTTTACCCATTCTTGGTTGACGCTGATAGCGAAACCAACTCAACTGAGGTAACGGTTGGTGATGGAGGTGAGGTATGGTACACACTCTTCTATATCACAGGCTCGACTATTTCAATTGATAGTAGCTTTGCAACCGCTGAAATTTATACACAGTCAGGCGACGGTGCGCCATCACTTCAAGCAACGTTGTCGGCAGAAAGCCTTTCATACGTGCTTGAATCCGACTACGGCACGACAACCAGAGTTCTTATTAAGATTACCTGCCAAGGCGGCGGCTCACTTAACCTCACTTACGTTACACCACAAATTGAGAAAGAATGATTTACATTAAATAAAATAAATAGACTGCTGAATTTATCGGCAGTCTATTTTTCATATCTGGCTTATATACGGCAAGCCAAAAACCTTGATTTTATACACAGGGTCGCTTAAAATACAAAAAATGGCAGGAAAACCTGCCATTTTTACATTAGTTGTTCATAGCCTTTTGAATTTCTGCAATTAACGTGCTTTCATCGATTGCAGAGTAGTTTGAATAGGTAATTACTCCGTTTTCATCAAGCACGATTGTCCACGGGTACATTGGGAAGCTCTTGCCTGTTACAAGCTTGAAGTAATTATCTACGGGGGCATCCTCGCTTTGTCTGGTGTCCTTTAAGAAAACGAGCGCGGAGTCCTTGTGATTTTCCAAAACGTGCTGCGGTGCGGTGTCAAAGCCGTCAACGGAGTGAACGGCGTAAATTACAACCGAGTCACCGTATTCGCTTGCAACCTTGCCGAAGTGCGGAAGCTCTGCAACGCATGGCGGACACCAAGTGCCCCAGAAGTTGATAACTGTAACCTTGCCGCTTCCTGCTGTGACAGGGTCGACAAATTCGCCCGAAAGACCGTTTTCGTCGAAGATTTCAAGTGATGAGCTTGGAAGCATATTTCCGATATTTGTGCCAACGGTTGCGCCTGAGCCTCCGCTCGTGTCCGTATCGGTTGTGGCAGGTGGGTTATCGCCAAACAAATCGCGTACGTTATCCCAAAGCTGCTCATTTTTGATTACGTTAAAGTAGAAAAGCACCGAAACGAGAACAACACCCATAAGGGAGCCGATAATTATCTTTCTTGTTCTGTTCTTTTTCTTGATTTTTGCATTTTCAATTTCGCCCTGTGCAATAATTTCTGCACGCTCTTCATCGCTTGCGCCATTTGGCACCTTGATTTCGTTAGGTGCTAAGAAAATCTTAGGACCCTTAAAGGAAATAGCCTTCGTTGGGCAAACGTCGATACATTCACCGCAGCTGATACATTCCTGGTCGCCAACGTGCTTGATATCAAGCTTACATTTCTGTACACATTTACCGCATTTCGTACACTTGTCGCGGTTTAATTTAATTCCAAAGAATGAAAAACGGTTGAAAAGACTGTAAATTGCGCCGAGCGGACAAATGAAACGGCAGAACGCACGGTATGCAAAAATACAGAAAACAACAATGGAAACGAATAAAACAAATTTCCAAGTAAAGAGTGAGCCGATACCGCCAAGCAAGCTTGTGTCAAGCGGCAAAATACCGAACGCGCCCTCTAAAATACCTGCCGGACATATGTATTTGCAGAACGCAGGGAAAATTCCAAAGCCTGCAAGAATGAAAACGAAAACCGCTAAAATTACGTATTTAAGATAGGAAAGAGCGCGGGTAACGCCGCTTTTCTTTAATTTAGGCGTTTTGATTTTGTAAATTAAATCCTGGAAAAGACCGAATGGGCAAAGCCAACCGCAAATTGTTCTGCCAAGCATTAAGCCGTAAAGGAACAAAATTCCGAGAATATAAAACGGCATACGCTTGTTTCCAAGCTCATTTTGAAGTGCGCCGAGGGGACATGTGCCGATAGCGCCGGGGCAGGAGTAGCAGTTTATACCGGGGGAGCAAATGAATTTGCTTTTTCCAACGAACATATTTCCTTGAACGTAGCCCTTTAGGTTTGCATTGAAAAGAAGTGCAAAATAAAGCTGAGCAATTCGCCTTTTTGTTGGAATTATGCTGCAAAGCCACGACTTAAAGGAACGCTTTTTCTTTGGCTTTTCAAGAGGCTGCGCACCACTTGAATTATCGATGTTTTGCGCACCCTGTGTCGCAAATTTAGCACTGAATGCCTCATCCTCGCCGCCTATTAAGTCGGCAAGCGTTGCTTCTTTTGGCTCAGTGTCAATCATTTCTGTCGCTTCGTTAAGCGAGGTGTTTTCTAAAAGCTCTTTTTCTTCCATATTCTACCTCCTTAACCAAGACCGATACAGCCTGTGCAAATGTTGTTTGCATACGTTAAAACGTTTTTGATATCACCCGTTGCCATACCTACTATGATAAATATAGCGGCAAGAGTGCCGAGTGCAATTTGAAGTGCCAAAATAAATTTTTTAGAGTGCTTTTTTATAAAGCAAGGCTTCTTTTCCTCGGGTAAGGAAATTTCGCCCTTCTTTATTTTCTTTGCTTGCTTTTCCATAATGGCGCGCACCGCTTCAAGCACTTTTTCGTAGGTGAAATTAGCAAAAATGTCGTAAACGACAGCAACAAAGAATGGGATAACTGCGTAAGCCATAATCTTTGCAATAACAGGCAAAATTTCGTTAAGCTTACCTGCGTCAACCTCGCTAAGATTGCTCTTTGTGAAGATGAAAATGAGCGCAGAAACGAAATTTATAACCCCGTTGACTATAGTAATGATAAAAAATGCACGTCTAAAGCCACTTTGGCTTTTGATAACCGCCTTTAAGTCCGCAGGTGCTTCGTCGAGATTTATTCTCTTGTAAAGGTTTTTGAGCAAATCCTTATTCGAAATGGAAGCTGTTATTTTTTCCTCTTCAGATGGGAAAACCGCGTGCAAAACTATACCGCCAATAATTGATGCGATACAGAGAAGCACAGGGGCAAGTATCCACAAAAAGTGTGATTTTATGGCGTCGGTCGTGAATTTTCCCGCATTGTTTATATCAACGCAGCTGACAATAAAGCAAATGCCGACTGCAAAAATCAAAACGGAAAGCACAATACCGTATATAAGGTGCAAAATTTTCGTTTTTTTCTCTTGCATATATACTCCTTTATAATGATTTATAAAATATTAGCACAAATATTGTAACACATAAAGAATAGTATGTCAAGCAAAAAATAGGCGCGCGTGCGCCAAGAGCAGAGAATAACGAGGGGAACGACACGAAAAAGACATAAAAATCCACCCGAGCAGGCTTGGGACAAGCACACATCTTTAACTCAGGGATTTTAGGCAAAAAAGTGCCAAAATCAGACACTCCCCGAGGGATTTTTATGCAACCTCGCGGTTGATGATATACAACCTTGCGGTTGATGATATGCACACATTCGTGTGGTGATATACAATGCGATGCATTGATGATATACACGCTAAACCGTGATGATATGCAACCTTGCGGTTGATGATATGCAACCTTGCGGTTGATGATATGCAACCTTGCGGTTGATGATATGCAACCTCTCGGTTGATGATATGCAACCTTGCGGTTGGTGATATACAACCTTGCGGTTGATTTTATTCACGGCGCAAAGCGCCAATCTAAATTGTAAATTTTTTTTGAAATCCGTGTGTCGAAAAAATAATTTTTCCGTAGCTTTTTGGCAAATAAAAAAGCCCGAAACCCCTTTATCTGTTTAGCGTTTTAACACTTTTTCTCTTTATCACGGTGAAACGGTTTTCTTCGTTTTTTATTTGAATTTTCTTATTTATTATATATAATCTATATTTTTTGCTTGCATTTTTAATTGTATTGTGCTAAAATACTACCGTATATATTTTTTATTATATATTATCACGCAATAATAAAGAAAGGCAAAAAACAATGAAAAGAAAGAATTTAGCAAGAATAGCAGTCTTGGTAGTATCTGTGATACTGTTGCTCTCGACCGCGCTTTCCCTGACCTCCTGCACCATAGCAAATGCAGCTGATGCAGTTGACACTCAAACGTTTGAGGGATTATTTAGAGAGCTTTCCGACGTAATTATTGACAAGACTCAGTACTACTCAGGCACGTCTATTCAAAAGCTCCCCTCCACAGTTAAGGACAGTGACGAAATTTCCGTTATTGTTCAGCTTAACACAAAAACGCTCCTTGACGCGTATAACGAAAAGGATAGGGAAATTTCCTTTGCGGAATTTATTTTGACTGACGAGGCAGCCGATATTGAGGCGGGCATGAATCAAGCAAAGAAGGAAATTACCGCTAAGCTTGACAAAAAGGGCATAAGCTACGAATTGGGTGCTGATTATTCAGTGCTTCTTTCAGGCTTTGAAATCGTTATCAACGCGCGCGATTTCGAGACGAGCGCAAAATCCCTCCCAAGCTACGCAACCGCACTTGTAAGCGAGGTGTATAACGTCAGCGACGCTAAGCCTGTTGAAAATATCGTCAACGTTCACGAATCAACGGGTATTTTTAATAGCAAGGGCTACGCTTATGACGGCTCGGGAATGGTTGTTGCAGTTCTTGACACAGGTCTTGACTACACACACTCCGCGTTTTCTATGAAAAAATTCACGTCTACCAAGCTCGGTCTTACAAGAGATATGGTTGCAGCCTGCCTTGCAAGAACAAAGGCAACGACAATGGTTAACGGCTTAACGGTTAACGACGTTTACTTAAACGATAAGGTTCCTTTCTCGTTCGACTATGCAGACAGAGATGCAGACGTTTATTCATTACATAACAACCACGGTACACACGTTTCGGGTGTAATCGTTGGTAACGACGATACGATTACGGGCGTTGCACCAAACGCGCAGCTCGTTTCAATGAAGATTTTCTCCGATGTTCAGGATTCTGCAAAGGCATCTTGGATTCTTGACGCACTTGAGGATTGCGTGGTTCTCAACGTTGACGTTATCAATATGTCACTCGGTACAGCCTGTGGCTTTAGCCGCGAGTCAGACAGAGAAATGATGAGCGGTGTTTACGATAGCATTCGTGAACAGGGCATTAGTATGATAGTTGCCGCATCAAACAGCTTCTCCTCGGCATACGGCTCAGAGAAGAACGGTAACTTGGGTCTTACCTCAAATCCCGATACCTCGACGGTAGGCTCACCTTCAACCTATGAGGGTGCTATGTCCGTTGCTTCAATAAACGGTGTTAAGACTCCGTATATGCTCCATAACGGCAAAATCATTTACTTTATAGAATCAAATAATGCGGGCGCTGAGGAAAGAGATTTCGTTGAGGATTTGCTTCCTGATGGCGTTGACGAAAAGAAATACGAGTTCGTTCTTATCCCGGGTGCGGGACGTGATGCCGACTATACGGGTATGGACGTAACAGGTAAGATAGTTCTCGTTGAGCGTGGCTCAAATACGTTCGAGGAAAAAGCTAACGTAGCACAAAAGAAGGGCGCTGCGGGTATCATCATTTTCAATAACGTATCAGGTGATATCAAAATGAACGTTGGTCTTACAACCGTTGCGGTTTGCTCAATTTCGCAAAACGACGGTAAGGAGCTTGCAGCCGCAGGTAAGGGCGAAATCACCATTAGCCGCTTACAAAAGGCAGGTCCGTTTATGTCCGACTTCTCCTCGTGGGGACCTTCACCGACACTCGGCATTAAGCCTGAAATCACCGCACACGGCGGTAACATTCTTTCTGCAATAACAGGTGGCGGCTACGACCGTCTTTCGGGTACGTCAATGGCGTGTCCAAACCTTGCAGGCTTTACAATCCTTTTGCGTCAATACGTGGAAACCAACTATGATAAGCTTATTGGCGACGGCGAAACAAACGAATATAAGCGTAGCGTAAATATCAACGCTATGGTTAACCGCTTGATGATGTCAACCGCTGACATCGTGCTTAACAAAAACGGCTTGCCATATGCGGTAAGAAAGCAGGGCGCAGGTCTTGCAAACCTTATTGCGGCAACTGAAACAGAGGCGTACATCCAAACCTATAAGAAGGATGGCACCGCTATGGACAAGACCAAGCTTGAGCTTGGCGACGATGTAAAGAAAACAGGCGTATATACACTTAACTTCGACGTTGTAAACTTTGGCACAAGCGAGCTTTCATACGTTCTTGATGCATCGGTTATGACTGAGGGCGTGAGCGACGTTTTGACACACCAGGGTGAAACAACCGTTACTGAGGAGGGCTACCTTCTTGAGGGTGCAACCGTTGAATTTACAGTTTCAGGCGGTGGCAAAAGGGTTGGCGATGAGGTTAGAGTTAATGCAGGCTCAACCGCTAAGGTTACAGTTACAATAAAGCTTACCGATGAAAACAAGGCTTACCTTGATAAATCCTTTGAAAACGGTATGTACATCGAGGGCTTCGTTTCTCTTTACAGCCAAAACGAAAACGGCATAGACTTAAACGTTCCGTACCTCGCATTCTATGGCAACTGGGCACAGGCTCCGCTCTTCGATATGGATTATTTCGAAACAAACCGCGACGAGCTTGACGATACAATCCCAACGCTTGATAAAACACTTCCCGATGCATATGCGACACGTCCTATCGGCGGCATTGAGGAGGACTACGTTAGCTATCTCGGCTCGTACTACTTCTTGCAAAATCCAAGCGACAGAATTATCGCGGCAGACCGTGATTACATCGCACTTTCAAATATGAACGGCACAATCCACTCCATAAGATTTATCTGGATGGGTATGCTCCGTAATGCAAGCGAAATTAAGGTTACCATCACCGACTCGACAACGGGTGAGGTGGTTTACGAAACGGTTGAAAAGCTCGTTCGTAAGTCCTACGGTGACGGTGGCTCATACCTATACCCCGCAAACGTTGACGTTGAATTCGACGTTGGCGAGCATAACCTCAAAAACAACACGGAATATTACGTTAAGTGCGAGGGCTTGCTCGACTATGAAAACGACGGCAAGGAAGATAATCTAAATAACACCTTCGAGTTCCCATTCGTTACCGACTTTGAAGCGCCAACCTTGACAGGCTGCGAATTCTATACAGAGTACGATAAGGAGCTTGAGCGCGACCGTCTTTATGTCAGAATGGCGGTTTACGATAACCACTACTCAATGTCTGCACAGCTTGGCTACGTTGATAAGGCAAGCTACGAGTTCATTTCATTCAGCCAATATATGACACCTATTTACTCAGTGAAAAACGGTGTTTCATACGTTGAATACGAGCTTACAGACCATATTTACGCAATTAAGAACAACGCGGCAAATCCGAATTCGATAGTTTGTGCAACGTATGACTACGCGCTTAACGACGCAACCTACGAAATTGATTTACCGGATGCATATCAGGACTTCTATTTTGAGGAAAAAACAGTTACCCTCAGTCCTAATGAGCTTTATAACATCAAGCCACTTATCCGTCCCGGCACGGAGTGGGGCGAGCTTCTTACATACTTCTCAACAAACCAAAAGGTTGTAAGAGTTGTAAACAACAAATTAGTTGCAGTTGCTCCGGGTAAGGCACTTATCTGGGCGCAAGACCCCGAAACAGGTAAGCAAACGTCATTTGCCGTTACGGTTCTTTCAGAAAATGACGAGGGCTTTGAATATTTCGATAAGCCTGTTGCAGATAGCTTTGTTTTGACAGGCTACGATACAATAAGAGCTTACTATATGGTAGATAGCTCAGACCGCGACATCGGCGCAGACGGCGATAAGCGCGTATTCTCAAACGGCAACTACTTCCTTTCAATGTATCCGTCTGAGTCCGTTCAGCTCAAATATAAGCTCGATGCTTATTTCAGCGGCACAACGGTTGAATTTGAAACAAGCGACGACAGTATTGTAAAAATCGACCAAAACGGCGTTATCGTCGCAGAGGCAGAGGGCTTCTCCTCAGTTACGGTAAGAGTATTGCTCGACGGAAAGAGCACGTACTATTCACAAACCGTTTCAATCGAGGTTAAGGACCCATTCGTTACACAGTCACCAAACCTTACACACTACTACGGTAAGGGCGGAATTGTTGAAATTCCCGAGGAGCTTTTGCTCGTTGAAATTGCACAGTTTGCATTCTCAAACAGCCAATATATTCCTAAGGAGTCCTGGGAGCTTGACCCTGAGGACCCAAGCACATCAAAGATTTGGTATATCGGTGACAACACGATAACTAAGGTAATAATTCCTGAGGGTGTTAAGAAGATTAACGCATATGCGTTTGCAAATCTTACAGCCCTTGAAACAGTAGTTCTTCCTTCAACACTTGAAGCAATTGAGTACGGCGCGTTCTACGGCTGCTCAAAGCTTTCGAAGGTAGAGGGACTTGAATACGTTCAGCTCATCAATAAGGAAGCGTTCGACGGATGTAACCTTAAGGGCACAATCTCACTTGACAATGCTTGTGCAATAGGCGACTACGCATTTGCAAACAACGGTCAGTGGGTTGATACAAACGGTGACGGAACTCCCGACACCAAAAACTCATTCCTTGAAGAAATCATTCTTCCAAAGAAGCTTCAGTCAATCGGTGCATATGCATTCTACGGCAATAGCGCACTTAAAACAGTAACGGTTAACGCCGAAAAGGTTAAGTACGGTCCGTACGTATTCTCAGGCTGCCGTTCACTTGAGAGCGTTTCAATCAACGCAGACGTTATTCCTGAGGGCGCATTCTACGGCTGCTCCAAGCTTAATACCGTTACAATAGGCAAGGACGTTAACACAATAGGCGCGGTTGCATTTGCAAAAACATCTATTTCAGAAATCAATATTGACAGCGCAAATAAATCTTATAAGCTTTCAAGCGATAAAAATTACGTTCTTTCAAGCGACGGCAAAACGCTTGCAATGGTTCTGCCAACCGTATCAGGCACGTTTACCTTGAACGATCCTAACGTAACTACGATAGGCACGGGCGCATTTGCATATACCTCAAAGATTACAGAGGTTAATATCCCAAGCGTAACAATAGTTGAGGACAACGCATTTGAAAGCTGTACGTCACTTAAAAAGGTAACTCTCGGCAACCTTGAAAAAATCGGCAAGTACGCATTCTTCAAGACGTCGATAAATGAATTACCTACATTAAATAATATAAAAGAAATCGGCGCGTACGCATTTGCATACACCGACCTTGTCGAGGTTGAAATTCCTGCGGGCATGAAGGTTGGCGAGGGTGCATTCTGCGAGTGCAAGTATCTTGAAACAGTCGTTATCGGAAACGGCGTAGAGCTCGGCATGGGCGCATTTATGCTCTCAAGAGGCGAGAATAGTGAGCTTGTTCGTGACGAAACCGTAACAGATAAGAAGATATACTACTACAAGTACACATCAAGCTTGACAAGCCTTGAAATCGGCAACGACGTTAAAGTTGGCGAAAGCGCATTTATGGGCGCGGCTATGCTTGAAAGGGTTACAATGGGTACGTCAATTACCCTTGGTGACCAAGCATTCTACAGCGCTTGCAGCTTGAAGGAAATTGACCTCTCAGGCGTTATCTCAATAGGTAAGGGCGCATTCGGCGGTGATATTCTTTATACCTACACCGACGCAAACGGAAACTCTGTGCTCGTTGAGGACAACTACTACGTTTACCGCTACTACACACCTAAGCTTGAAAAGGTTGACCTTTCATCACTTGAATACCTTGGCAAAGAAGCATTTATCAACTGCTTTGAGCTTAAGGAGGTTGTACTTGGCGAGAAGCTTAAGGAAATTTCAGACCATGCGTTTGAAAACTGCACAGGCTTGACACTTATTAACCTTGAAAACGTAGAGGTTATCGGTATTCAAGCATTTGCGGAAACGTCACTCATTTCAGCTAACCTTAGCGATGCAATCTACGTTGACAATTACGCATTTGTAAACAACCACAATCTCATTATGGTTATCTTAAATACCGAGGGCACCGACATCGGAGAGGGCGCATTTGCTTACTGCGAGGGACTTGGTAAGGTAGAAAACCTTGAATTTACAGAAAAAATCAAATCATACGCATTTGCATACTCGGGCATTAACAAGGCTAACCTTGCAGGCGCACAAGAAATCGGCGACTTTGCCTTTATGAAGGAAAACGTAACCGAATTTGAGGTAACACTCGGCGAAAATCTCACCGTCCTTGGCGATAACCCGTTTGCAATGTGCAAGCTCGCTCCGTTCTCAACCGAGGTAACTGAGGAGTTTAACGGAATAGCCTACACAAAAACAGTATACACCTTCGATATCAGCGAAGCAGTTAAGGTTATAGACGGCTCACTCTATGCAGTTGTGCCAAATGGCTATGAGCTTATTACGTTCTGCAATATGAACGAGAAAATGGTTAGCGTTGCAGAGGGTACTGTAAGAATTACCGCTATGGCATTTGCAGGCAACGACGTTGTTAGAGTTACTCTCCCACATTCACTCGACGCGATAGGACACAAGGCGTTCTACGAATGTAAGAAGCTTGTAACGGTTGTATTCAAGAGCTATGAAGCACCTATTTTAGAGGAAGAATTCGACACGGCTTACTACGAGTCGTTTGAAAACCTTCCCGCAACGGGCGAATATGAGTTTACCGACTACGAGGGCAACGTTATTAAGCACTCAGGTCTTGGAATTGTTCCTTTCTATATGTGGAACGTTTCAGACGGTAAATATTCAAACGCTTACTACGGTGCAAACTTTGTAAACCGCATAGGCCACGGCAACCCCGAGCTTATTATGGTTAGACCTTCAAACGGTCAGTATTACGAAACCTTTATTTATTCACAATATTTCACAATGATTATCGACGGCGCAGTTGCAATGGACGATATCACCCTTGAAGCAATTGAAAAGATTAGCTCACTTCCCGAAAAGGTTCAGCTTACTCACGAAGCACTTGTTATCGCGGCAAGAGAGGCTTATAACAGAATTGCAACGAAGGAGCAACAGGCGCTTGTTACCAACTACTCCTCACTCGTTTCAGCAGAGAACAGAATTTTGGCATTAAAGAGCCAGAATATGACACCCGAAACACCAAACGAGCCTGATGACAATACTCCTGACGGCGACACTGACGTTAAGGATAAGTCAAACAGAGGCTACGTGGTAGCTATTGTAATTCTTTCAATTACAACAGTTGTTAATCTTCTGGCATTCTGCGTGGCAGTTGCGTTCATCGCCTTCATTCTCGTTAAGAGATTTGTCGGAGGCAGCTCGGAGAAAATTGCTGAGCCAAAGGATGCGCCGACAAGCGATGAAGCAGAAGATATCAAAGAGAATACGGCAGACACCGAGGAAAATAAATAAGGACAGTAATTAAATGCTAACGTCAAAGCGCCCACGTGGCGCTTGGCGTGGCTAAGAAAAAGAGGAAACAATGAACAAGAAAATTAAGATTTTAATGGTTACTTGTCTTGTCCTTCTTGTATGCGCGATATTTGCTTCGTGCTCAGGCAATACATACGATGAGTACGACAAGGCGGGCTACAATATAACGGTAAAATACGATGCAAACGGAAGCTATTTCGGAAACGCAGGTCAGCTTTACGTTACCGACACGTACAGTCAGGAAAGCTTAAAGGTAAACGAGGACGGCAAGCTTGAATTGCCGCTTGTAAACCCCGAGGACGACGTACGCGGTAAGGAAAACGCACCTGAGGTTGCGCGCTCCGCTATGCCTGGCTACTCATTTGCAGGCTGGTACTCAAAAAGAGAAGCCTTGAAGGATGCAAGCGGAAATATCGTTAAGGACGACAAGGGCAACACGGTTTATACCTACGGCGGTAAATGGAATTTCGACGGCAATTACCTCCTTGACGTAAAGGATTATTCGGCGAGTGAGCCTGCAATTACCTTCTACGCCGCTTGGGTTAGAAATCCGTCAGTTGAAATTTACGACGGCGAAAATCTTGTTGCAACGTACGAGATTAAAAACCCAATGCTCGGCAAAAACAGCATCATCTCAGCACCGTATCTCGACCTAAAGAAGGGCGAATATAACTTCGGCACCTTGAAGGATGCACTTGTGGTAGGCACAAACACAAAATATTCTTGGAATGAAAGATTTGTTACGTACGAAAACGGAGCGGTTACAAGCTTCTTTGACGGTCTTTACCTTGACAGTGCGTGCCAAAGCCCAATCTCGGCTGAGCAAAGACATACCTACACTTACGACGAAGCAACTGCAACCATCGGCAACCTCACAATGAAGCTCTATATTAACTATGAGCAAAAGGACGGCGAATGGTACAGAGTTTATTCTGCAAAGCAATTCGTTAATAATGCAAAAGCAGACGGCAATTACGAAATTATGGCTGATATTGAGTTTGACGAGCTTACCGCTTGGCCAAACATATTCAAAAACAACGATTTCAGTGGCACAATTTCAGGCGGTGGCTTCAAAATTTCGGGCATCGTGCTTGAAAGCTCATCATCAAAAACCTTCGGTATGTTCAAATCACTTACCAAGGATGCAAAAATCGAAAACGTTGTGTTTGACGGCGTTAGCGCATTGATTGAAAGAGCAGACAGAACCCCGGGTGCAAGATACGCGCTTGTTGCCGCTTCAATTGAAGAGGGCTTTGCATTTGAAAACGTTGAATTTACGGATGCTGTTTTGAAAATTTCAGCCTCATCCCCAATTCAATATTCACCCGAATATGAAATCGGTCTTGTATGTGCAGACGGCTATACAGACAACCTCGGCATTTCCCTTGACGGCTTTAGCTACGAGGTTGTAACAAGTGAGCTTGATACGTCAATACTCACTATTACTCAAAACGGCAATAGCTTGGAGCTACTCTTTGAAGCTAAGCCGCAGGAATAATTCGCTTATTAAAATTTCATACATATAAAAGGAGAAAACAAAATGAAAAAGAGAATTTTGGCACTTATGCTTTGTGTGGCAATGTGCCTCAGCACTGTTGTTTTGTTCTCAAGCTGCGGAGGCAATAATGGCGGCGGAAAAACCGAAAAGCCTGATGCTTTCGTAATTATGTCTGAGGACTTCGACGGCAACTTCAACCCATTCTTTTCAACCACAGCAGCAGACGGAACCATCGTATCAATGACACAAATAGGCATGCTTTCATCACAGTATGTTGACGGTGTTGTAAAGGTTGCTTACGGTGAGGACCAGGCAACAGTAACAAAGGACTTTGAAATTTCAAAGTTCGACGCAGCAAAGGACGAAACAGTATATACCTTCGTTCTTAAAAACGGAATTAAGTATTCCGACGGTCACCCACTCACAATGGAGGACGTTTTATTCAACCTCTACGTATATCTTGACCCTGCATACACAGGCTCAGCAACAATCTATTCAACAAAGATTAAGGGTCTTGAAGAGTATAAGACCCAGCAAAAGACCTCAGGCAACCAAAGCCAGGATGAGGTTATCACACAAGAGGCAGGCGTTCGCGCACAAGCCCGTATCAACGAGCTTATCAACCTCTTTACATCAGTAGGTAAGACCTCGAACGCAGGTCAATACGAGGCTGACTACGAAAAAATGAAGGCGGCAATTCTTAATAAGAAGCTTTCAAGCGGTTACCTCGGCGCAGTTTCAGGCACAAACATCACATCACAAAAGCTTCTTGAGGACTACGAGTACGCTCTTAAGCTCTTCAAGGAGGAGCTCGGCGACGACTACGTTGCTGCTCAAAGCGCATATTCAGACACAGAGCCATACAAGACAAACTCATACTTCAAGGACGATAAGGGCACAGAAGCTGACGATATCACTCGCTTTATGTACCACGAGGGCTTCGTTAAGATTGAATGGGGCAAAAAGATTGTAAACGGCAAGCAAACAGACGATAAAAACGTTATCGAGAACGTAACCTTACAGTACAACCCTGACGTTGTTAACTCAAAGGAAGCAGCAATCGATTACGTTTACAACTCAAAAATCAATACAGAGCTTCACATTATTCTTTCAGCTTGGGCAACAGCTGCTCAGCTTATGACAGAATATACAGCTGAGGCAAAGGGCGTTATTCTTGACGAAAAGAAGAATAGCGACGGCTCACTTGTTTACGACCACATCGAGGGTATCGTTTCACTTGGCCACAACACAGAAATGACAGAAATTACCGTTAACGGTACTACATATAAAATCGCACAAGAGCATAACAGTGACGGCACACCTGTAAACAGCGATGAATACGACGTGCTTCAAATCACAATCGACGGACAAGACCCTAAGGCTCAATGGAACTTCTCATTCGCAGTTGCTCCACAGCACTACTACGGCGACTCCGCATACACAGTTGACATTGAGAACCACAAGTTCGGTGTTGACTACGGTAAATTCAGCTTTATGCAAAGCGTAATTCAAAAGTCTACAAAGACAAACGTTCCTGTTGGTGCAGGCGCGTATAAGGCAACAAACCGTTCAAACGGTGACAATCCCGCAGGTGCGGAATTCCTTGCAAACAACGTTGTTTACTTCAAGAGAAACGACTACTTTGAAACAGTAGGCGAGGGCATTGAAAACGCAAAGATTGAAAAGGTTCGTTATCAAGCACTCCCTGCAGCTGACGCAATTACACTTCTTGAAAGTGGCTCAGTTCACTACATCTCACCACAGTTAACACAGGAAAACTACGATAAGCTCGAGGGCTTAAAGGGCAACGGCGGCTACGAGTACATTCTTGAGGATCAGCTCGGCTACGGTTACGTTGGTATCAACGCATCAAAGATTCAAGACAGAGAAATCCGTCAAGCAATTATGTGTGCTATGAACACAGCAACCTCACTTAACTACTACCGTCCCGGTACGGCAAGCCAAATCTTCTGGACAATGTCAACAGTAAGCTGGGCATATCCAAGAAACGAGGATGGCACTCTTGACAACGATAACGGTAAGGATTACCCATACGTTGGTAACTGGGCAGTAGACCTTGACGGCAACGGCGTTTACGACGGCGAGGATGCTGCAAGAACAAAGATTCAAGACCTTATGCAGCAAGCAGGCGCATCAGCAGGTGACTCACGTCTTAAGATTGAATTTACAATTGCAGGCGCATCAACAGACCACCCAACCTTCCAAACCTTTATCGATGCTGCAAAGCTTCTTAACGATATGGGCTGGAGCGTAACGGTTGTTCCGGATGCTACCGCACTTACAAAGCTTTCAACAGGCGGCTTGGCTGTTTGGGCAGCTGCTTGGGGCTCAACGCTTGACCCTGATATGTATCAGGTTTACCACAAGAACTCAACCGCATCAAGTACAAGAGCTTGGGGCTACTCACACTTAAAGACAAACGGCACCTCACAGGAAAAGGCAATTCTTAACAAGCTCAGCGAAAAGATTGACGAGGCAAGAGAAACACTTGACCAAGAGGAGCGCGCAGCTATCTATAAGGAAGCTATGGGCTACCTTCTCGACCTTGCAATTGAGCTTCCTGTATATCAAAGAAGCGTAGTTTACGCATACAATTCAGACATTATCGATTCAAGCTCACTCCCTGAAAATTCTAACCCATACTCATCACCGCTCGACAGAATTTGGGAAGTTGAATTCAAAGACTAATTTGGAGTAATACAATGTTCAAATATATACTAAAAAGAATAGGACTTTCAGTTCTCATATTGGTAGCTGTATCTCTTATCATTTACTTTTTAGTTCGTTTAATGCCACTCGACTTCGTTGCCACCAACGCAGGTATGACCGCTGAGCCTGAGGTTCTCGACAAGCTTCGTGAGCAGCTCGGCTTACAGGATAATAGCTTTATAGGTATTATCAAGGGATATTTCAGATGGCTTGGCAACCTTTTCGAGTTTGAAAACGGTTACATCACTCTCGGTCGCCTTTTCGGTAACGAAAAGCCCGTTTCACAGGTTATTTTACAAGGACTTCCAACCTCATTCGTTGTTGCGTTCGTTGCTACAATATTTGAGTTCTTAATTGCAATTCCGCTCGGAATTACAGCGGCAACTCACCAATATTCGGTACGTGACTACGTAATAACCGTTCTCGTTATGGTTGGTATCTCACTCCCGTCCTTCTTCTTCGGAAACGTTTTCAAGGCAGTTTTTGCAGAGCTTCTCGGCTGGTTCCCAAGCTCAGGTGCAACAAACGCCTCACAAAGCACGACGGGACTTATCGGAATTATAAGTAACTTTAAGTATTACGTACTACCGATATTTACAATAACCATTTTGAGCCTTGGCGGCAGAATGAGAATGACCAGAACTAATATGCTTGAGGTTCTTAACTCTGACTACATTCGTACAGCAAGAGCAAAGGGCCTTAAGGAAAGTAAGGTAATATACAAG
The DNA here is from genome assembly GCA_045123255.1 of Eubacteriales bacterium. Taxonomy (GTDB): domain Bacteria; phylum Bacillota; class Clostridia; order Oscillospirales; family CAG-272; genus RGIG2000. Next base: position 94,535 of record JBGVIN010000104.1, read on the forward strand.
CACGCATTCAGAAACACATTAATTCCACTCGTTACAACACTTGCAGGTCTTATCCCGTCACTTTTCTCGGGTGCTATCATCACAGAAAAGATTTTCGGTCTTGACGGTATCGGTACAACGGCACTTACCTTAACTAACACAGGTAACATTCCGTTCATTATGGGCTACAATATGTTCCTCGCGGTTCTTTCCGTGCTTGGAATTTTGCTCTCCGATATTATGTATGCAATAGTTGACCCGAGAGTTAAGCTTGAGTAAGGAGGACTTTATGACAGAAGAAATCAAAAATGAAATCCTTCCCTCAAACGAAGAATTAAATGAAAATAACGACACAGCCTCAGCCGTTATGGCTGAGGAGGTGCCGCTTGATAAAAATATCAAGCTTATGTCACCGACAAGAATGGTTATTCGCCGTTTCTTCCGTTCAAAGCTTAGCGTTATAGGCCTTGTTATGGTAATAGGACTTTTCCTGTTTTCATTCCTCGGTCCGTTCATCTATCATCTTTTAGTGCCCGCAAACGACGTTATGGGTAACACCTCGGGTCGCGGCTGGCAGCAGGATGAAAAGGATGAAAGCGGTAAGATAGAATATACCACAAGTGAATATAAGGTTGTGGTAAACGGTCAGGAAATTACCGTTAAGCAAACGCTTGAAAAGTACGAAAAGGATAACACCTTAGCATCTCCTTCAAAGCTCCACCCGTTCGGTACGGACAAATCGGGCTATGACGTACTCTCACGCCTTATGTACGGCGGACGCGTTTCACTTATCGTTTCCTTCCTTGCGGTTGCAATTATCACTATTCTCGGTGTAATAGCAGGCGGTATTGCAGGCTATTTCGGCGGCGTTATCGACAATATCATAATGCGTATATGCGATATTCTTATGTGTCTGCCGGGTATTCCGATTCTTCTTATTGTCGGCGTGCTGTTAAACGGATGGATAAGCGAGGGATATGCATTTATCACGGGAGAGACGAGAATTTACTTCCTTATGATATTTATTTCCTGCATCTCATGGCCGGGTACTGCCCGTCTTGTAAGAGGTCAAATCCTTTCACTCCGTGAGCAGGAATATATGGTTGCGGCAGAGGCAATGGGATATTCCACCTTCCGCAAAATCTTTAAGCACTTAATTCCAAACGTAATGCCACAGCTTATAGTTCAAATGACACTCAGCCTTGGCGGTATGATTATTTACGAATCAACCCTTTCATACCTCGGCTTCGGTGTAAAAGCACCAAACACCGCTTGGGGTACAATCTTAAACCTCTTCGAGGAGGCAAACGGATTTGAAATTGCTATGGCAAATCCAATCATTTGGGTTCCCGCAGGACTTTGTATAGTTATTGCGGTGCTCGGCTTTAACTTTGTCGGTGACGGCTTGCGTGACGCGCTCGACCCGAAATCAAGGAGGTAAGAAAAAATGGCAAAAGAAAAATCGAATTCTTACCTTTCAGGCAAGGAAATTAAAGCTATTTCAAAAGCAAACGCCAAGGAAATGCGCCGCTTGGAGAAATACAAGAAGCGCAAGGCGGACGAAAGCGAATTTTTAACTGAGATGAAAAGCGAGGACAATATCCTCGAAATTAGCGACCTTAATACTTATTTCTTTACTGACCAAGGCGTTGTTAAGGCAGTTAACGGTGTTTCCTTTGACGTGCCGAAGAACAAAACCGTTGGTATAGTTGGCGAGAGCGGATGCGGAAAAAGCGTAACGAGTATGTCGGTTATGCGTCTTTTACAAGGCCCTACAGGACAAATTTACTCAGGTGAGATCCGCTTCACCTCAAAGGACTATATAAGAGATAAGAAGGGAAAGCCTGTTAAGTTCGATGTAAAGAACGAAGCAGGCGAGGTAACAGGCAAGGAATATAGAACGGAGGAAAAGGTTTACGACATTGCAAAAATGCCAATAAACGAAATCCACCGTATTCGCGGCAAGCAAATTGCTATGATTTTCCAAGAGCCGATGACCTCACTTAACCCAATTTTCACAATAGGTCAACAGCTTGACGAGGTTACGTTCATTCACGTGCCCGATGCAACGAAGGAGCAGGCAAAGGCAAAATCCCTTGAAATGCTCAACCTTGTTGGTATTGCAATGCCCGAGCGCGTTTATAAAGCGTATCCGCACGAGCTTTCTGGCGGTATGCGTCAGCGTGTTATGATTTCAATGGCACTTGCTTGCAATCCGCGCCTTATTATCGCGGACGAGCCGACAACTGCGCTTGACGTTACAATTCAAGCACAAATTCTTGACCTCTTAAACGACCTCAAAACAAAAATTGACGGCTCGATTATGCTCATCACCCACGACCTTGGTATAGTTGCCGAAATGGCAGACTACGTTGTGGTTATGTACGCGGGCAAGGTTATTGAAAAGGGTACGGTTAAGGAAATTTTCCATAACCCACTTCACCCATACACAAAGGGACTTCAAAAATCAAAGCCAACGCTTGATTCAAATGAGGAAAAGCTCTTTAATATTCCGGGTAACGTGCCAAACCCAATAAATATGCCAAAAACCTGCTATTTCAAGGAAAGATGCGGTGAGTGCATAGGCAAATGCTCAGGCGAATACCCGGGTATGGTACAGGTGAGCCCGACACACTTTGTCGCTTGTCACTTATATAACGATATGAAGGAGGGAAAATAAAATGGCTGAAGAAATTTTAGAAAACGGTCTTGAAAATCCCACCGAGGAAGTATCAAATGAAGCAGCCGAGGCAGAGGTAACGCCAAGCGAGGTGTATGACGACGCCGAGGAAGCAAGAAAGTATCAGGAAAGAAAGCAAGCCGCAATTGAGGCTGACAAAAATAAGCCGTTTGACCCCGAGGCACTCCTTGAGGTTAGACACCTAAGAAAAGCTTTCCCACTTAAAAAGTCCTTAACAGGCAAGGTTCTTTCCGAGCTTGTTGCCGTTGACGATATTTCCTTCACCTTGAAAAAGGGCGAAACGCTTGGAATAGTTGGCGAGAGTGGATGCGGTAAAACCACAATGGGTAGAACAATTTTGAAGCTTCACCCATCAAACGGCGGTCAAATCATTTTTGATGGCAAGGATATAACAAACGCCAAGCCAAAGGAAATGCGCGCAATTCGTCGCGATATGCAGATAATTTTCCAAGACCCATACTCCTCACTTCCACCGAGAAGCACCGTTGGCGGTATTCTTTCCGAGCCTGTTCAGGTTCACAAGATTGTGCCAAAGTCACAGGAAAAGGACTACGTTCTTGAGCTTATGGATAAGTGCGGCCTTCGTGATTACTACTACGAAAGATATCCACACGAGTTCTCAGGCGGTCAGCGTCAAAGAATTTGTATAGCCAGAGCCCTTTCAGTAAACCCTAAGCTTGTCGTATGTGACGAGCCTGTTTCCGCTCTTGACGTTTCAATTCAAGCGCAAATTATCAACCTTCTTAAGGATTTACAGTCACAAATGGGTCTTACCTACCTCTTTATCTCACACGACCTCTCCGTTGTTAAGTACATTTCCGATAAAATAGGCGTTATGTACCTTGGCGCGATGATGGAGTTCGGTAAAAAAGAGGACATTTTTGGAAACCCATTACACCCATACACAAAGGCGCTTTTCTCGGCAATTCCTAACCCGAATCCCGACGTAAAGATGAAGCGCATTGTGCTTGCAGGCGATATTCCGTCACCTGCAAACCCACCAAAGGGCTGCCGTTTCCATACGCGTTGCCCATATGCAAAGGAAATCTGTAAGCACGTCGTTCCCGAATACAAGGAGCACGAGCCAGGTCACTTTGCAGCATGCCACTTATTAAATAACGAGGGCTGATTACACACAAAATCAGCCAAGGAAAAGAGAGAAAAATGAGCGATAAGAAGAAAAAGAAAAAGGAAAAGGTAAAATATATTGACGATGGCAGAACCATTGCCGATATGTCCGCTTTTTCAAGGGGCAAAAAAGGGAAGGACGGCTTCGTTCAACCCCCATCTACCTTCAAGGACAAATGGAATACCTATTGGTCTGCGGTAAAAAGTATGCTTGTGCCTATGTTTATCACCTTAGGCGTTTTAACAGCTCTTTTCTTCCTCGCCTACGTTTTCCTCGGTGGCTTTGCACAATAATTCATTTTGTTAAATCCCAAAATCCCCAAAGCCCGTTTTTGCTTCAAGGGAACATAAAAAACAAGCCGTGCTTCGTTTGAAGCACGGCTATTTTAATATTCCTTTATGTATTTGTCTAAATCTCATCAACCGACAAAACGGTTAATTTCTTTCCGCTAACGGTAAACTTTACCTCGTATTTATCGAACGGAAAACCGAAAACGCGCGAGGGAGTGTCTATATAAGAGGGTCGAGGGTCGTTTGCAAGACACTCGCAAAGGCACTCATATAATTTTGGCGAGAGCTTTTCCTTTATATGATTTGGCATATCAACATCAAGCAAAAAATCATCGAGCGTGTCGGTAAAGCCGCCCGTTGCCTCGGGCACAGAGTCCGCAAAGGGGAGATACGGCTTTATATCGTAAACAGGTGTTGAGTCCATCATATCAGCACCCGAAAGGACGAGGACGTGTCCGTATTTCGGGTCTTTTTCTATTCTTTCAAGCTTCAAAACGGAAAGCCCAAGCGAGTTTGGTCTAAACGGAGAGCGCGATGCAAAAACCCCCACGCGCGTGTTTCCGCCTAAGCGCGGCGGACGCACCGTAGGTGAAAATTTTTCACATTTCGCCTCTGAAAATCCCCATATCACCCATACGTGTGAGTAGCCTTCAAGTCCGCTTAACGCTTCGGGCACACGGTATTCCTCGTTAAAAATAAGCGTAGCGAGTGAGCTTTTTGAAACTCCGCTTTGTCTTGGCACTCCAAACTTTGTTGGAAACGATGTTTTTAGATAGCCAATTTCCTTAATTTCCATATTTCTCCTTATTTATGCATCATTCCGGGAAGCACCGTGTCCTCTTGTCTGCCCTTCGGCATTTTCTTTTCGTCAAGCACGGTTGCAGGCAAAATTGATGCTTTGCCATACGTGTCCTTTATATCGTTGATTACTGAGCCGAGGCGTTTTCTTTTGTCCTCCTCTTCATAATCAAAAAACATATCCTGTTGAAGCGGCGCACTGTCCGTTTCAATTGAAATTGCGGTAACGGTAACCGCACGGATTTTTGCGCGCCACGTGTAGTTTTTTTCAAGCAGAGAAATTGCCTCCTTGGCAATTTTTCTTTCATCCTGCGAGGGAAATTCCAGTCGCATCTGGTACGAGTAGTTCATAAAATGCTCATCACGCACCGAAAGGGAAACGCCCCCCGCCCAAAGCTTTTCCTTGCGAAGCTTGTAGCCGATATCGAGAGAAAGCGAAACGATAACCTTGCTCGCCTCGTCTATATTTTCGAGATTTTCGCGACACGTGATGCCGTGTCCAACCGATTTTGGCGGAACGTATGCATCCTTGTGCGCTACGCGCGAGGTGTCAAGACCGTTTGCATAAATCCAAAGCGCCTCACCGTTTTTACCGTGACGCCTAACAATCGTTTCCTTTTGTGCGCGTGCAAGCGTGCCGATTGTCGGCATACCTCCGCTTGTAAGCGCCTTTGCGGTTTGTCTGCCACAGTACAGTAGCTCACCAACAGGCAAATCCCAAATCTTTTCCTTGAAATTTTCGCGCGAAATAACAGTTACCGCATCAGGCTTTTTTAGGTCTGAGCCAAGCTTTGCAAAAACCTTGTTGAAGGAAACGCCGATACTAACCGTCAACCCAAGCTCGTTTTTTACGGTGTTGCGTATTTCCTCGGCTATTACGTAGCCGTCCTCACCGCAGGCGGTGACGTCAAGCCAGCATTCGTCAAGTCCAAACGGCTCAACGTAGTCTGTGTATCTTTCGTAAATTCCGCGGAGCAGACGCGAAAATTTAGAGTAATATTCAAAATGGGGCGGTACGATAATTATATTCGGGCATAGGCGGCGCGCCTCCCAAAGCGGCATTCCCGTCTTTACCCCTGCCAGCTTTGCAAACTCGCTTTTAGCAAGAATAATGCCGTGGCGGTCCTCCTCGTGCCCTCCAACTGCGACAGCCTTGCCACGCAGGGAAGGGTTTAAGACCATTTCGCAAGAGGCATAAAAGCAGTTTGCATCACTGTGCAAAATAACTCTATCCTTCATCTTACCTCGCTTCCTTAACGGAAAACCACTTACCCGTGTCCTCCTCAAAATAAATTTTCTTCGTTTCGCCTGCAACCAAAACCGTATATTGAAGAGGAGCCATCGAGCCAACAGAGAGTGGCGCATGCTTGCATACGTCAATAATTTTCTCAATAGGGTATTTTTTATCCTCGCAAATTATGATAACAGGCGTAATTTTGCCGTCCATACGGTAAACGACACCGACGGAAAGCGGCGTGCGTGTGAATTTTGCCATTATAAAGACTTAATAACCTTGACAGCCACGCCCTGAATTTCACAGCTATCAACGATTATATCCTCCATTGAGGAATTTTCGGGATGAAGGCGGATTTTCTTAATTGCAGGGTCGGGCATATATCGCTTCAAGGTGCTTTGACCCTCGGCAAGTGCAACAACAATGTCACCCTTATGCGCTACGTTTTGTTGCTTAATGATAATCATATCGCCGTCGTCAATTCCTGCCTCGACCATAGACTCGCCTGAAGCTGTAAGAATAAAGAACTTACCCTTGCCGACAAAGGACTCGGGGAGCTTAACGTAGCCCTCGATATATTCCTCCTTTTCGTCAAGCGGACCGCAGGGAATTCTGCCAAGCTTTGCAACGGTTACCATATTTCTTTCCGTCTTTGTAATATACGGCGTTTCAATTCCGTCCTCTGTGCGTGTGACAATTCCAACGCGCTCCATAATCTCAATATATCTTTGCACCGTGCTTTTGCTAATTCCCGTCAAGGCGGAAATTTCACGAAGCGACGGCGAACGCGTAAAATCGTCAAAATAGTTCTCCACACATCTTTTAATAGCAATTATAGTGTCTGCACTAACGTTTCTCATAATAAACTCCTTTAATCAAACTCCCTTAAATGGGACACACTTGCACACAATCGGTACAAATTTATTCGCATTTCGGGACATATTGTCCCATTAAGTATATCACTCCGTCCCACAAAAGTCAATACCAAAAACGAAAAAACCAACAATTGTCAAATTTTTGAGACACCAAGCGCATATTTCCCACACGCAAAAAGAAAACAGGCAACCGCCTGTTTTCCAAATAAAATATAAACGAAATTTTGACGAACAGATAGAGAGCAGAGCTTCACGAGTGGGAAAAATGCAAATCTAACATCACGTACGAGCTGAATTTATAAGCATCAGGGAGGAGGAAAAATGCGTGAATAGAGCGAGAAAAGGGGTTCCTCAAAGCGAAGTATGAGCTTTGGGGGTTCGTGCATAGGCGTACTTGCGTACGTCGGAACGATAGTCGCGTATAGAAATCACATAAAAGAAAACAGGCTCTCGCCTGTTTTCTACATTAAATTTAATGTTGTTGGGAAGATTTAAATAAGCGGTAAATGCTTTTTAGATTAGGGGAAAAAAGTTATCTCACATAAAACCGTGATTTCGGTTTTACCCTCATCTGACTGCTTATATTTTAAAGACTTTTTCAACAGGAATTGATAACACAACCCCCTGTGCCTCGCTCTTCAAGCCAAACTCGTTGTTAACGTCCTCCAAAATTTGGTTTCTTGTGCCCTCAGGTGCTAAGATAGCAACAATTTCCTTTTCGTCCTCAAGCTTAACGTTTGCAAATGCTTCGACAATATCTGCCTCGGCGTGTCTTGCCTTGATAACTGTACCGCCCGTTGCGCCTGCCTTTTTTGCAGTTTGCATAACGCTATCTGTAAAGCCACGGTTAACGGCTATTAAAACTAAGCTGTATTTGAATTCGCTTTGCATATTATCTGCGCCTCCTTTGACGAAATCGTTACTGTTTTTCTTGATAATTTCTGCTGAAATGCGGCTAAATGCGCTTGTTGGAATAACCATAAAAATGCCTTGATAGCCGTAGGTTTTGCCAACGTTTTTGCTAAGGTCTGCGGCAATTCTGTCCGCGGTGGTTTTGGTTGCAAAGCTGATAATGATATCCTTTTCACTGTTACCAAGACCGAGAATTTCCATCATATCCGAGGGCGCTGTGCCTTTTCCAACGCATTGGAAGTGCATCACTACGTCGTCCTCTTGAATGGCTTTGAGGTATATGCCGCCCTTGCCACGTCTGATTATAGCAAGCAGCATAACTATGCGTGAATCATTAGCCATTTAATATACCTCCTCGTCGTAGTAGTAAATACCGTCGTCAATTTGCTCGATTTCCTTGTGAATTTTCTTCATCTTCTTATCCTGCTTAACCTTTCCGATAAGACCAAGCACTTGAATTGTGATAAGCGGAGTCATAGCAATCATAGCAACTATGCCGAAGGCATCCGTCATAATTTTAGATGAAAGATGCTCGCTTCCCTGATTGACAGCGGTGCAAGCGCCTATTGCAAACGGCAAAATAAACGTAGTTGCCATAGGACCCGAGGCAACGCCACCCGAGTCAAATGCGATACCCGTATAAATAGGCGGCACGAAGAAGGTTATAACAAGCGGAATAATGTAACCGACTATTAAAACGGGCAAAATAGGAAGTCCCGTTAAAATGCGTGTCATAGCAATTCCGACGGAAACGGCAACACCTATTGAAAGTGCCAAGCCGATTGATTTTTGTGAAATTGCGCCGTTTGTGACCTCGGCAACCTGCTTTTTCAAGGTGTGAACCGCAGGCTCTGCCGCAACAACGAAGTAGCCAAGCACCATGCCGATAGGCACGAGCAGCCACTTAGTAAACGAGCCACCGCCAAGCACCTTGCCGATAAGCTGACCTGCAGGCATAAAGCCGATGTTTGCGCCCGTTAGGAAAAGCACAAGTCCGATGTACGTGTAGATAAAGCCGACTGAAATTCTTAAAACCTGAAGCTTGTTAAAGCGCTTGAAAATAAGCTGGAATACAAGGAACATAGCAACGATAGGAAGGAAGGCAAGAGCCACCTCCTTAGCGTACGTAAGAATACCGTGTGCGGCAACGCTTGGGTTAAAGAACTCCAAAAACGCATCGCGCGTTGTAAAATTCATATAATCCTCAGGCGTGAAGGAAGAGCCCTTAACGTCAGGCTTTCTTATAAGACCGAGAATGAGAACCGATAGAATAGGGCCGATTGAGCAAAGGGAAACAAGACCGAACGAGTTGTCAGCCGAGTGCTTATCCTTACTCATCGATGCAATACCCGCACCGAGTGCCATAATAAACGGAACGGTGATAGGACCTGTGGTAACTCCGCCCGAGTCAAACGCGGTCGGTATAAATTCAACCGAGCCTATCTTGCCACCCGTTATATAGGGCAAGGTAGCAAGGACAAGAGCAACGCCGTAAAGCGGAACTAAAACGTATGCAAGCGGAATTTTTCTCCTTGTTCTTATAAGTGCAAACGCCAAAAATGCGCCAACGCCAAGCGCAACGCAAATAACAAGAAGCCATTTGTTAAGGAATTCGCTTTTGAAGCTTAAATTTATCTGGTCTGCAAGCACGGTAAGGTCAGGCTCTGCAATAGTTATGAGCAAGCCGACAAAGAAGCAAACGAGAAGTGGGATAAATTTTTTCTTGCTCTGACCGATAAGTATACCCATACCGTCGCCAAGGGGCTGCATGGAAATATTCGAGCCGATGGTAAATATGCTCATTCCCGCAATAATCAAAATCGAACCGAAAAGGAACATAACCATAACGCCGGGCAAAATAGGGGCAAGGGAAACGGTAAGCACCAAAACTATGGCACAAATCGGCAAAACCGACGAAAGCGACTCTTTAAGTGAGCCAAGAAGCAGTCTCATTTTTCAATTTCCCTCCTTTAATAAAGATATGCAGGCGCGCCCGTAATATATCATTTATATTATACAGAAAGAATATATAAAAAGCAATATAAAAAGATGATAATTTAATTAAAAAAATAACCAAAAATTTAGTGTTTTAGAGGAATAAAGTTGACACAATAAGCAAGGTGTGCTATAATTAAATATATTTTTTGAAGCATTAAGGAGAATTTTAGAAAAATGAGTGAAATGAATATAGTTTGTCTTGACCTTGAAGGCGTTTTAGTGCCTGAAATTTGGATTGCATTTGCTGAGGCAAGCGGCATTCCCGAGCTTAAAAGAACGACACGTGACGAGCCGAATTACGATAAGCTTATGGCATACCGTATCGCAATCTTGAAGGAGCACGGACTTGGCTTAAAGGAAATACAAGAAACTATTGCAAAGATAGACCCGATGCCCGGTGCTAAGGAATTTCTTGACAAGCTCCGCGCAAAAACACAGGTTATCATAATCAGCGATACCTTTACACAGTTTGCAAAGCCGCTTATGGAAAAGCTCGGCTGGCCAACCATCTTCTGCAATACCTTAGAGGTAGCGGAAAGCGGCGAAATCACAGGCTTTAAGATGAGAGTGGAGAAGTCAAAATACTCAACTGTTAAGGCACTTCAATCCGTTGGCTTTGAAACTATTGCCGCAGGCGACAGCTATAACGACCTCGGTATGATAAACGCAAGCAAGGCGGGCTTCCTCTTCAAAAGCACCGAGCAAATAAAGAAGGATAACCCAAATCTCGGCGCATACGAGGAGTATGATGACCTTTACAACGCCATAGTAGCCGCGCTTTAAGGAGACTGTCAGATACGGGTAAAAACGAAATCACTAAAAAAGCAAAAAAGTACTTCCCACTTATGTTCATTGAACGTAGCTTTTTGGTGTGATTTTTCCAATTCGATAAAATAAGGTAGAAAAGAGGTCAGCTGACCTCTTTTCTTTGTGTGATTTCTATCTTCGTTTAATCGCTTGCAGTACAGAGTACAGCGCTCGCTCTTAAACGAAAATTTTTCCTCCGTCCTGAAGCCTCCAGATTTAGTGTGTACTATAAAAACAGACACAGGGTCGCCCCTGTGTCTGTTTTTTCGCTAATAATGCTTGCGCGCAAGCATTTCATGCCGAAGGCATTTTATGACAAAGTCATTTCATGTTGCAAGGCAACATTTCATTGATAATAGCGCACGCGCTATTATCTCTGCACTTCTTCCATCACAAAAGCCTCAAGTATATCGCCTTCCTTGATGTCGTTAAACTTCTCAAGTCCAACACCGCACTCATATCCTGCGGCAACCTCTTTTGCATCGTCCTTAAAGCGCTTGAGTGATGCGATTTTGTCCTCGAAAATAACCACTCCGTCGCGCAAAATTCTGATTTGTGAGTTTCTTGTGATCTTGCCGTCTTGGATGTAACAGCCTGCAATTGTACCAACGCCGGGAACACGGATTGTTTGGCGTACCTCTGCGTGACCGTTAATAACCTCCTTGAAGGTAGGCGCAAGCATACCCTTCATAGCGGCTTCGATTTCCTCGATGATTTCGTAAATAATTCTGTGTGTTCTTATATCAACCTTTTGTCTTTCAGCTGAGTCAATAGCCTTCTTATCGGGACGAACGTTAAAGCCAACGATAATAGCGTTTGATGCAGCGGCAAGCATAACGTCGTTTTCTGTAATGCCGCCAACTGCAGTATGAATAACGTTAATCTTAACCTCTTCGTTTGAAAGCTTAACGAGTGATGCCTTAACTGCCTCGCAAGAGCCACCAACGTCTGCCTTGATAATAATGTTGATTTCCTTAGCACCGTCGCTGATTTGTGCAAAGAGGTCGTCAAGGCTAACCTTAGCATTTGCCTTGAATTCTGCCTCCTTAGCTCTTTCGCGTCTTTGCTCAGCAAGCTCTCTTGCCATTCTTTCGTCCTTAACTGCGTTAAATTCGTCACCTGCAAGCGGTACCTCGCTAAGACCTGTAATTTCAACAGGAACTGAAGGTCCTGCCGTCTTTAATACCTTGCCGTTATGGTCTGTCATAGCTCTTACGTGTCCAACCGCATTACCTGCAATTACAACGTCACCCGATTTAAGAGTACCGTTTTGAACAAGAAGAGTAGCAACAGGACCGCGACCCTTGTCAAGCTTAGCCTCGATAACAAGACCCTTGGCAAGACGGTTCGGGTTAGCCTTAAGCTCCTTAACCTCGGCGATAAGAAGTACGCTTTCAAGAAGGTCGTCAATACCCATCTTTGTGTGTGCGGAAACAGGAATACACATAACGTCACCGCCCCATTCCTCGGGAACTAAGTCGTACTGTGTAAGCTCTTGCTTAATATTGTCGGGATTTGCCGTTGGCTTATCCATTTTGTTAATTGCAACTACGATATCAACGCCTGCAGCCTTTGCGTGGTTAATTGCTTCAACCGTTTGTGGCATAATACCGTCGTCTGCTGCAACAACTATAATTGCAATATCCGTTGCCATAGCACCGCGAAGACGCATAGCGGTAAACGCCTCGTGACCAGGGGTATCAAGGAACGTTAAATCCTTGCCGTTAATGTTAACGCGGTAAGCACCGATGTGCTGTGTAATACCGCCTGCCTCACCCGTTGTAACGTTTGAATGTCTTATTGCGTCAAGAAGTGACGTTTTACCGTGGTCAACGTGACCCATAACGCAAACGACAGGAGCGCGCTCGATAAGTGATTCGGGAGCATCCTCCTCCTCATCAAAGAGCTTTTCCTCGATTGTAACCACTACCTCCTTAGAAACCTTAACGCCAAGCTCGTCAGCGATAAGATATGCGGTATCGTAGTCAACAACCTCGTTAACAGTTGCCATAACGCCCATCATAAAGAGCTTTTTAACAACCTCGTTTGCATTTACCTTCAAGCGAGAAGCAAGCTCGCCAACGGAAATTTCGTCGGGAACGGTAATTGAAAGCTGTGTGTTTTTAGCCTTTTCAAATACCTCGCGCTTGATTTTTTCCATAGCCAAGCGTTCCTTGTCCTTCTTTGCATTTACGTCCTTGTTGTTTTGCTTTTTAAGCTTTTGCTTAGAGCCACCCTGATGATAGTGACCGTAGCTTGACTCGTATGAATCGTTCTTTTCATCGTACTTTGAAAGGTCAACGTTTGAAGTTCTTGTATCAACAACGCGTGTAGCACCCGTCTTTGTTTTAATTTCAATAACGTTAGACTCGGGCTTCTTTACCTTTGGAGTTACGTTATAGCGCTTTTCGCCGCCGTCCTTATCAAATGAGTTAAAGCCACCCTTATTAAAGCCGTCCTTGTTAAATGGTCTGTCGTTCTTTTGGAAACCGTCCTTGTTAAACGGCTTGTCGTTCTTTTGGAAGCCGTCCTTGTTAAACGGTCTGTCGCTCTTTTGGAAGCCGTCCTTGCCAAACGTCTTTTCGCCCTTATTAAAGTCCTTATTAAAGCCGTCCTTGTTAAAGGGTCTGTCGTTCTTTTGGAAGCCGTCCTTATTAAATGGCTTGTCGCCTCCCCTTGTTCCGTCCTTGTTAAATTGTGGGCGATCGTTATACTGTGGACGCTCACCGCGATTTTCTTGCTTTTCAAAAGGCTTTTTCTCACTTGGCTTAAATTCCTGCTTTGGCTGTGGCTTAGCCTCCACCTTTACCTCAGGCTTAATTTCAGTCTTTGGCTCTGCCTTTGCCTCTGCCTTTACCTCAACCTTTGGTTCAGCCTTTGCCTCTGCCTTTACTTCAACCTTTGGTTCAACCTTAGCTTCAACCTTAGCCTCAGCCTTCTTTTCAATCTTAGCCTCAGCCTTAATTTCCTGCTTTGCTTCAACCTTCTTTTCGGTCTTTGGTTCAGCTTTAACCTCAGTCTTAACCTCTTCCTTCGGCTCTGCCTTCTTTTCCGCCTTTTTCTTCGCACTTTTAATAGTTGCCTCACCGTTAAAATATGAGTCGATAGAGTTGAATTGGCGATCAAGAGTATATTTGTTTAAGAAAACGGCAATTTCACCGTCGTCAATGTTTCCGCTTTGCTGCTTTGTTCCAAGACCGTAGCTTGCGCAAAGGTCGCAAGCCTCCTTTATATCAAGACCTAAGTCCTTTGCAAAATCCTTAATTCGTGCCATAAATTATACCTCATTTCATTGAGAGTCCTTGCAAGCGTTCAAAATGAGCGATTTTAATTCGCTTGCGAAATTTATATCGGTTATGCCAAGGGTACAAACGGTGCCGCTTTTTCCAATAGCGTCGCCAACGGTGCTTCCCGAAAATTCGGTCATTACCGCTTCAACTCCGTAGTAGGAGCATTTGTCGGTAACGCGCTTTTTGGTATTGTCACTTGCATCGCTTGTATAAATAACGAGATATGTTTTTTTACTTGGGAGAGATTTTGTCACCAAGTCCGTTCCCGTTATCAATTTTCCCGCCCTGCGGCAAAGACCGAGCATAAATAGAAATTTATTGTTCATTAGCCAAAAGCTCCTTTTCAAGGTCTAAAATTACGCCCTCGGGGATTTCGGTTTCAAGGTTGTTTTGAATTCTTTTCGACTTGATAGCTTTTTTCAGGCAAGCGCTGCTCTTACAAATATATGCGCCTCTTCCTGATTTCTTTCCGCTTAAATCAATCACAACCTCACCCTCGGGTGTTTTTACGACTCTTACCAATTCCTTTTTGGGAAAAGAGCTCATACAGCCAAGACATTTTCTTAAAGGAACCTTTTTTTCCATAATTACTCGCTCTTAATATCAATCTTGCAGCCTGTCAAGCGTGCGGCAAGACGTGCGTTTTGTCCCATCTTACCGATAGCAAGTGAAAGCTGGTCTGGGGAAACTATCGCTCTTGCTTGGCGTTCGCCAACAAGCTCAACGCTCTTAACCGTTGCAGGTGAGAGAGCAGCCTTAACGTACTCGCAAAGGTCGTCGCTATAAGGAATAACGTCAATCTTTTCACCGTTAAGCTCGTCAACAACCGCACCGATTCTTGCACCCTTGTTACCGATGCAAGCACCAACCGCGTCAACGTTTTCATCGCGTGATGAAACTGCAATCTTCGTTCTTGAGCCTGCCTCACGGCTGATGTTTCTAACTGTAACCGTGCCCTCTGTAATTTCGGGAACCTCTGCCTCGAAAAGACGCTTAACGAGAGTAGGATGAACACGTGTAAGTGAAACGAGCGGACCCTTTGCCTCGGTGTTTACCTGAGTTGCAAAAACCTTAATTCTATCGTCAACCAAAAGAACCTCGCCGGGGATTTGCTCGCTCTTTAAGAGAACTGCCTGTGAAATGCCCGTATCTACAACAACGTTACCCGTTGAATCCTCAACCTTAGTAACGATAGCGGAAAGCATCTCGCCGCGCTTGTCCTCGTATTCCTTCGCTTGATAGCTTCTTTCAGCCTCGCGAATGCCTTGAATAATAACCTGCTTTGCATTTTGTGCGCTTAAACGTCTGAACTCCTTTGTGTGAAGCTCGTATTCGTAGTCGCTACCAATTGAACGGCGGCGTGAACGAACCTTGTGCTTAATGCCAAGCTCCTTTTGCTTTGCTTCAAGAGCCTCGATTTGCTCCTTCGTAATCTCGGTTGTCGGGTCCTCAACCTCGGCAACTATCGTGTACTTTCTGTACACCTTAACGTCGCACTTCTCGGGGTCGATAACAACTGTGATGTTAGATGCGCCAAGCTCCTTTTTGCAAGCCGTTGTAAGCGCAGCCTCAACCTTTTCGATCATGTAGGACTTTGGAATGTGGCGCTCTCTTTCAAGAACGTCAAGTGCTTCAAAAAACTCCTTGTTCATTTTTATATCTCCTTTTTAATTATTATCAAATTAGAATTCAAAATAAATATTCATCTTAGCAATGTTTTTGCGCGGAATTACAATTTCGTTCTCGTCCTTTAAGGTAACTGAGTCACCGTCAAAGGAGAAAAGCGTGCCGCGTGCAAGCTTGCAGCCCTCGATAGCAGCAAAAAGCTTGATTTCAACAACCTCACCGATACATTTTTCAAGGTGAAAATCATTCTTTATTGAGCGTTCAATTCCGGGGGATGAAACCTCTAAGCGGTATGCACCCTCAATGTAGTTTTCCTCGTCAAGAAGCGGGTCAATAGCACGCGAATATGCTTCGCAATCCTCAATGCCAACTCCATCCTCCTTGTCAATCTCAATGCGTAAAAACCATTCCGTACCCTCTTTTACGTAGTCAACGTCCCAGATAAAATATCCAAGCTCCGAGGCTACCCTTTGACAAAGAGGAGTAACTCTTTCAACGATACTTGCCAAGCTAAAAATCTCCTTTCCAAAAACGAAAATCGCACCTTTGGCTGAAGATAAAGAGCAGAAATTGACGAGTGCGTACACGTCGGCGTACTTTGTACGGTAGAGTAGCAGTCGTCAATAAAAATCAATAGGAATAAAATTATGAGGAAAAGCCAACGGCTTTTCGACCTATTTAATCAAGGGACGAGTAAAAACGTCGGTTGAAATAAAATCCTATTGATTTTGGTTGTGCCTTTAGGTTCAGTCAAATTGCAAAAAATTGAGAGAGGACTTATCGCCCTCTCTCGCCGTGTATGATGTAAGCATTATATCATACAAAAAATCAAATTGCAATACTTTTTCAAAAAAAATATTATAATATATTTACAAAACAATATATTTGTGTTAAAATAACTTTAATTTATACGCTTGCAACAAATGAAAGGAGAGGGAAAATGGACAAAAAGCTAAAAACGATAGGTCTTTTGGCATCAGCTGCAAGATGCGTTTTCTTCTTTGGAGTTTTTCTTTTCGTTCCCTCGCTCCTTACCTTGCTTGTGGGATTTTTTGCAAAGCTCCTTGAAACAAGTGACGAAGCGATAGGGAAGCTTACAACGCCTATAATGATTGCATCATACGCGGTAATTATTCTCGTTCTTTCGCTTTTCTTCCTTCTTTTGAAAACTAACATTTTCAAGGTTACAAAAACGCGCATAACAAAGCCAAGATATCTAATTGACGGCGCACTTCTCGGCGTTGGCCTTTACGGTATATTCCAAGGTGCAGTTACGCTTCTTTCCCTTGTCTTGCCAAAGGAGATAATTGAAAGTCAAAATGCACATTCAAGCTCAATCTTAGGCGGCGGTATTGCCCTTGCCGTGATATATACGGTGATTATAGCACCGATATGTGAGGAGCTCGTTTTCCGCGGACTTATGATTTCCTCGCTTGAAGGGGCAATGAAAAAGCCTGTCGCGGTTTTAATTACTGCCATACTCTTTTCAGTTGTCCACCTGCCATCGCTTATTGCACTTGGCTACACATTTCTGCTTGGGTTAATTCTCGGCTTTGTATATATAAAAACAAAGTCACTTTGCCCCTGCATAATTTTGCATATGCTTTTTAACGCATCAAACTACCTATCATTTATTCCAAATAATATAGGAATTTATATTCTCTTTGCAATTTGTATTCCCTTTACGGTTTACGCTTCTATAGATATTTTCAGAAAGGCACGGAATTAAAATGAAAATTTACAACACACTTACAAAAAAGGTTGAGGAATTTATACCAAACGAGGCGGGCAAGGTTAAAATGTATACCTGCGGCCCAACCGTTTACCACTTTGCACATATAGGAAATTTGCGCACCTACATTATGGAGGACGTCTTGGAAAAGCTCCTTCGTTACTCGGGCTACGACGTAACCAGAGTTATGAACATCACCGACGTTGGCCACTTATCAAGTGACGGTGACACAGGCGAGGACAAAATGCTCAAGGGCGCAAAGCGTGAAAAGAAAACTGTTTTGGAAATTGCCGAGTTTTACAAAAACGCGTTTTTCTCCGACTGTGAAAAATTGAACATCAAATACCCCGATATCGTTGACCCTGCAACAAACTGCATTGACAACTTTATTGCAATGGTAAAAGCACTTGAGGATAAGGGCTACGCATATTTTGCAGACGGCAACGTTTATTTTGATACCACTAAGGTAGAAAGCTACAACGAGCTTAGCGGTCACTCCACAGAGGAGCTTATGGTCGGCGTGCGCGACGACGTTAGCGAGGACTTAAACAAGAGAAACAAGAGTGACTTCGTTCTTTGGTTCACAAAATCAAAGTTTGACGACCAGGAGCTTAAATGGGATAGCCCGTGGGGCGTTGGTTACCCGGGTTGGCATATTGAATGCTCCGCAATTTGTATGAAGCATCTTGGAAACAAGCTTGATATTCACTGTGGCGGTATTGACAACATTTTCCCACACCACACAAATGAAATTGCACAAAGTGAAGCATACACGGGCGAAAAATGGTGCAACTATTGGTTCCACGTTCACCACCTAAATGACGAAACGGGTAAAATGTCCAAATCAAAGGGCGATTTCCTGACCGTTTCACTTATTGAATCAAAGGGCTACGACCCACTTGCGTACCGCTTCTTCTGCCTCCAATCACACTACCGCAAGCCACTCGTGTTCTCATACGAAGCGCTTGACCAGGCAACAGGCGCGTACAATAAGCTTATAAGAAGAATTGCAAACCTTAAAAAGGACGGAGAGGTTGACACCGCGTTCGTTGAAGGCGCAAAGCAAGCGTTTATCGAAAAGGTTGCAAACGATATGAACACCGCGCTTGGCATCACCTGCATTTACGATATTTTGAAAGCAAGCGTAAACGACGTTTCTAAGCTCGAAGCATTAAAGAGCATTGACTACGTTCTGTCCGTTGGTCTTATTGACAGAGCAGAAAAGCTAAACGCGCAAGCAACAAGCGCACAAAGCACACAGAGCATAAACGATAATATCGACCCCGAGCTTAAAGCAAAAATCGAGGAGCTTATCAAGGCGCGCGCTGAAGCAAAGAAAGCAAAGGACTTCGCAAGTGCCGACGCAATCCGCGGCGAGCTTTCGGCTATGGGTGTGACTATAAAGGACACAAGAGAAGGCACGGTTTACACAATCGAATAATTGTGTAAAATGAAATGCACGTTGTGCTTGAAATGACACCGCGTGTCGTGAAATGTTGCATAAGCAACATGAAATATTTGCTACGCAAAAATGAAAATCAGTAGGGGAGGGGCTCGCTAGGAACCCCCAAAGCGAATGCTTCGTTTCGGGGAAACCCAGTGCTCCTCCCATATTTTTAAGAGAAATTCAAATAAATGAGGTACTGTTATGCCGAAAAACTGTGAAACGTGTGAATATTTCGACTATGACGAGGAAATCGACGACTACGTATGCAAAATAGACCTCGACGAGGACGAATATTTAGATTACTTAATTTGCAAAAACAAGGACTGCCCGTACTACAAGTATTATGACGAGTATAAGTCTGTTCAAAAGCAAAACTAGTTTTAGACGCAAATAAGCGGCGTTATGCGTTGTTGCCCCTCAAACCTCAACCTCGACTATCGTCAAGATAGCCATCGTCTGAGGCTCTCGGTTGCGCCTAGCCTAACTTGCTTCTTTACGCCTAAAATGCGCCGAATGTTCAGACCGAAGCACTTGAATTTATGTGCAAAGCACAATTCATGTTGCAATGCAACAATTTATGGCAAAGCCAATTTATGCGCACCGCGCAATTCATTCCTCGTTCCAACCGAGGACTTAACGGAGGTAAGATTATGGACTTCAAAAATAAAATAATTCTTGCCCCGATGGCAGGAGTGAGTGACTACGCATTCAGAAAAATAGCAAGAGAGCATGGCGCGGATTTTTGCGTTAGCGAGATGGTTAGCGCGAAAGCTATGGAGTTTAACGATAAGAAAACAGGCACGCTTGCTGAGGTGAACGAGGGCGACACACCAATCGCCATTCAAATCTTCGGGCACGAGCCGAAATGTATGGGAAACGCCGCGTATCTATTATCGCGCGGACTTTATGAGCATACAAAAACAGACACTCCCCCCGACGTAATCGATATAAATATGGGGTGTCCCGTCAAAAAAATCGTTTCAAGCGGCGACGGCTCAGCGCTTATGCGCGATATGAAATTAGCAAGCGAAATTATAAAGGCGGTTGTGGAAGCCTCACGTGTTCCCGTCACGGTTAAGTTTCGCGCAGGCTGGGATGCACAAAGCATAAACTGCGTTGAATTTGCCAAAATGGCAGAGGGCTCGGGCGCAAGCGCGGTGACAATCCACGCACGCACACGCGCTCAAATGTATGAGCCGAGCGCAAATTGGGAATATATAAAAAATGTAAAGAATGCGATAAAAATCCCGGTTATCGGCAACGGTGATATATATACCGCCGAGGACGCCGTTAGAATGTATGACGAAACAGGGTGTGACGCCATTATGATAGGCAGAGGCGCACTTGGCAACCCGTTCATTTTCGAGGAAATCAAAGCGAAAACAGAGGGAAAACCGTACACTCCCCCCACCGTTTTTCAAAAAATCGACACCGCACTCTACCATACAAGACTGATGATAGAGGACAAGGGCGAAAAGGTCGCAATACCCGAAGCAAGAAAGCACATAAGCTGGTATTTACGCGGTATGGTCGGCAATGCCCCTGTGCGCGTTGCAATTAACCACGCCGTAACATATGAGGAAGTAGAAAAAATATTAAAGGAATATATAAGAACATTATAAATTATGCAAAAGAAAAAATTTAAGCTGCTCGGTCCACTTATTTGCCTGCTCACGGCAATAATTTGGGGCTCGGGCTTTCCGTTTCAGGATATGGTCGGCGCAGATGCCGCCAACATTGACGGCTTTTCGTTCAACGGAATAAGATTTATAATTGGCGGCATTGTTTTAATCCCCGTGCTTCTGATTTTTGAAAGAGAAAAGCTTGTGCCAAAGGACGAAAAAAAGATAAAATTAAAGCGCACACTCATTTTTGGCGCAATTTCCGGCGCACTTCTTGCCGTATCTGCGTGCTTACAGCAATTTGGCATACAGCTAACGGGTGAGAGCGGACGCGCAGGCTTTATAACAGGCTTTTATCTTATTATAGTCCCGATAGCTATGCTTATATTCTTCAAGCAAAGTCCGTCAATTTTTGTTTGGATTGCAATCCCAATCTCACTTTTAGGTCTTTATTTTCTATCCGTTACAAACGGCTTCAAAATAGAGCTTGGCGATATTTTGGTCTTTATTTGTGCATTCGGCTTTGCCTCCCAAATGATTTTCGTTGACTGCGTGGGTCATAGCGTCAGCACCCTTAAATTTTCCTGTATGCAATTTTTTGTTGCAGGTACAATTTGTTTAACTCTCGGCTTGATTTTCGGAAATCTCACCTGGCAGGGAATAACGAATAACGCCTTTCCCATTTTATATTGCGGCGTTATGTCCGCAGGTGCGGCGTATACGCTTCAAAACATCGGTCAAAAGTTCACCGCCCCCGCGGTTGCATCGCTCCTTTTTGCACTCGAAGGACTTTTTGCCACCGTTTTTGAATGCATTTTCGAGCTTCAATTGCCCTCAGGCAAAGCGACAATCGGCTGTATTTTAATGCTCACCGCCGTCCTTCTTTCGCAAATCCCGAAAAGAGAAAAGAATAAACTTAAAACAGCATAAAAAAAGACACCTCGCGGTGTCTTTTTTTGTCTTATAAATTTGCAAGCTCGTTTATTCTGTCTTGAATGAGTGCGTGTGCAAGCGGTGGACAAAGTGCGCTTGCAACAATGAATGGAGTGCATTTTTGAGACGAATAGTATGTGTCGAGAATTTTGGCTATACGCGCCGCCCACCAAAGATTAAGAGGTGGGAAAATGAACGTAAGAGCAGCCCACATAAACGGTGAAAGCTTTGTCGTGACGTTCATCTCCTTTTGAACGACGTCGGTGTAGTTTTGATCCGTGATAAAACCACTAAAATATAAAATATATTTAGCGATTTTTGCGCACTAAACAAATAATAAGCTTCGCTACCATAGCAGCCGTGCCAAGTGCCTGTATTCCTAAAATAACGCCCATTTCGATAGGCAAGGAAACAGAGAAGGCAATTAAGAAAAGCGGCTTGCCGATGTGAACCATAAAGTCGGGGTAGGTTAGCTCGAAAACAAGGAGCAAAAGTGCAAAGATGACGTTAACTAAAATTCCTGCACCAAGGGTAAGCGAGCTTGCAAGCTTACTTTTAATTAGCTTTTCAGGCTTGATAACGAGGTATGTAAGGTTCATAAGAGGTAAAAGTCCAACCCATAAAAGCAGGAAAATATACCTAAAATCGTAAAATGCGTTTGATAAAGAGGTGAAAGTAGCGGTTATTGCAGCTCCCGGGAAAACAAAGACAACGATGGCAAGCACCGAAAACGGCAGATATTCCCAAATTCTAAACTTGAAAATTTCGCCATTCTTCAAGGAGCTTTGAAAAACGGCAGGGGGAGTGTCGCTTTTTGCCGCGCAAAAGATGTTGAAGACTTGTAAAATGAGCAACACCGAATGCACAATTATCATATCGTACGGGAAATGCACAATAATGCTTGGTAGAGCATCGTAAACGCCGAAACGGTTGTTCGAGACATAGAGTGAAAGGTTGCTAAAAATAAATCCAAGGTTGACCGCACCCCACACCAAAACAATCGCCGAATACACGATTTTGGTGACCCTGTGTACGCTTTTTACGTAAAAATCATAGAAATAGAAAAGAAAGCAAATAACGGGCAAAAGGAACGAAAGCACTAACGGAAGCATAATGCCTGCTTCACGGAAGCCGTTTGCAATAAAGCCCGAAAGACACTTATAAAAATCGTACATATAAAAGCACGAAAAAAGCAAAAACACGAGGGAGAGTGTGTGAATTAGAGGCTTTTTGAGATTATTTTTCATAGCTCTTATATCCCTCCGTCATATTAACAAAGCTTTCCTTTATATTTTCAATCGAAACAAACTCCTCACTTGAAATATCCTTTAAGGTGACGGTCTTGTATCCAATCATATTTACGTCGTGATATAGCTGATCGTTTGCCTTAACACCGTAGGAAAAAATTGCTTTATCTCCGTTTTTGTCCGTGTAAATGAAATCGCCGTAATTTATGTGGTCGTGTCCGCAGAAAAACGAAACAATGCCCGCTTCCTTCAATTTGTCGTATGCGCCATTGTTTTCATATCCGTAAAGAGCATCCTCGCAAAACGTTCCTTGACCCTCAGCACCGTTTTTATATTGCTCCCACGCCTCTTGATATTCCCAAAGCGGAATATGGAAAAAGGCAAGAGCTGTGTATGATTTATCACTCGTTGCATTTTGGTGAATGCTTATTGCGTGGTCAAGCTGATCACTGTGTATTACGTCGTAATCATAGTCAGGACCGGAAAAATGATACGTGTTTGAATCAATTATATGTATGCGGTATTTTACGTCAACGTCATTACGTGATTTTGACCTATCGTCAACTAAATCAATATAGAAATTTGTAAGACCGAAAACGTTATCGTCTTGAAAGTCAACGAATGCGGCAAATTTTGAGCTGCTTATTTCATCGCCGTCCTTGCAGGCGTATGAGGAAACAACCTCATTTATAAAATACCTCGGGTAGTCGCCCTGGTTATCGTGATTTCCAAAGGTAAGTGTGAATTTTGTAAGGCGTGAGCGCTCCTCTGTGAGCAAGCGGCACTCCTCGTTAAGTGATGAAATGAGCGTTTTGACAATACCCTTAGAGGCGTACATAAAGCTATCACCCGTTAAAATAATTAAATCAGGCTTTTCGGCTCTAATTCTGCTTTTAACAATTTCAAGCTGCGCCCCTACGTCAGTTTCAATGCCAAAATGAAGGTCGGTCAACTGTAAAATCTTGAAATCGTCATAGTATTGCATTGTTGTGCGATACTCCCCAACCTCGTAGCTCCTTTTGCCAACGTCGCTCGGCACGTCACGGTAAGCAGGGAAGCACCCTGCGAGCGAAAAAATGACGAAAATCATACACGTCAGCGCCAAAAATCTTTTTTTCATAGATTCTCCTTAAAATAAAATCAACTAAATTATACCATAATCCGACAAAAATATCAATACCAAATGCTTTATCACCGTACAATTGATGCTCCCGCCCGTTTTCTCTGTGATGTAATCTTTATCGACCTTGACTTTTATAGTCTTATATGTTATAATAGATTTACAATTTTTATATTAGGAGGAACTAATGAGAAATAAGCTTTTATTAGTTACAGCTTTAATCGCTTTGACGCTCTTTGTATTTGCAATTTCATCAAGCGCAGCGGTTACAACCTACGACGATGCTCCTGCTAAGGAAATAATCACGGTATCCACCGATGACGTTGTAGTGTTTGACGACGGCTTTACCTGCTTATCCGCATACATCTTTATCGATACAGACACGATAAGCGAAGGCGATTTTATGGGTAACAACGGCTTGAAGCATTGCGTTGATTTTTCGTTTATCAATGAAAAAACAGGAAAAACCTATGATATTTCAAATATAAAGGAGCTTGACATTCCCGAGGGAATCGCAAAATTGAATAAATACTCCTTTACAAGACTTCCATTCAAAAGAATTTCCATCCCCAAAACGGTAACCACACTTGGCATTTGTGTTTTTGAAAAATGCTCCGAGCTTGAAGAATGCGTATTTGAGCATACCGAAAACTCAGAACTTGCATCTCTTTCTGCATGGATGTTCCAGAACTGCACAAGCCTGGTGGCATTTTCCTTCCCTGACTGTATAGAAGCAATTAACGCCGATCACGAATTCGCAGGATGCACATCTCTTACAGCTGTGTACCTGCCAAAGAATCTTACATCTTACACAACATCTTCAAGCAATGAAGCGAGTGCATTTTATAACTGTCAAAATATGTATTTTGTAAACGAACCGTTTACTTATGACAATATTCCCGAAAAGCCATCGGTTTACTATTTCCCAAGCGGACTTACAACTATGACGGGCGAGCTTTTTAAGGTTTGCAAAAACCTTAACGAAACACTTGTTTTCCCTGAGGGTGTAACCGCAATAACAAACAGCTGGGCGTTTGAAACTAACTCTACCTCAACTGTTAAAAATATCGTTTTCCTTGGTGATATGACCGCTCTTAATACCTCAAACTGGAAAATGGCAAGCGGCTCAAAAATTATTTTTGCTAATGAAAACGATAAGGACGCAAGCAGCCTGACGTCACTTTCGGGAGGCCATACAAAAATTTACTGTGCGACTGAGACAGAGCCTTCAAATCACTTAGCTGAAAGAGTTGAAGCAACGAATGCAACCTGTACCGAAAATAAATCGGTAAAGTCGTATTGCTTCTGCGGTAAGCTTATTGAAGAAAAGGCGGAGGAAGGAACCTCGCTTGGCCACAGCCACACCGTTTTTGTTGATTTAGTATATGCGGACATTTCAAAGGACGGCTATTATAGCTATAAATGCGAAAGATGCGACGACTTGAATAATAGTAAGGTAGCATCCGCGCTTTTTGTAAACCTTGGTTATTCTGCGCCCGAGTATGACGACGGCGTAATGTCAATCGGCTTTAAGATAAATGAGGATGCTATTTCCGCATACGAGCAGGCAAAGGGTGTTTCTCTTAGCTACGGAGCGTTTGCAGGAACAAAGGATGATATCGGAAATAACGACGTTTTCGATAAGGACGGCAAAGTACAACCTGGAGTAATCGCTGCCGACGTTACCGATTGCGGCTTCGTGCTCATTAACTTGAAAATCCACGGCTTTACAGAGGAACAGAAGGGAATCGACCTTGCAATGGGTGTTTACGTTAACACAGCAAAGGACTCGGTATCTGAGTATACATACCTTCAAGATGGTACAGCTAATGAAGGTGACAAATATTGCTTCCTTTCCTATAACGACGTTCGTGCAATTCTTGCATCAAAGCAATCATAACAAAATTAAAGGGAGCTTATAAACAAGCTCTCTTTTTTAACGAATAGGAGACTTACTAACTTGCAAGCGGCAACTGTTTTCGATAGACTTGCGAACCTGTCTCGCGATAAATCGCGAGACAGGTTGAATCCGCCAAGCGAACCAAAAGAAAAGAAAAACCCCAACCGAAATGCGCGCCCGACAGGAGGCATTGCCTTTGGCAATGAGTCATATCGAACCTTATGCTCGCAAGCGGCAACGGTTTTCGATAGACTTGCGAACCCGATTCGCAATGAATTGCGAGGCAGGTCGAATCCGCCAAGCGAGCCAAAAGAAAAGAAAAACCCCAACCGAAACGCGCGCCCGAAAACGCAGGATTCTTTGCAAAGCAAAGCTTTTTTCTCGCCGCTGATGTGCAAGCACCTCGACTTGCTCAAAAAAAGAACGAACCTAATTCACGGCAAAGCCGTGAGGCAGGTCGAATCCTGCCAAGCGAGCCAAAACAAAACAAAAAAACCACCCGATTGGGTGGTTTCTTGTTTTGGCGCGCCCGGCAGGATTCGAACCTGCGACCTACCGGTTCGTAGCCGGGCACTCTATCCGCTGAGCTACGGGCGCGTCTATTTGCTTAATGCGCTATATATAATATCACATAAAAAACAAATTGTCAATAGATTTTTTAATTTTTTTAATTTATTATTTCTACCGCGCTTTGCGTGTAAAATTACAAGGTGATGTTTTTGCTTTTTATTGCTTTTCTAAAATTCTCGTGATATAATTTTAATGAAAAGAAAATTGCGCCCTATGCAGGCGCAATTTAGTATATTATTCTTCGTCGATGATTTCTACCGCTTCCTCGTAGGAAAGTGTGCCGACGGTCTTTAATTTTTGATTTATCTTGTTTGTTCTCGTGCCAACGAGCTTTTCAAGGTCGTCATCCGCCTGTCTTAGACGGTCACGGGTCTTAGAAAGCACTTCAGCAAATCTTGCAAACTCGGTTTTAACCGCTTCAAGCAGCTTAAATACGTCCGCGCTCTTTTTCTGAATTGCAAGTGAATTAAAGCCTTGCTTCAAGGCGTTGAGGAGCGCACAAAGCGTTGTCGGACCTGCCATATTTATCTTGTACTCGCGTTGACATTCCTCGAAAAGTCCCGACTCGACAACCTCTAAATAAAGCCCTTCAATGGGTAAAAACATAATTGCAAAATCGGTTGTATCGGGTACGCTTATATACTTGTCCGCAATAGCCTTGGCGTAGGTTTTTATCTTTTGGCGAAGCTCCTTGCGTGCTAAGTCGAGTAGTGATTTGTCGCCCTCGTCAATTGCTTCCTTAATCTTATAATACGTTTCAAGCGGAAACTTTGAGTCGATGGGTAAGTACACGAAATCGTTTTCGCTCGATGGCATTTTAATGGCAAACTCAACGGGATCGCGTGAGCCGCTTTTTGTAACGAAGTTCGTTTCGTATTGCTCCTTCGTGAGTATCTCGCTGATAATTCCGCCAAGAATAACCTCACCGACAATACCCTTGGTTTTTACGTTTGTAAGCACGTTTTTGAGCGAGCCAACGTCGGTTGCAATACCCTTGATTTCGCCTATCGCCTTATTTACGTTGCCAATTTGAGAAACGACGTTTTCGAACGATTCCTTCAAGCGCTCGTCTATGGTCTTTTGAAGCTTTTCGTCAACCACCTTTTGAATTGAGTCAAGCTTTTCACTGTTTTCGCGCCTAAGCTCGGATAGCGCTTTGCCAACGTTTTTGTCAATGTCATTGTATTTTTCAAGCATAGTGCGTGAAAATTCGTCAAATCGCTTGTTGAGATTTTCAATAGCCTTTTCGTTTTCCTCGCGCGTGCCCTTGTTCATTTTTTCAATGGAAGCATTTAATTTTTCAATCATATCGACGTAGTTTTTCGAGTTTTGCTCATTGAGCTTGCTCATCTCACCTTGAAGCCTGTCGATTTTGTCACCGATTGCTTTCGCGTTATACTCGTTTGATTTTTCGACCTGCTCAATTTTAAGGTCAAGCACGTTTTTTAGTGGCTCTGTGTCAACGCTTACCTTCGCACCCTTGCGCGACAGCACTACCGATAGCACAGATGCAATAAGCGAGCAAACGGAAAAAAGCAAAACCACCGAAAGCATTAAAATAGTTATAATATCTTGCATATTACCCCCAAGTTTAGTCATTTTTTTAATTATATCATTTTTTAAGCATCATTTGCAATAGCGCAAGAAAAAATAAAGGAGAGAATTATGAAAAGAAGAGAAGATAGCTTTTTTGGACTTCATTTCGACTACCACGCAAAGCCCGAGTACGGAGTGCAGGGTGGTGCGCTTACCGAAGATAGTATTCGTAAAATATGCCGCGAATTAAAGCCCGATTTTATTCAAATTGACTGTAAGGGACACCCGGGCTGGGCTTCTTACCCGTCAAAAATCGGCAACGCAATGCCTGAGTTTGAAAAGGACACGCTTGCGCTTTGGCGTCGCGTAACAGACGAGGAGGGTGTTGGACTTTATATGCACTATTCGGGCGTTTACGACGTGAAATATTGCAACGAGCATCCCGACGCAAGAATTTTGAACGCATACGGAAATTACGAAAACGGAGCAACGCGCCTCGACTCAACCTACGTTGACGATATTTTAATTCCTCAGCTTTGTGAGCTTGCCGAGGTCTACGGCGTTGACGGCGTTTGGGTGGACGGTGACTGTTGGATGGCTTGTGCCGACTACCGCGAGGAGTCAATAGCCAAATTTGAGCGCGAAACGGGAATAGACCTTGGCGGCAAAGCGCCAAAATCGCACGATGACCCGTACTATAACGAATTTCGCGAATATTTCCGTGAGCTTTTTCGCCGTTATTTAAGACACTACGTTGATACGCTCCACCAAAAGCACCCTGAGCTTCAAATTGCATCAAACTGGGCGTTTAGCGACCATATGCCTGAGAATGTGTGTGCAAACGTTGATTTCTTGTCGGGCGACTTAAATCCGTCAAATAGCTTCAACTCTGCAAGATACGCCGCGCGCGCCCTTGCTCAGCAGGAAACGTGCTGGGATTTAATGTCCTGGAACTTCCGTATTTCCGTTGGATCAAGAAAGGGCTACGCCTCAAAGCACCCAATCCAAATTATGCAAGAGGCAGCATCCGTTATCTCCGTCGGCGGTGCGTATCAAAACTACGTTGTTCAAAATCGCGACGGCTCACCAAACGAAAAAGAATTAAAAAAGCTCGCCCCTGTGTCTGAATTTGTACGTTTAAGGCGCGATTTTTGCTTCCGTGGAAAACAAATTCACCAAGCCGCACTCCTTCTTTCAACGTATGACAGAAACAGAGAAGCACATAATTTGTATTCACGTAGCGGCTTTGAGCGCACAATGGGCGCAACCGCACTTCTTTGCGATATAGGTCAGTCACTTGAAATTATTTGCGAGCATACACTCGAAAAATATATAAACGAGTATAAAATGATAGTTGTTCCCGAGCTTCGCTTTGGGCTTGACGAAAAAACCGTTCAAATGCTTCTTGATTACGCGAAAAACGGTGGCAACCTTGTCCTAATCGGCAAAACCACCTGCGCGCTTTTTGCAAGCAGCGGAGCGCCGTTTTCGGTAAAACCCCTTGAGGAGTGTCTGAAAAACGAGGTTAAGGAAACGGAAAACGGTCACGCAAACAAATACACCAAGGACTATAAGCCATATCTTTTCACCCTTGACGAAACTGAGTGTGGTGCGCTTTATTCACCTTGCGAAATTCAAGCCGAAAATGCTAAGATTATAGCAAGCGTATTCGAAAGATTTTCAAATGACCGAGCTCCGGTCGCCGCTCGAATGTCTTTTGGCAAGGGAACGGTTAGCGCTATCGGCTTTGATATCGGTGAGCAATATTTAAGCGGCACACAGTATATGCAAAGAACGCTTGCACGCACCGTGGTGAGTGACCTATATGAGCCGATTGTAAAAATCGAAAGCACCTGTGGCAGGCTTGAGGTAAGCGCGCTGGAGGTTGGCGGAAAATTGACTGTTCAGCTCGTCAACGCAAACGGCACTCATATGGACTCAACCTGTGCAACCGACGATAGCTTACCGCCTGTTTTAGACACGTCCCTGTCAATTTTACTCGACGAAGCGCCGAAAAAGCTCATTTTACAGCCATACGGCAAGGAGCTTGACTTTGAATATAAAAACGGCAGAGCATACGTAAAAATCGACCGTATAAATATTCACGATATTATTGAGGTTGTTCCAAAAAAATCTTGAAAAAATTCAAAAAACATGGTAAAATATATTTGAAGGAGCAGCCTTCACAAAATTAAATTAAAGGAGAAAATCATGAACGAAAAGGTACGTGAGCTGTTAAATCAGCAAATAAATAAGGAATTTTACTCAGCATATTTATATCTTGATTTCTCAAATTATTTTGAGGATGCAGGTCTTGACGGGTTTGCAAATTGGTATAAAATCCAAGCGCAGGAGGAGCGTGACCACGCAATGCTCTTCTATCAGTATCTCCAAAACGAGAACCAAAAGGTTACTCTTTAAGCAATCGATAAGCCAAGTAAGGAAATTTCCTGCCATATGGACGTATTAAAAGCAGGTCTTGAGCATGAGGAGTACGTAACCTCACTTATCAATGATATTTACGCGGCAGCATATGAGGTGCGCGATTTCCGCACAATGCAATTCCTTGACTGGTTTGTAAAGGAGCAGGGCGAGGAGGAAACCAACGCAAACGACTTAATTACAAAAATGGAGCTTTTCGGCTCAGACCCAAAGAGCCTTTATATGCTCAACCAAGAGCTCGGCGCAAGAATTTATTCCGCACCGTCACTCGTGCTATAAATTGCGCGATAATATCGACATACCAATAATCTAAAACAACAAAGAAGCCACGCAAAGTGGCTTCTTTTCAATATATTAGTATATTATGTGCAAAAGGCTACTTTGAGTGCCCAATTTGGGCGCGACAATGGAAATGTAAAACGAACACTCGTGACTTAACGCACATAAAAAACAAAAGATTTATTTAATGAGTTTTAGGTAACCCCAACCATTTTCAGCAATTTCTCCCCATTCAAGCATAGCGGCTAAAACAAACAAAGGGTCAAAAGTGGATTCTCCTGCTTTCTTGCCGTAATATTGAGTGGCAATTTGATACATTACTGTTTCTGAACCGCACTTTCCATAGCCGACTTTATCGGTTCGTCCCATTCCTTTTGGCGCTTTACCTCCGTTAGCTCTCAAAAAATTTACTATAATATCAAATATGCTGAAGGATACTGTTTGATTTGGTAGCTTATCGCTAACAAAAGAATTTCCATTTTCTGCGATAGCAATATAGCAACTACCACCCTTTGGTAAAGTGATTGTAACGGATCCGCTATTATCAAATAACTTGTTCTTAATTATATCAGATGCCTTAGTGCTGCCACGGTCGAGCTCGCCGAAAACGCTCATATCTATACTCTCCTTTTTAATGGTGGTTTCTTCTTTGAGATTTAGAGCGATAAGTAGCTCGTCAAATCTTTTATTTACTGTTGGGTAAGAAATGCCAAGCTCTGCTTCGAGTGCTTTGATATTTCCCTTACACTTTAAAAATGTAATTAAAAAGTGTTTTTGCTCCTCACTCAAATAATCAAAAGCGGAAAGCTCTTCATTAATCGGATATTCCGCTTTACATTGCGGACAAGAAAGACGGTTAATGTGTAGTTTTTCATCACAAACGGGACAACGCCCAGAATTGAAATTTTTCATGTTTTATCACCTCTCTTGATAAGATAATAACACATTTAATTTGTTTTGTCAATAAGAAATTAAAAAAATAATATCTTATTTTTGATTTTTATATATAAACAGTGCAAAATCGAACTAAATAGCCTCCATCAGAGAGGGAGGTGGCAACGAAGTTGACGGAAGGAGTTAGAAAAGGAGAAAATGTTTACGGTAAATAATAAACGGGATGCATTTTCCGTTGGAAAATGAGTCTGGGCGAGTCCCTGGTGAGCGAGCTCCCCGATGACTTACGCCCGACTTGCGCACCCCATTTGCATTGCTATGCAATACAAAGGTGAGTGAGAATCCGCTCGTACCTGCGCCAAATAAAAATGGTAGCACTCACGTTGGTGTACTACCATTTTTATTTGGCGCAGGAAGAGGGATTCGAACCCCCGTGCCGTTAGGCAAACGGTTTTCAAGACCGCCTCGTTATGACCGCTTCGATATTCCTGCATATATGATGTAGCTTCTGCTGATGCATTACTACTATTTCTTTTTGCCTAAGTATAATATCACATTTTTTTCTATATGTCAATATGTTTTTGAAAAAATATTTATTTTATTCGCTTAGCATTTGCAATTATCTGAAAAAACAGAAATATTTCCCTCGAATTTTATCTCGTATTTGAAATTCTATACATTTCGTGGTATAATCAGTTAGAAGTATATAGATAAAAATTTCGTTTTAATTCGAGGAAATAATGTCAAACGTAAAAAAATATTGTATTTATACGACTATTTACAACGTCGGCTTCACGTTTTGCTCAGGGGCAATAATGCAAACGTTTTTAATTCAGGCGGGCTTCTTGGAAGAGCAGGTTTACCTTCTGAATTCGTTAATGCAGATTATGCAAGTTGCGGTAATGCTCGTTCTTACCTTTTTATCAGGAAAAATAAAACGTGTAAAAACGGTTACGAGTATATCCTATTTATCGTTAATCTTATTAACGGGCGTATTCTTGTTGGGTGCAATAAACCCCGAGCTAATAAAACGCGGTTACGTTATAGCCGTATTTATCGTCGCAGCCGTATCCTACGTGGGCGTTGGCTTATATACCATTCTTTCGTATTGCTTGCCGTATTATACTATCGATATGAAGGAGTACGGAAAAATGGCAGGCGTTAGCGTGGCAATTTCAGGCGGCGCATCATTTTTGGCGTCACTTCTTTATTCACTTCTTTTATCAAAGTTTTCATATATGAAAACAACCTCAGTCTTTTTCGTGCTTGCAATAGTATGCTTTATCATAACGAGCGTAGTGTGCGCGTCTATGCGCGAAAAGAGCGAGAAAATGAACGGGGAAGAGAATGGAGGCAACGACGTTATCGCGGTGTTTAAGAACAAAAACACCTACATATTGTTAATTCCGAATTTTGCACGCGGACTGTCAGTGGGTATATTTAGCGTAATTGCCACCATAGCCATTTCCGAGAGCATTTTGAACGAAACCACCTCGTCCTATGTAAACGTAATTTTACAAATAGCAACGTTTGCAGGCAACGTGTTCTTCGCGCTTGCGTATAAAAAGCTTTCAACGAAAAACTTACTTCTGCTTGCCACGATAGGCGTATGTGTGAGCTTTCCGTTTTCCCTTAAATTCGGGGCTTTGGGCTTTTTCTGCTGTCTTGGCGTTGCTTCGTTTTTTAGGTTCGTTACCGATACTGCAATTCCCGTTATTATTACGGAAATTATTCCAAAGGAGCAAATCGGAGCTTATACGTCTATCCGTATGCTTATATTCACAGGGGCGCAAGCGGTTGCAACCTTGATTATAACACCGCTTAAAGATACCATAGGCTATACGGGCGTATTGATTTTTGCAACGGTTATGCTGTTTATCTGCGGCATAACGTATTACGCCGTCGCGAAAAGCGTAAAAAAGTCAGCCTGTAAACAAAATTAACTGAAAAGGAGTGAAAGCGATTGGAAAAGCAAACGAAATTTATTGTTCAACTTGACCCTTATATGGGCGAGCTTGCAAATATTCCCGAGGACAAGCTTATAGAGTGGCTTTTTTACTGTGTTGATAAAAAGGGCGTAAGGGTAGATGAGATTATTTGGGAGGGACATTGCTTTTTTGAGCAGGAGCTATCCTATTACAATGCCGATATATACAGAAAATTCCAAGACAAAGGCATAAATATTATGGAGCGCATTATAGATGAGTGCCATAAGCGCGGAATTAAAGCGTATTGCAATCACCGCTTTTCAGAGGTAGAGCTGTATCTTGAACGCGGCAGAAATGAAATAAAGCAAAAAAACAAGGATTGGGTTATTAAAACCTGGTGGCAAGAGGGTCTTTGGAATTTAGCATCAGAAGAGCTTCGAAGGTTCAAGCTTGATTACATAACGAAAATTATGACTAAATATCAGTTTGACGGAATTTGCATAGACTTTTTAAGACATCTTCCTTGCCTGCCCGTCGGCAAGCAATGGGAGTATAGAGAATGTGCGACGGAGCTTATGAGCGAGCTGAAAAATAGTATGAATAAGCTTGGGCGCCAAGTTAAGGTCGGCGCAAAGCTCCCTGAAAACAGGGAAGCCTGTCACGGTGATGGCTTTGACGTTGAAAAGTGGGCAAAAAACGGCTTGGTGGATTTCGTCATCGGCGGCTCAAGAACAGTTAACCCAGATATTTACTGGTATAAAGAAATTACAAAGGGCACAAGCACCTTGGTTTATGCTTGCTGGGATGCATGGCACCTGGCGGACGCGTGCCATAATCAAACAAGTGATTTCTATCGCGGAATGCTATCAAACTGGACTTCTATGGGAGCGGACGGAATAGTTGCTTTTAATTTTGCCCCTGCACCCAAGGAGGAGCTTTCTAAGCTGCTCCCACCCGAGGAAATATTGAATTGCCTTGGACGGGATTATTCCGATTTTTATAATATTTTTAGCGAGGAAGGCTCGGAAAATAAAGCTTTGAAATACGTTGCAGAACGAAGAGGCGGTTATCCGTTTTTAACGGGTTACGGTGGAAATAACGTCTTTGCGCCGCTTCCTGCACCTATTCCAAATGATGAAACACCGCTCGATATAAAAATTGACGTGTGCGGAGACTTTTACGCAAGACAAGCAGAGCTAAGATTTGTTATAACCAACGCAAAAACAGCCTCTGACAAATTCAAAATATTCTTAAACATCTCCCCCGTGGAGGACTTTTCGGAAAATTATAGCTATACGGATCAGCAAATTTTTTGGCCGGACCCACAACCTCACATATATACCGCCGCCTGCTTAAATTCAAACCCCGCACCCATCTTGGAAATTAAAGCAAGCGTCGACGGAAGCATG
The DNA here is from genome assembly GCA_045123255.1 of Eubacteriales bacterium. Lineage (GTDB taxonomy): Bacteria > Bacillota > Clostridia > Oscillospirales > CAG-272 > RGIG2000. The sequence goes on from JBGVIN010000104.1 coordinate 129,233, forward strand.
CTTAAAAACGGAACAAACACACTTTCAATAGCCACTATCGACAGAACGAATTATTTTCTTGACTCAGACAGTATAAACGTCGAACGCGCAGAAATTATCGTCGCGGCTAAAGAGGATTGATGTAGAAAATAAATAATTTGCAGGAGCATATATGAATAGCGTAAATAAAACACTATACATCCCCTTATACGGCAAGTCCTACGTGAGCAAAAAGGGATTGTTTCTTGAAGATAAAAAAGCTGAAGAAATATGGGAGGCGGAAGGGGTTGAACTAAAAGGAAAATCCAAATCCAAATGGCTTGCCTATTATATGGGTATTCGTTCTGCCGTGTTTGATGAATGGGTGAGGAAGCAAATGGCAGCTACGTCGGATGCTGTTGTTATTCATATCGGTTGTGGAATGGATAGCCGCGCCACAAGAGTAAGAGCTGATAATCACAGGTGGTATGATGTGGACTTTGCAGAGGTTATCGCAGAGAGAAGAAAATACTATTCCGAGTCTGAGCACTATCAAATGATTGCGGGCGATGTAAGAGATTGTAGATGGCTCACAACGATTAAAGAAAACAAATCTGCCATTGTCATTATGGAAGGCGTGAGTATGTACTTGACTGTTGATGAAATGCAAAATTTAGCAGATAGCCTTTGCGCTCATTTTGAAAGCATCTCTCTTTTGGTAGATTGCTATACTTCTTTTGCCGCTAAAATGTCAAAGCATAGAAACCCGATAAAGGATGTTGGCGTAACCGATGTTTATGGCATAGACAATCCGCAATCCTATCAAAATGATAAATTAACTTTTGTAAAAGAACATACAATGATACCAAAAAAATACATAGACGAATTAAGAGGACTTGAAAGGCTTGTTTTTGCCAAGCTATATGCAGGTAGCTTCTCCAAAAAGCTATACCGCTTGTTTGAATATGCGAAGAACTAAAAGTTAAAATCCAACTTGTCAAAATGAAAAATACAAAAGAGGGCTGACGAAAAACAACCGTCAGCCCTTAAAATTTGCGTCGCAGTAAACAAAGAAAAGCGATTATGGCTTCATCACTTTGATGAAACGGAACATTTCATCAGGTCCCTCGTCGGGATTATGTTTTTCATCTTCGAACATATCGTGTTCGGGCTGAAAATACTCACACCAAAATAGGTCGATTTGAAAACCGCACTTGTTTACGTAAAAATGGATATTTCGCTTCTCAAAATATGGGGTGCAGGTTTCCCAAACCTTGGTTTCGGGATGTAACGCTTCTACTTCAAGCCAAGCACCGTAACCGATTCCTTTCGTGTGTTCTTTGGGGTTGACAAAAAGAATTTCTAATTCATTGTGGTTAGTTTCTTTGTTTATTTTCAAGATAACACCGCCAACTTTTCTTCCGTGGGCTACAATGCGATAAGTTTCATTATCGTCAGAGTCGATACAATGCTCAATAGTTTTACGGGAAATGATTTCACCGTCAAAGTCAAGATGATTATCACACTCACCAAATTCCATCATCGCACCATACTTGAACGCCCATTGATTGTCAAGAATAAATTGCTCACGGTCATCTGCCGTAAGCGGAATAAGAGTAACCTTTGTGTTTTTCATAAAAATACCTCCAAAATAAAAAAATAAAGCCTCGGCTATTGATGCACAATAACCGAGGCTCACCCCGACACCTAATCCGGCAATTGAACACTACGGTGTTCTGCCTCCGGTGACTAATATTCAACGCAAATATTATACCACTCGTATTTTATGACCTTTCAAGCAATGGCTTTGCGAGGATCTCGTCTCTTCTGTCAATCAGATCATTGCCCTTGATTGCCACTTCAAACTCGTTCGCACCGAGTCTGTCGATTGCCGCACCAAGACGCTCCTTCGCAAAGCCGTTTTCCTTATACCAAAGCATAACTTTTTCAATAACGGACGGAATCTCGTCTGTGGAATATACCGCATTCAAGAGAGTTCCCATGCGCTGAGTCTTACCCCAAGTTCCGCCAACGAAGATACGGCAGACCGATTCTGCTTCCTTGGGAACTGCGCCGAAAGGACACTTGCCGACGCATACGCCGCAATTCGTGCATTTATCCGTATCGATAACCGCTTTCCCGTTGACAACGGATACTGCCTTAGTGGGACAGCTTTCGGCAACGGCACATTTTTTACAGCCTCGGCAAAGCTCACTGTCAAAAGAGAACGCACGGCATCCCTCAACGCCTACATCATTAAGACTCGGCTTCATACAACTGTTCGGACAGCCGCCTACTCCGATCTTGAATTTATGAGGAAGCTTCACATCGCGCATTCCTATGTAAAATCTATCGTAAATAACCTTTGCAAGTGCCTGTGTATCAATGTTTCCGTAAACGCAGGTCGTGCCTTTACAAGCGGTAATAGGACGAACCTTTGCGCCCGTGCCGCCAAAATACAATCCACGCTCTGCCATAAAGTCTTCCGCTTCGGGAATTTTATTAAACGGAATTCCAACGATCTCTGCGGCAAGTCTTGCGGTAAATATCACTTTGCCGTTGCCGTATTTCTCGGAGCATTCGGCGATAGCGTGAAGCTGGTCGGGAGTAAAAAGTCCTGCGACCGTAACAATCCTGCCTGAGAAGCAGTCGGTTCCTCTGTTTCTGAGAAAGCCTCTTCCTTTAACACT
>JBGVIN010000105.1:0-24602 GCA_045123255.1 Eubacteriales bacterium
ATTTTGATATCGGGTCAAGCTGTTTCTTTGTTTCCGCGGCAAAATACCTTTGGCGCGTTTTTGTCATAATAGCCGACGGAATGATAGATTTAACCGCCTCGCCAATAGTACAAAGAGTTCGATTTTTCATAAAGAAGCAAAGCTCAAGCATTTCTCCGCTAAGCTTCAAAAGCTCGGAAAGCACAGACGTAACAGGCTTTATAAACGAGCTTATTTTCTCGGTTTTTTCAAACTCCACGCTTGTAACTATTGCTGTTTTTTGCCTGTCGGAGCGACCGAAGGGGACAACAACCGACGTACCAAGCGTAATATCCTCTCGAAATTCGTTTGGCACGTAGTAGGTATATTCACGGTCGGCGCTATACGGAACGTCAAGAATATGAACCTTTATATATTCGCCGCACATATTGCGCCTCCTTAGAATTTTAATTATTTAACGTAAGGAAATCCGCCTTAATTATTCGGCGTCCTCAATTGTATAGCCGCTATCGTCGTCGAAAACGCCCGTTGCGCCCATTAACTCCTCTGTTGACATTTCTTCCTCGTCTGCTTCCTCGTCGAAGTCGTCAAAGTCCTCGTCATCCTCGCTTGCTTCAACCTTATTCGGTTTAACAAAAACAAGCTCATCCTTCGGCTCTTGATAATTCTTTATCTCAACGAGAGAATCCTCGTAGCCCTCTTCACCAGGAAGGTAAATTTCAAATTCGCCCGCTTTCATTTCGCGAAGTGCGTTCTTTACGCTCTTTTCGTCCTTATATTCCTTCTTTACGGTTGTGCCGTCGTCGTTTTTGCCCTTCTTGTTTGCAAGATAGCATTGCTCTGCGTACTCGTTTGTGATAACGCGAGCGCACTTAGCGGTAACCATAGTGATGGAATACTTGTTTAAGCGTTCCTGACCGTTCTTTTCTGTTGATTTCAAAAGCTCTTGAATTGATGGATAAAGCATAATTTTCTCCTTGTAATGTTATATAAATTTTTCAATAATGTTTTTTGTGTATTTGGTTTTTTGATGTTCCGCCTCGATAATTCTGTAAAGTGCCTCGGAGCATTCCTCACTCTTGCCGTCCTCGTTCACCACCGAGTAATCATATTTGGGAAGAAGTAAGATTTCTTCCTTTGCACGGTCAAGACGCCATCTAATAACGTCCTCAGTTTCCGTGCCTCTACCGCGAAGTCGCGCCTCAAGCACCTCCTTGTTTGGAGGAGTGAGCATAACAGTAACCGCGGAGTCGGGTAATTTTTCCTTAACCTGCATACCGCCGTCAACCTCGATTTCAAGGATAATGTCCTTACCCTTTGCCATCGCCTCCTCAATTTCCTTAAGGGGAGTGCCGTAGTAGTTACCGCTATACGTTGTATATTCAAGCATTTGACCGCTTGCAATTCTATTTTCGAACTCTTCCTTGGAAATATAGTAATAGTGAACGCCGTGCACCTCGCCCGGGCGCGGATTTCTCGTAGTGGCGGAGACAGACAAAAAAATCTCGGGGTGGTTTTTCACAAGCAGGTTAACAACCGTACCCTTCCCGCTGCCCGCAGGACCTGAAACAATAAATAAAAGTCCTCGTCTCATATTCTTTCTCCATTATCGTCATTTTTGTTTTCGTTTAATCGTGTATAAAGTGCCTCGCACGAAAGCGCACATAGTATTACGTGGTCTGTGTCGGTAACTATTATTGACTTTGTGCGGCGGCCACCCGTGCAATCGATTATACGTGCGCTATCCTTTGCCTCGCCAACCATTCTTTTTGCAGGTGCGGAGTCAGGCGAGATAACGGCAACAATGCGCGTATCTAAAATCATATTGTTAAAGCCGATATTTACAAACTTCATTTTTACTCGATATTTTGAATTTGCTCTCTGATTTTTTCAAGCTCGTTCTTAATATTAACCACCAAATGCGCCGTTTCGGTATTTGATGCCTTTGAGCCTATCGTGTTTGTTTCCCTGTTCATTTCCTGAAGCAAGAAATCAAGCTTTCTGCCCGCAGGCTCGCCAGACTCGGCAATACCGTAAAATGCTTGGAAGTGGCTGTTTAAGCGCACAAGCTCCTCGTCGATTGCAACCTTATCCGCAAAAATTGCAACCTCCGTTAAAATTCGTTGCTCGTCTATTTGAACGGAATTATCGTTCAAGAATTTCAAAATTCTGTCCTCAAGCTTAGATGCATAGCCCTTTATATCGCTCTCGGAATTTTTCTCGATAATTTCAAGATATCCCTTGATGTTATCGATTTTTTCAACGATATTTTTATAGAGGTTTTCGCCCTCCTGCTCTCGTCTTTCAAGAAAGGTGTCTATCGCCTTATCAAGAACAACCTTGATGTCCGCCCAGTCACCCTCAATATCGTCCTCGGGCTTTTTAACCGTAAAAATATCCTTGTTCATCGCAACGCGCGAAACGGAAATATCATCCTTTAAGTCAAACGTATCGCGAAGCTTTTTAAGTGCTTCTATGTACGAGTGCGCGTACGCGGTATCAAGGTTTATTTCAACTCCCTGCTGCTCAAGCTGGTCAACTGAAATATAAACCTCAACCTTACCTCTTGTAATGCCTTTTTCAAGAAGGTATTTTTTGATTTTTTCCTCAAGAAAGCTATAAAGCTTTGTGATTTTAACCGTGCAGTCAAGGTATCTGTTGTTAACCGATTTAATTTCGGCGGTTACATCCTTGCCACAAACGGTTTCTCTCGCTCTGCCAAAGGCAGTCATACTTCTAAACATTTTTATCCGTCCTTATTATATATAAAAAACTATACATAATAATTGTACATTATATAAAGTAAGTTGTCAACTTTTTTTGCAAATTATTGTAAGAATAAATAAAAACACGGATTTTCGTCCGTGTTTTTTGTGTATTTTTGCATACTGAAAATCAAGAAAATCTCTTTCATCTGAAAAATCTATCAATTCTTAAAATCCGTCTTAGCTTGAAAACGTAGTATTTTTTGAATTTTGCTATAAGCAAATCAAAAAGAATTATTACCGCGGCGAACATCAAAATGTAAACGGCAATCATATAAGTCTTTTCAATTGAGGCAGGGACAAACAGATACATAGCGAGGACACTGCCCACGCTTGCAAGCACGATATATACGCCTTTAAGAACGTACGCAAGCACCTTAGGCGTTTTTTCAATAAGCGGCTTTAAGATAGGATAAAGTCCGAAAATCAGATACTCCACCGCAGGTAAAATGCTAAACGCGACAAAAAAGAACGATATAACGACGGTTGAAAGATAGACAAGCACCGCCTTGTATTTTAGCTCCTGCCAAGCGATAAGAAGCATAAGCGCGCTAAAAACCGCCGCCGTAATATCAAGCGCCTCAACGAGTGCGCCGAGGAACAAAATAACGACGCTAAGCGCTGAAATAATGCCGAGGAATGCAACCTCTCTCGATTTTTTCATTTTATCTGCCGCACAAGCAGTCAATGCAAATTATAGCCGAGCAGATGTCGCAAATGCTGCAGCCGACACCTTGGCGCGGTGGGCGCTGTGTATGCGCGGTGGAATTTGCTTGAAGATTTGCAAGCATAGCCTTATATTCCTCATTTTCAGGATCCATATTGCACGCCTTGTTAATGTATCGTACGGCATCGAAAACGTATCCGCTGTGAAGAAGAACGCATCCCTTCAAAAAATACCACTCGGCATCGCGCATTGATTCCTCAACCTCATTAAGAAGGGTTTCTGCGGTAGCTACGTCACCGTTGTTTATTGCGTATCTAATTCTTGCATATTTTGGATTATTCGACGTGCCATAGTTGTATTTTGTGCGACCTGTGTCGCTATTTTGGGTATTTGCGCCATTTTTTGCCTCTGCTCTTTGACGAAGAATTTCGTCGTAGGCGGAGTTGATTTCCTTCATTTTTTCCTCTGCCATATCGGCAAGAGGATTGTCAACGTAATTATCGGGATGATATTTTTTTGCAAGCGCTCTGTATGCATCTCTGACCTCTTCGTTTGAAGCAGACGGGGAAATGCCAAGCACCTCGTATGGATTTTTCATTTATATGCCTCCGTTTTTATCGGTTAATATCAAGTGTATGGTTATTTTACCACACTTTTTTTAGTTTGTAAACAGTTATTTTATTACGGGTTACTGATGCTTTCGCTCCTTTTTGCGCTTTTCGCCCGAAATTACGCGCTTTATTTCGTTTGGCAGACCTATGTAGACGATATTTTTGATAATTCTTTCACAGTCCTGTGCCTTAAAAAGGTCTAAAAGCTCAACTCCAAGTGATAGCTTTTCAAGCTCTAAAAGCATTGAGCATTTAAGCACCTCGCGGGTTGAATTTTCAAGCGTGTCACCGTATGCATTTTTTATAACGTTAAATGAGCCGCTTTTTTTGTCATCCTCAAAATCGTCAATTGCGTCCATTACGTAAATTAAGCGACCGAGGTGATAGCCTATATCATATAATATTCGTCCGCTTGCACCATCTATTCCGTGGGCGGCAAGATTGCCAAGAAGCGTGCCGAAGGTTGACGAGGTTTTGTCAATCGAGTCGGAATTTTCATTTTCAAGCCTTGTCAGCTCGTTAATCGAAGACACCGTTTTTTCCTCAAGCTCGAGCAAGGATTTGTCGGTTTTTTTGAAGAAAACAGACACTCCCCCCGCTATTTTTGCCTTTATACGTGAAATTCCGCGACTGTCATTGACGTTATCTCGGAGCTTTAACCGTGTTAAAATTGACGTTGTACGAGCGCAGTATGTTAGCTCATCGTTCACCTCTATCATAGGTATTTTTTTGATAGGATGGACGGGACAGTGGCGAAGCTTAACGTCTATTTTCTCACCCTTAACACCCATTCTTAAAAGAGCGAGAAAAACAAAATCATAGCTTAATGCGAGCTTTGAAAGCTTGCCGGTGGTTTTACCCATTGTGCGGCAAAGACCGCAATACGTTGCGCGGTAAAGCTCGTTATCCTTAACTAAAAGCTCAGGCGCGTACGGGCGCACGTAACCGAACATATTTCTCACTCCTTTCTAATTTGTGTTTATTGAAATCAAACACACCACCCTTATATTGTACTACTTTTGCGTGATATTTTCAATAGATATATAAAAATAACGGGATGCGGTAATTAAATTTGCATCCCGTACATTTTTTCAGTATTCAAACCCTGCAAGCTGCGCGGCGACCTCAATAAGCTTGAATTTAACCTTATATTCGCCTGTGTTACCTGTTATTAGGCTATATTGATCCTTCGTCAATCCTACGTCGGTATACGCGCCGTTTTCATAGGCTACTGCTCCTGCATTGCAAAGCGGAGGATATAAGACGCACCACCAATTTTCGCCCTCCGCTTCGCCTATTTTAACCCTAACTGAGGTGTATTTTCCCGCAGGCAGTGAAAAGTCCTCATAATTGCGCGTCGGGTAGCTTTCCTTGCCTATTTCGAGCTGAACGCCGTAATCGTAGCCCTCCTTGGAAATAACCTCACTCGCTATCATTTCAAGCGTTTCCTTCTCATTTTCTATTTTTGCAAGTGCTTCTTCCCTGCCGTTTAGCTCGTATGAGCTTATTTTATCAAGCAGCGCATCTCTAACCTTTAATTTTAGCTCCTGGTCGCCGTCATCATTTGAATTTGCTATAACGTGCAATCTGACGCATGCATCGTAAATTTGTGTTTCGCTCGCACTTGGGATTATCGCATTAAGGGTAAAAAACGTTGCCACAGAAATTAAAACAGTTGATATAAATCTTAGCATAAAAACCTCCTATTTTGTTTATGATTTACCCAAAATGACAATACTATTCACATATCTAAAAAATATCACAAGATTTCCTAAATTTACCTAAAAGTATTGATTTTACAATATTATTATGTTAAAATATCTGTGATTTATTATAATATAGAAAATTAGCGTTGAAATCATTTAGAACGCGAATTTCAAGGAGATAAAAATGGAAAAGAAGTTTACAAAAATCGGTATTTTAACCTCAGGCGGTGACGCACCTGGTATGAACGCGGTTATCAAGAGCGTTACCTGTGCGGCTATCAACCGTGGCGTTGAGGTTGTTGGTATTTTAGGCGGATATTCAGGCCTTATTCACGACAGAGTTCGTCCTCTCACAAAGAACGACGTTAGCGACATTGAATCAAAAGGCGGCACGTTCCTCTACTCCGACCGTTGCGACGAGTTCAAGTACGAGGAGGGTATGCAAAAGGCTATTGCAACCTGCAAGAAGCACAATATTGACGGCATTATTGCTATCGGCGGTGACGGCACGTTCAGAGGCGCTACCGATCTTAGCATCCGCGGTATTCCTTGCATCGGCGTTTCGGGCACAATTGACAACGATATTACCGCATCCGATATTACCGTTGGTTACGACACCGCTATGAACACTGTTATGCACCTTGGCGATGCTCTTCGCGACACGTGTGAATCTCACGCGCGTTGCATGGTTATCGAGGTAATGGGCAGAAACGCGGGCTATATCGCTATTGAAACAGGTCTTGCTCTTAATGCTATCGGTGTTGCGGTTCAAGAAAAGGAATTTGACAAGGAAGCACTCTTTGCAAAGATGATTGAGGCAAGAAACGATGGTAGACGTAGCTTTACAGTTGTAGTTGCCGAGGGTCTTGGCGGACCGTTTGCCGAGGGTCTTACAAAGGAAATCGAAGAAAAAACAGGAATTGAAGCAAGATTCGTTCGCCCTGCACACATCGTTCGCGGCGGTGTCCCTACTCTTGTTGACAGAAACTTCGCTTCAAAGTGCGGTTACAGAGCCGTTGAGCTTTTACTCCAAGGCGTTAGCGACGTAGTTATCATTTCACGTCACGATAAGATAACTCATATGGAAATCAAGTTTGCGCTTATCCTTGACAGAATGTATAAGAACAAATTGAAGGACGGCGACCTTGACGCATTCACAAGCGAGCAAATTGAAGAAATGAAAGCAATTTGCAAGGAAAGAAGCGACTATTTCGACGAAATGTACGAGGTAGTTAACGGCGTTAGCTGCTAACCTAAATTCTTCAAGCATAATAAAGTAGCTCGTTAAATTTAATTTAAAAAGCCCCATTTCACCTAAAAACGGTAAAATTCGGGGCTTTTTCTTTATTTTTTATACATTTTATTTATTGCACATATGTTCATATTATAATACTAAGTGATTTTTTTCGATGCTTTGCGTGTATTTTTGATATTTTCTTCACTTATATGCGTATTAAACGTAATATTTTAATAAAAATAAGGCGCTACCGAAGTAGCGCCTTATTTTTAGCTTCAATTAGTCAGCAAGCTTAATGAGAGCCATTTCAGCGGCGTCTCCGCGTCTTGGACCGAGCTTGTATACTTGTGTATAGCCACCTACGCGATCAGCATATTTTGGAGCTATAACGTCGAAAAGTTTCTTAACTACATCTTCCTTTGTGATGTATGCAAGTGCCTCTCTACGAGCAGCAAGAGTGTTCTTCTTGCCGAGTGTAATCATTTTATCAGCAACACTGCTAAGTTCCTTTGCTCTTGGAAGTGTGGTCTCGATTGAGCCCTTTTCAAGAAGCAATGTAACCATACCACGGAGCATTGCAACTCTGTGTTCAGATGTTCTGCCGAGCTTTCTTGTTGGCATTGATTTGTCCTCCTTTGCCGATTCTTTTTGCCAAGCTATGCTTGGTTATATGCCACATGGGCGAAAGATTGTCTTAGTCCTCTTCTTTTCTGAGGGCCAAGCCAAGTGATTCAAGTTTGTTCTTTACTTCATCGAGGGATTTCTTACCGAGATTCTTGAACTTCATCATATCCTCTTCTGTGCGGTTGATGAGGTCCTCTACGGTGTCGATGCCTGCACGCTTCAAGCAGTTGAATGAACGTACAGACAACTCAAGATCATCAACGGACATTTCAAGATATTTTTCTTTCTTGGTTTCTTCGCGTTCAACCATAGTTTCAGCGTTTCTTGCCTCCTCTGAGAGGTCAACAAACAATGTGAAATGATCGTTGAGTATCTTGGCTGCTAATGAAATTGCATCAGTTGCCCCAATGGTGCCGTTTGTCTCTACTTCTACTGTCAATTTGTCAAAATCGGCGATGCTTCCAACTCTTGTATTTTCTACGTTGTAGCTAACGTTGTAAACAGGTGTGTAGATTGAATCTGTAAAGATTGTTCCGATAGCAACCGGAATTTGGCTCTTTATATGATCATTCTTGTTCTTTTCCTGTGAAACGTAGCCTCTGCCGCGCTCAAAAGTAAGCGCCATGTAGAAACGAGTTCCCTCGCTAAGTGTAGCGATGTGAAGCTCAGGATTGAAAATTTCAAGATCAGCGTCAGGAGTGATATCACCTGCAGTTACCTCGCAAGGACCAACCTTGTCGATGCAAACAGTCTTTACGCTGTCTGTGCCATGAATCTTAGAAACGATACCCTTAACGTTAAGTACGATTTCGGTAACATCCTCTGTAACACCGTCAAGGCTTGAGATTTCGTGTAAAACACCGTCAATCTTGATTGATGATACAGCGCATCCGGGAAGGGAGCTTAAAAGCACGCGTCTGAGTGAGTTACCAAGAGTTGTACCAAAGCCTCTTTCGAGTGGTTCAATGACAAATTTTCCTTTTTTGCCGTCTTCGCTTTCGCTAACTATAGTAATATTCGGCTTTTCGATTTCTATCATCATAATTAAATAACCCTCCTATAATTCAAATTATGCAATTGGTCTTTTCCCGCCGTATGGGAAGTTATAATTTTACATAACATTGATGTCAACCATACCGAGGTAGAAACGCCCGATGCGATCTCTACACCTCCAAGTGAATGGAGGCGTACAGTCGACAAAGAGTTATTATTTCGAGTAAAGCTCGATGATGAGCTGCTCGTTGAATTCGAAATCGATATCGTCACGCTCAGGCATTGCTACAACCTTAGCAACTCCTGCGTTCTTGTCAATTTCAAGCCACTTTGGTGAAATCTTTTCACCCATAGCTTCAACGAGTTCCTTAATCTTTGATGAGTCTGTTTCCTTAACGGCAACAACGTCACCAACTTTTACGAGTATTGAAGGGATGTTAGCCTTGTGACCGTTCAATGTGAAGTGGCCGTGAAGCACGAGCTGACGAGCTTCCTTATGGCTGTTTGCGAGTCCCATTCTGTATACAACGTTATCAAGTCTTCTTTCAAGAAGGCGGAGAAGGTTCTCACCAGCGATACCATCTTGATTGTCGGCCTTTACATAGTAGTTCTTGAATTGCTTCTCAAGAACACCGTAATATCTTTTTGCCTTCTGCTTTTCACGAAGCTGCATACCGTACTCAGTCATCTTCTTCTTTGCAGCACCGTGCTGACCAGGAGCAGATGTTCTTCTGTTAAGTGCGCACTTGTCGGAAAGGCAACGCTCACCCTTGAGGTAAAGCTTTGTGCCTTCTCTACGGCAAAGCTTGCATGAAGGTCCTGTATATCTTGCCATCTTTAGTTCCTCCTATTAGATTAAACGCGTCTGCGTTTTGGTGGTCTGCAACCATTGTGTGGGATTGGAGTTACGTCTTTAATCATAGTAACCTGAAGTCCTGCTGTGGAAAGCGCGCGGATTGCAGATTCACGACCCTGACCTGGGCCTTTTACATAAACTTCTACAGTTTTCATGCCGTGTTCCATTGCGGCCTTAGCTGCAGCTTCAGCAGCCATTTGTGCAGCAAATGGTGTAGATTTTCTGGAACCCTTGTAACCAAGCTCACCAGCAGATGCCCAAGAAACAGCGTTTCCAGCTACGTCTGTGATGGTAACGATTGTGTTATTAAAGGTTGAGCAGATGTGTGCAGCGCCTTTTTCAATATTTTTGCGCTCACGGCGTTTTTTAGTTACTCTCTTTTCTGCCATTTAGCTACACTCCTTATTTCTTCTTGTTAGCTATTGTCTTTGCAGGACCCTTACGAGTTCTTGCGTTTGTCTTTGTTCTTTGTCCTCTTACAGGAAGACCTTTTCTGTGTCTGGTACCGCGGTAGCAGTTGATTTCAACCAGACGCTTAATGTTGAGGGCAACCTCACGGCGGAGTTCACCTTCTACCTTGTAATTTGTTTCGATTTCCTCACGAAGCTTCGCGATTTCATCTTCAGTCAAATCTTTAGCGCGTGTGTCAGGATTGATACCTGTCTTAGCAAGAATGTCCTGTGCGCTCTTTAATCCGATACCGTAAATATATGTTAAAGCGATTTCAACACGTTTTGCGTTCGGAATGTCAACACCAGCTATACGAGCCATTTGTTTTCTCCTTTTCGGTTTGGTTAGAATTAGCCCTGTCTCTGTTTGTGCTTAGGATTTTCGCAGATAACCATAACGGTACCTTTTCTCTTAATAATCTTGCACTTATCACAGATTTTCTTTACGGAAGGCTTTACTTTCATTATAAAACCACCTTTCTTATTTAGCGCGCCATGTGATGCGTCCCTTTGTGAGGTCGTAAACCGAAACCTCTACGGTAACCTTGTCACCTGGCAATATTCTTATATAATTTAATCTTAATTTGCCTGAAATATGGGCTGTAATTATGTGCCCATTTGGCAGTTTAACCTTGAAGGTCGCGTTAGGAAGTGCTTCCGTTACGATGCCTTCAAATTCCATTACGTTTTCTTTTCCCATATAATCCTCTCAAAATTTCTTCGGGTATTTTGGTTCAGTCCGTGGCTCGAAGTAACGAGCGAGCCGTCGGAATAATTCAGCCCATCATAAATCAGCCGCGATGACGAGCCTTTATTTAGGTTTAATCAACCTTAGTCAAAAGAATGATACCGTTATTTGTAACGGCTATGCTATGCTCGTAGTGAGCGGAAAGCTTACCGTCGGCGGTAACAACCGTCCATCCGTCCTTAAGTACTCTTACTGCCTTTGTGCCCTCGTTAATCATAGGCTCAACTGCTAAGGTCATACCGGGGTAGACTCTGACTCCACGTCCTGATGTTCCGTAGTTTGGAACGTTTGGATCCTCGTGAAGCTCCTTGCCGACTCCGTGTCCTGTGTACTGCTCAACAACGGAAAAGCCGTTTTGGTGAGCGTGGCTTGCAATCGCAAAGCCGAGATCTCCAATTCTTGGATTTTCAGCCTTTTCAATTGCCTCAATGCCCTTAAAGAAGCATTCTTCGGTCGTTTTAATGAGCTTTTTTGCATTTTCGGATATTTCACCGACTGCAAAAGTCGCTGCACTGTCGCCTGTGAATCCCTTCCACTGTGCGCCGACGTCGATTTTCACGATGTCGCCGTTTTTAAGCACCTTTGAATGTGAGGGAATACCGTGTATAACCTCTTCGTTTATGCTTATGCACGCACTGCCCGGGAATCCACCGTAACCAAGAAATGTTGGCTTTGCACCACATTTCTTGATATACGTACGAATTTTATCATCAATTTCCTTGGTTGTTATGCCTTCCTTGATAAATTCCTTTGCAACGAGTAATGCTTCGCCTGTAATTCTACCTGCGACCTTCATTATCTCAATTTGCTCAGGTGTTTTCAACTGAATCATAATTACTTAATTGCATCCTCAATTGCTTTAAGAGTAAGAGCGGTTGTATCCTTAACCTCTTCTTGACCCTCAACTAAAACGAGTACGCCCTTTTTGCCGTAGAAATCCTTAAGTGGCTCTGTTTGGTTGTGATAAACGTTAAGTCTATCAAGAACAACCTCCGGAGCATCATCCTTACGAATTGAAAGCGCTTCGCCGCATTTATCGCAGTCGGCGCCATTCGCGGATGGATTATATAAGATGTGGTAAGAAGCACCGCACTTTGCGCAGACACGTCTGCCGCTCATACGTTCAACAATCTTTTCGTCTGCAACCTCAAGGCTGACAACGCAGTTGATACCAACTCCCATTTTGTCAAGCGCCTCAGCTTGCGGAACTGTTCTTGGGAAGCCGTCGAGAATGAAGCCGTTTTGGCAGTCATCCTTTGCTAAGCGCTCAGCAATAATGCCGATAACAACCTCGTCAGGCACCAAAGCACCCTTCTCGGTATATGCCTTAGCGACGATACCCATTTCAGTATTGTTTTTAATTGCTTCTCTAATCATAACGCCTGTTGATATGGTAGGAATACCATACTTCTCGGCGACTATGTCTGATTGTGTTCCCTTGCCAGCCCCTGGGGCGCCAAGGAAAATCATCTTAAGATTCTTTGTCATAGTTTCTCCTTATTAACCAAGGAATCCCTTGTAATGACGCATTGTCATTTGTGCTTCCATCTCTCTTACGATTTCAAGAACAACGCCTACAACGATGATGATTGATGTACCGATTGTAGCAAGCTCACCAAGGTAGCTGAATGCCCAGAATGCGATATTTACATCAAAGTTGTTTCTCAAGATTGTCAAAGCAACGTGAATGAGAAGCGGAATTACTGAAATTACTGAAAGTGCCAAAGCACCGATAAAGGTAATCTTTGAAAGAACCTTTTGAATGAAGGTGGATGTTGCCTTACCCGGACGAATACCAGGAATAGCGCCACCGTTCTTTTGGATATTACCTGCAACCTCTGTTGGGTTGAAGGAAATAGCAACGTAGAAATATGCAAACGCGAGAATCAAAACGAACGTGAGCAAGCAGTAGAACCAGTGTCCGCTTGAGAACACCTTAACTATCTGGAACCACGGTTGTCTTGCCATTGTATCACCAGTTACCTCGTCAACCTTTGTCGTTGGGATGAACTGTGAAATCATTGCAGGAATTGTAATGATTGCATTTGCGAAGATGATAGGCATAACGCCTGCCATGTTAAGCTTAAGTGGAATGTTGGAGTTTTGTCCTCCGAACATCTTTCTACCAACCACTCTCTTAGCGTACTGAACAGGAATTCTTCTTTCGCTATCGGAGATGAAGATAATGAACCACATCATAGCGAGAAGTCCAACGAGAACGAAGATTGTGAAGATGATAGAGCCAAATGGGAATGCATTTGGTGCGATTTCAACACCGGGAAGTGGCTTAATTGTGCCATCCGGGTTAACGTCTTGACCAAGACCTGTTGATGGAATACCAAGCTTGCCGATTTCTGTTTGGAACATATTTACAAATCTTGTGAAGAGTGGCAAAGCACGTGATACAATGTTTGCAAAGAGGATAACAGAAATACCGTTGCCGATACCCTTATCGTTAATTCTTTCTGCGAGCCACATAGTGATTGATGAGCCTGCGCAGTAGCAAGCAACGATTACAATAGCGAGGAGCCAGTTAAGAACCTTGCCCCAGCCTTCGCTTTCAACTGAAATAAATGAGCCGAGAGCGCCGTTGTACTTGAGAAGGAAGTAGTAACCAAGAGCTGTTACAACTGCAATTGCAATTGTGATGTATCTTGTGATTTGTGTAATCTTCTTCTTTCCCTCTTCACCCTCTTTTGAGAGTCTTTCAAGTGCAGGGATTGCAACTGTTAAAAGCTGAATAACGATTGATGCAGTGATGTATGGTGATACACCAAGTGCAAAGAGTGAAGCTTGCTCGAATGCACCACCTGATAAGGTGTTAAGGAATTCGAACGTTGTACCTGATTCAATTGTAATAGCACTTACAAATGGAACAGGAATAGCCGCACCTATTCTGTATAAAAGAATGATAAGAATTGTGAATAAGAGCTTTTGTCTTAAATCAGCAATTTTCCAAGCGTTAGCTAAGGTTTTGAACATAATTATTTCACCTCAGCATTTCCGCCTGCTGCTTCGATTTTCTCTTTAGCTGTCGCTGTGAAAACCTTAGCCTCAACGTTGAGCTTCTTTGTGAGCTCGCCGTTACCAAGCACTTTAAGTCCGTCGTATTCTTTACGAACGATACCGCAGTTAACAAGTATTTCAAGATTTACTGTCGCGCCGTTTTCAAATTTGTTAAGATCGCTAACATTAACTGTTGCATATTCCTTTGCAAATTTATTGTTAAATCCTCTTTTAGGAAGTTTTCTGTAAAGTGGGAGCTGACCGCCTTCAAATCCCGGTCTTACTCCTCCGCCTGAACGCGCGTTTTGACCCTTGTGACCCTTACCTGCTGTCTTACCGTTACCAGAGCCCGGACCTCTACCCTTGCGCCATGCTGCTTTAGCTGAGCCTGCAGCTGGTGAAAGTTCGTGGAGCTTCATGTTTTTTTCCTCCTTTTGAAATTGATTTTTAGGATTGATTGTTTTCAACCAATTTCTGCCCTTTGGCAGCCTTCGGTTATACGTTTTCTACCTTTACGAGGTGTGAGATAACCTTGATTTTGCCTGCCAAAACCTGATCGTTTGCACAAACGATGCTGTTACCAATCTTGGTAAGGCCAAGAGATTTTGCAGTTGCAATTTGGTTAGGCTTGCAAGCTATAAGACTCTTTACGAGTGTAACCTTTACGTTTTCCATCTTATAGACCTCCTTAACCTAAAACCTTCTCAGTGGCAATGCCACGAGTCTTAGCAACTTCTTCAACGCTACGGAGCTGCTTCAAACCTTCAAACGTTGCCTTAACAACATTTGTCTTGTTGTTTGAACGAAGGCTCTTTGCTCTGATATTTTTAATACCTGCAAGCTCTAAAACAGCACGAACTGTTTGGCCTGCGATAATTCCTGTACCGAGTGAAGCCGGCTTAAGAAGTACAGTACCTGCACCAAACTTACCGATAACCTCGTGAGGAATTGTTGTATCCTTAATTGATACTTCGATCATATTCTTTTTAGCATCCTCGATACCCTTGCGGATTGCGTCAGGAACCTCGGCTGCCTTACCAAGACCGTAACCAACGTGACCGTTGCCATCGCCAACAACCATAAGAGCTGTGAAACGAGCGATACGACCACCCTTTACTGTCTTTGATACACGGTTGAGTGCAACCATCTTCTCTTGAAGATCAAGAGTAGCTGCGTCAATTTTCTTAGACATTTTAATTTCTCCTCTATTTGTTTAATTAACTTAAACAGTGTACAAACCAGAATTCTTGCTAAAGCTCGATTAGAACTTCAAGCCGCCTTCTCTTGCGCCTTCTGCAAGCTCTGATACACGTCCGTGATATACATAACCGCCACGGTCAAATACAACTGTGTCGATTCCCTTTGCGAGTGCTTTTTCAGCAATCATTAAGCCAACCTTCTTAGCTGCTTCCTTATTGCTGCCGATACCTTCAAATCCGGCCTCCATGGTAGAAGCGGAAACGAGGGTTACGCCTGCCTCATCATCAATGATTTGGCATGAAATGTTCTTGTTTGAACGGTAAACGCAAAGACGTGGACGAAGAGCAGTACCGGAAATCTTTCCGCGAACTCTTGCGTGTCTCTTAAGTCTTTGAGCGTTGCTATCTTTTCTTGATACCATCTTTTTCCTCTCCTTTCATTATTTGCCGGTCTTACCGGATTTACGGCGAATCTTTTCGCCTACATACTTAATACCCTTGCCCTTGTATGGTTCAGGAGCTCTTCTTGAACGAACGAAAGCTGCTGTTTCACCAACAACCTGCTTGTTGATACCCTTAATGATGATTGTGTTAGCATCAGGAGTTTCAAAGGTGATTTCCTCTGGAGCGTCAACAACAACAGGGTGTGAATAGCCGAGTGTCAAGTTGAGTGCTTTGCCTTGCATTGCAACTCTGTAACCAACACCGTTAACCTCGAGCTTCTTTGAGTAGCCCTCAGTTACACCTACAACCATATTGTAGATAAGAGTTCTTGTAAGACCGTGAAGTGCGCGGTCTTCCTTTTCGTCGCTTGGACGAGTAACAGAAATCACGTTGTTTTCGCAAGCAACGTTCATTCTTGCGTGATAATTTTGTGTAAGCTCACCCTTTGGGCCTTTTACGGTAATAACGCTGTTAGCAGCATCGATTGTTACAGTAACGCCTGCAGGAACATTGATTGGAGCTCTTCCTATTCTTGACATATTCGTTACCTCCCGTATTACCAAACAAATGCGAGAACTTCGCCGCCAACGTTTTCACGTCTAGCCTTTTTGTCTGTCATAATGCCCTTTGATGTGGAAACAATAGCAATGCCGAGGCCATTCATAACCTTTGGCATATCCTCACAGTTTGAGTAAATTCTAAGACCTGGCTTAGAAACTCTCTTAATACCGTGAATAACCTTTGCTTTTCCATCATACTTGAGTGTGATTCTGATTACGCCTTGTTTGCCGTCTTCGATAACGGAAACTGCCTTAATGTATCCCTCTTCGAGAAGGATGTCAGCGATTGCCTTCTTCATGTTTGAAGCAGGAACATCAACTGTTTCGTGTTTTGCATTGCTTGCATTTCTAATTCTTGTAAGCATATCTGCAATTACGTCTGAAATTTGCATTTTATTTTCCTCCTAATTATGCAAGGCACCAAGCTTTGCTGCCGACTTAAAGTCGGCCGCTTACCGATGGTTAAACTTTCGTTTCCTTTCGGTTAGATTGGAGTGAATACTCTTTGTATTCGTTATTTTTTAATAATTAAATTACCAGCTTGCCTTTCTTACGCCTGGGATTTCACCGGCATAAGCGAGCTCGCGGAAGCAGATACGGCAAACGCCGTACTTACGGAGATAACCGTGAGGTCTGCCGCAGATTTTGCAACGGTTGTATTCTCTTGTTGAATACTTTTGTGTCTTTTGCTGTTTAAGCACCATAGCTTTCTTAGCCATCTTCAGTCAACCTCCTAATTATTTCGCGAATGGAGCGCCCATAAGTGTGAGGAGCTCTTTTGCTTCTTCGTCTGTTGTAGCAGTTGTAACGAATGTGATATCCATACCGCGGATCTTGTCAACCTTATCATATTCGATTTCAGGGAATATGAGCTGTTCCTTAAGACCCATTGAGTAGTTACCGCGTCCGTCAAAGCCGTTTGCGTTGATACCCTTGAAGTCACGTACTCTTGGGAGTGCAAATGTGAAGAGTCTGTCCATAAATTCGTACATTCTCTCGCCACGAAGTGTAACCTTTGCACCAATCTTTACGCCCTCACGGAGCTTAAAGTTAGCTACGCTCTTTCTTGCGTATGTTGGAACTGCCTTTTGACCTGCGATGAGTGAAATTTCTTCAATAATCTTATCGATTACCTTTGCGTTGTCTTTTGCATCACCAGCGCCAACGTTGATAACGATCTTGTTGAAGCGTGGAATTTGCATTGAGCTCTTGTATGCGAACTTAGCCATAAGAGCAGGAGCAACTTCGTTGTTATATATTTCTTTCATTCTTGACATCTTCAGTTACCTCCTAATTAAATCTCTTTGCCGCATTTAGCGCAAACGCGAACCTTTTTGCCGTCTACTACGGCGTGCTTAACTCTTGTGCCCTTGTTGTACTTAGCGCACTTTGAGTTTGAGCATACTAATTGTACCTTTGAAGCGTACATAGCGCCTTCTACCTTAAGAATGCCGCCTGTTTCGCCTTGTCTTCTTGGCTTTTGGTGCTTGGAAACAATGTTTGCTCCCTCAACAATAACCTTGCCTTCTTCTGGGCTTACAGCAATAACCTTGCCCTTAACACCCTTATCGTCACCTGAGATAACGATAACTGTGTCATCACGTCTAATGTGCATTTTCTTCATTATCATTTACCTCCGATTAAAGTACTTCCGGTGCAAGAGAAAGAATCTTTGTGTATTCCTTTTCACGAAGTTCTCTTGCCACTGGGCCAAAGATACGTGTTCCTCTTGGTGTTTTGTCTTCTTTAATAATAACTGCTGCATTCTCGTCGAACTTGATGTATGAACCGTCTGCACGGCGAACACCCTTTGCTGATCTAACGATTACAGCCTTAACAACGTCGCCCTTCTTAACAATGCCGCCCGGAGCTGCCTTCTTAACTGAGCAAACTACAACGTCACCGATGTTAGCATATCTTCTACCGGTACCGCCGAGTACTCTGATGCAAAGAAGCTCTTTAGCGCCTGTGTTGTCGGCAACCTTCATTCTGCTTTCTTGCTGAATCACTTTCTTTATCCTCCTAATAAGGTTTCCCTAAACTTCGGCACATTCTATTTTAATAATGTACCCTCATAAAGGATTAGATTATTTAACTTTTTCTACGATTTGAACAAGTCTCCATCTCTTTGTCTTTGAGAGAGGTCTTGTTTCCATTACTTCAACGATGTCGCCGATTGAGCACTCGTTGTTTTCGTCATGAGCGTGAATTTTTGTTGTTCTCTTGATGATTTTGCTGTATACAGGATGCTTTACGTTATCTCTTACAGCAACAACAATTGTCTTGTCCATCTTGTTGCTAACAACAATACCAACTCTTGTCTTTCTGAGGTTACGTGTTTCTGTCATAACTCATTTTCCTCCATTACGCATTCTTCTCGTTGAGAATGGTTTTTACGCGAGCGATGTCTTTTTTAACATCAGCGATCTTATGAGGATTTTCAAGCTGGTTGATTGCGTGTTGGAAACGAAGATTAAAGAGTTCTTCTTTGAGTTCTTTAAGTTTCTTTTCAAGCTCAGCTACACTCAAATTTCTAATTTCAGTTGTTTTCACAGCCTTATTCCTCCTCTGCCTCGTTTTGCTCCTTAGCTACAAACTTACATTTGATAGGGAGCTTGTGCATAGCGAGACGCATAGCCTCTCTTGCAATTTCCTCGGAAACGCCGTCCATTTCGAACAATACTCTGCCCGGCTTAACAACGGCTACCCAATACTCAGGTGAACCTTTACCTGAACCCATACGAGTTTCAGCAGGCTTTTCTGTGATTGGTTTGTCAGGGAATATCTTAATCCAAACCTGACCGCCACGACGAATGTATCTTGTCATAGCAATACGTGCTGCTTCAATTTGGTTAGCTGTGATCCAAGCTGGCTCACAAGCAACAAGGCCGTATTGACCGTTTGTAACCGTATTTCCGCGTGAAGCTTTACCCTTAAGGCGGCCTCTTTGTACACGTCTGTATTTAACTCTTTTTGGCATTAACATTAGTGCTCGCCTCCTTCGGTATTCTTAGGAGCACGTGGTGCTCTGCGTGCATTGTTACGGCCGCTCTCGTCCTTGTTGAATCTTCTTCTTGGTCTGTCCTTCTTTTCCTCAGTGGTCTTATTAACCTCAGAAAGAATTTCACCCTTGTAGATCCAAACCTTAACGCCTATCTTACCGTAAGTTGTATTTGCTTCCCAAAAACCGTAGTTGATGTCAGCTCTGATTGTTTGAAGCGGAATTGTACCCTCGTGGTATTGCTCTGTACGAGCGATTTCAGCGCCTGCAAGACGACCGCTACAAGCGATCTTAATACCCTTAGCGCCAAGACGCATTGTTCTGCCGATTGCTTGCTTCATTGCACGACGGAATGCGATACGTCTTTCGAGCTGGCTGCAGATGCTCTCTGCAACGAGCTGAGCGTCGAGGTCAACTGGCTTAACCTCAACAACGTTTACAACAGCCTTTTTGCCTGTTTGCTTTTCAACGTCTTCTCTGATCTTATCGATTTCAGAGCCGCCCTTACCGATAATCATACCCGGCTTTGCACAGTGAATGAATACCTTTACGGTTTCCTTAGCGTCTCTTTCGATTTCGATCTTTGAAATACCAGCTGATAAAAGCTTGTTCTTGAGATGCTCTCTCAAGTTATAGTCAGATACAAGGATATCGCCGAACTTTTCGTCAGAAGCGTACCATCTTGAATCCCAATTCTTAATTACGCCAACGCGCAATCCATGTGGGTTTACTTTCTGTCCCATAGTCGACTCTCCTTTACTCTTTCTCTGCCACTGCAACTGTGATGTGGCTTGTTCTTTTTAATATTCTGTTAGCGCTTCCCTTACCTCTTGGCATTACTCTTTTGAGCATATGGCTACCGGGTGTTACAAAGCACTTTGAAACATAAAGTTTTGATTTGTCCATGTTATGATTGTTTTCAGCATTCGCTACTGCGCTTGCGAGAACCTTCTCAAGAATCTCAGCACCTCTTTTTGGTGTGTTCTTAAGAATAGCTGCCGCCATTTCTACATCCTTGCCACGAACGAGGTCAAGAACGATTTGAACTTTGCGAGGAGCGATGCGAACATCATAAAGGTATGCTTTTGCTTCCATTAGATGTTAGCCTCCTATTATTTACCGTTATTAGATGTTTTTGATCCTGCGTGACCTTTGAATGTTCTTGTAAGCGCAAACTCACCGAGCTTGTGGCCTACCATATCTTCGGTTACATATACCGGAACATGTTTTCTGCCGTCATGAACAGCGATTGTGTGTCCAACAAACTCCGGGAAAATTGTTGAAGAACGTGACCAGGTCTTCAAAACTTTCTTTTCGCCTTTTGCGTTCATAGCTTCTACACGTGTGAAGAGCTTTTCTTCTACGTAAGGCATCTTTTTCGAACTTCTGCTCATTGTGTCTTCCTCCCTTATCTACCGTTTCTTCTCTTAACGATGTATTTGTTGGTTCTTGCCTTCTTATTTCTGGTCTTGTAACCAAGAGCAGGTTTACCCCAAGGAGTAACAGGTCCTGGACGACCAACAGGTGACTTACCTTCACCACCACCGTGAGGGTGATCGCATGGGTTCATTACAGAACCGCGTACTGTTGGGCGGATGCCCATGTGACGTGTCTTACCAGCCTTACCGATCTTAATGGTATCATGCTCGATGTTACCGATTTGACCGATTGTAGCCTTACAGTCAAGACGAACAAGTCTAACCTCACCGGATGGGAGACGAACCTGTGCCATGCCGTTTTCCTTAGCCATAAGCTGTGCTTGCGCACCTGCTGTACGAGCGAGCTGACCGCCCTTACCAGGGTAGAGCTCAATGTTGTGGATAATTGTACCTACTGGAATGTTTTCAATAGGAAGTGTGTTACCCGGCTTGATATCTGCGTCAGCTCCGGAGTAAAGAACGTCGCCGTCTGTTACACCGAGAGGAGCGATAACGTAGCTCTTCTTGCCTTCTTCATTTTCGAGAAGTGCGATGTAGGATGTTCTGTTAGGGTCGTACTCGATACCGATAACAGTTGCCTTGCCTTCTTCTCTCTTGAAGTCGATAAGTCTGTACTTTTGCTTGTTTCCGCCACCGTGATGACGAACTGTGATTTTGCCGTAGCTGTTACGACCTGCGTGCTTCTTCTTTGTTTCGATTAAGCTCTTTTCAGGTGTGAACTTTGTAACCTCGTCGAAAGAAGCAACTGACATATGTCTTCTTGACGGTGTCGTGGGCTTATATTTCATTGTTGCCATTTTAGCTTACCTCCCACATTAGTTCAAGCCGTTGAAGAACTCGATTTCCTTTGAAGAAGCTGTAAGTGTTACGATAGCTTTCTTCCATTCGGATGTGTAACCGAAGTGGTATCCAAGTCTCTTTGGCTTTTTCTTCATATTTATTGTATTAACCTTTGCAACCTCAACGCCGAAAAGCTCTTCAACTGCCTTTGCAATTTCAGGCTTTGTTGCGTCGCTTGCAACCTTGAATGTGTATCTCTTGTTTGCGATACCATCCATTGACTTTTCAGTAATTACTGGTTTGAGGATTATATCCTGAGCGAATTTCATTACGCATATACCTCCTCTAATTTCTGTACTGCAGCTTGTGCAAATACTATCGTGTTGCAGTTGAGGATGTCGTAAACGTTAAGTGTGTTTGTGTAAGCAACCTTAACGCCAGGGATGTTAGCAAGTGACTTAACAACCATATCGTTCTTAGCATCGAGAACTACGAGAGCCTTCTTGCCTGAGCCGATTGCTGCAAGCATATTTGCCATAACCTTTGTCTTGTAGCTTTCTGCTACGATTGCATCTACAACTACCATTTCGTTGTTTGCTACCTTAGCGCTGAGTGCGCTGAACATAGCGATTTGCTTAACCTTCTTATTAAGCTTCTTTGTATATGAGCGTGGCTTTGGACCGAGTGCGATACCGCCGTGTGTCCATTGTGGTGAACGTGTTGAGCCTTGTCTTGCTCTACCTGTTCCCTTTTGTCTCCATGGCTTTCTACCGCCACCTGAAACCTCGCTTCTTGTAAGTGTTGACTGTGTACCCTGTCTTTGGTTGAGAAGGTATGTTCTCACTGCAGCATGGAGGACAGCCTCGTTAACTTCTGCGCCGAAGATTACGTCGGATAATGCGATTTCTCCAACCTCTGCGCCAGTCATATTTACAACTTTAATACTTGGCATTGTTTATTCCTCCTTTGATTATGCTTTTACGCTGTTGCGAAGAACTACGATACCGTTCTTAGCGCCTGGAACTGCGCCCTTAACAGCGATAAGGTTCTTCTCTGCGTCAACTTTTACTACTTCGAGGTTAAGTATTGTAACTTGCTCGTTACCGTACTGACCTGCCATCTTCTTGTTCTTGAAAACTCTTGATGGTGTTGAGTTAGCACCCATTGAACCAACTTGACGGTGGATTGGACCTGTACCGTGAGTTGCTTGAAGCATGTGGTGACCCCATCTCTTAACTGCACCTGAGTAACCGTGGCCCTTTGTAATGCCTGTAATGTCGACCTTGTCGCCTGCTGCGAAGGTATCGGCTGCTATTACGTCGCCTACGTTGTAGTCAGCTGCATTCTCAAGTCTGAACTCCTTGAGGTGCTTCTTAGCTTGAACACCTGCTTTTTCAAAGTGTCCCTTAGCTGGCTTGTTTACGTGCTTTGCGGATACGTCCTCGTATCCAACCTGGATAGCGTTGTATCCATCTGTTTCTGTGGTCTTCTTTTGTGTAACCACACAAGGACCGGCCTCGATAACTGTAACAGGAATAACTGCGCCGTTGTCAGCGAAGATCTGTGTCATACCGAGCTTCTTACCGATAATTCCTTTTTTCATTTTGCTTTCCTCCATATTATGGTTATTGGTTGACGCTTTGATTTAGTCGGAGCCGCCGACACGTCAACTTGACCGTACCGTCATCATAGACTTACGCTTGTGAGTAACTGTAAGCTGCTACTGCTCGGTGGGGTTTGGCTTGTTTGCTTGCGTGAATTAAAGCTTAACTTCGATTTCAACGCCTGCTGGAAGTTCGAGAGTCATGATAGCGTCGAGAGCCTTCTTAGATGGCTTAACGATTTCAATGAGTCTCTTGTGTGTGCGCTGTTCGAACTGCTCACGGCTGTCCTTGTACTTGTGAACCGCACGGAGAATTGTGATAATCTCCTTTTCGGTTGGAAGCGGAATAGGACCTGATACCTGTGCGCCGTTTCTCTTAGCTGCATCAACGATCTTTTCAGATGCTGAGTCAACGAGCTTGTGGTCGTAACCCTTAATTCTTACTCTGATCTTTTCATTTACTGCCATGTTGCTTTCCTCCTTGTTAGAAATATTCGGGGACTTTTTGCTCTTACACCGTCCCGTGTGTTTCCTTCACCTGCTTAACAAATCCGAACCGTGAGATGGTTCGGTAGGATGCAAGCAAGTGGCGCCAAGCCTTTGTTGGCGGGAGATACACTTTGCTGCATTTAGCGCTCTGTGAATCGAATGCACTCCACGAAAATTCCCTTCAAACGCCATAGCAGTAGGACATTTGAAGCAACCTTTCGCTTCCTCGCGCACTAAGCGAAGATATTTTATCATATATATAGGAAAATGTCAACATTTTTTTATTTTTTTGTCAAAAGTTATTTTTGTCAAACGCCAAAAATATGGGCATTTTTGTATATTTTGACGAAAATATACCGGATTTTTTCAAATTTAGAGGGGGTTTTAAGCGTTTTGTGGGCGTTTTTTATTGTTTTTAACCTAAAATTTCGTATACTTGCACAAATTGCCCATTTTTGAGTTTTTGATTTTTTCTTCCTTATTATATATAGATACTATTATATAGGCATTTTTCGAGATTTCAAGGATATTTTCAACTCCGCTTACAAGATGAGTTTTTTCCAAAAAAGCGATAAAAAAGCGGATTTTTGGGTGCTTTTTAATAGATTTACACCTTAAAATCCGCTGAATTTATTCAGTTATTATTCATTTTCGCTTGATTTTACACCAGCTCAAACTCATCGAAATAAGTTATTTCACTGCTTTCTCCGATAAAGATACGGAACCTGCCCTTCTCCGCTTTTCTTTGTAAATCCGCGCCAACAAACGCAAGAGTTTCAGTCGTAATTTCAAACTCAACCGTTTTTTCCTCGCCCACGTCAAGCTCAATTTTCTTAAAGTCGCGAAGCTCCTTCACAGGTCTTACCACCGAGCCAAAGAGGTCTTGAATGTATAGCTGAACGGTTTCCTTACCCTTATATTTACCAACGTTTTTCACCTTAACAGACGCTGTGATTTTGCCGTTTTCGTCCATTTTATTCTTGTCGATTTTACGGTCGCTATATTCAAATTCGGTATAAGAAAGACCGTAGCCAAACGGATAAAGCGGCTTATTAGGTCCGTCAATATAACAGGACTTAAACACCATTCTCTTTGTATCATCAGTGCGGTAATTGCCCGTTAAGAAATGGTTATAGTACACAGGGCATTGTCCAACGTTATGTGGAAAGGACATTGTGAGCTTGCCCGACGGCACGCTGTTTCCAAAAAGCAGGTTCGCTATCGCGTTACCTCCCTCTGTGCCAGGGAAGAATACGTTCAAAATCGCACTTGCAATTTTGCTTTCCTCCGTCAAAACAAGCGGCCTTCCCGTAAATAACACCATCGCCGTATTTTCATTCGCCGCCGTTACTCTTTTAAGAAGCTCCTTTTGAGCACAAGAAAGCTCCAAAAACGCCTTCGACTTTGATTCTCCGCTATCGTGCATATCCTCGCCAAGGCACAAAA
>JBGVIN010000106.1:0-60114 GCA_045123255.1 Eubacteriales bacterium
CTTGAAAAATTAAGCTAAGCTACAAAGCGCCAATCCCTCCGTCAGCAAGCTGACACCTCCCTTTGCACAAAGGAGGCGGGGAAGTGTGAGTTATCCGACAATTTCAAGGAACTATTAAAAAGGCTTAAAAATCTATAAAAATCAAATCAAAAAACATTTGCAAACGTAAAAAGCGCGACACATTGTCGCGCTTTTTGTTGTTTATAGGTTATAGGAAGGGGTACTCCATCCCGCTTGTTTAATTCGGTTTTATTCACACAGGGCTTGGCAAATGATTAAATTTTAGAAAAAAGCTCAAGCCCCGATTTTTTCAAAAACCAAGTGATAAACCGCGGGGCGGCTTTGGGGAAGGTGCGGTAAAGAAAGCTAAGCAGTCTTGCGTCCTTGCCAACGACAATTCTTTTCTTGCGCCTTCTTACACGGTTAACTATTTTGCGCGCCACCTTATCGGCATCCGCGCTAAACGAGCGCACTAAACGCGCTTCCTTGCCCGAAATTTGTTGGTTTTTCATTATGTCGGTTTTCACAAAGCCCGGCAAAACGGACGAAAAGCTAATATCGCTTCTTTCACAGGCAAGTGCGGTTGTGAACGCGTTCAAGGCACTCTTTGTCGAGGTATATGTACTCACGCCGCCAAACGGACAAAGTGCCGAGGCGCTTGACACGTTAACGACTGCTGCCCCATCATCAAGAATAGGCTCGATTGCTTTGTAGGCATACGCACAGGAAAGAAAATTGAGTTTAACAATATTTTCAAGCTCGTCGATTTCGGTTTTATCAAACGACTTAAATTCGGGTAGCGCACCTGCACAGTTGATTAAAGCGGATACCTTAATTCTGTTATTTACAAGATAGGAAAAAAGCTCGCCCCAACCGCTTTGCGAGGTAACGTCCAGGGGATACGGTATAAAGCTCTCGCCAAGCTCCGCCTTTACTTCCTGCAATCTTTCAAAGCCTCGTGCAAGTCCGACAACACGCGCGCCATATCTATTTATAAGACAAGAAGCTATTGCTTTTCCGATCCCGCTTGATGCGCCGCTTATTACCACGGTTTTTTCGCGAAGGTCTAATTTTTTCATTTTGATTTGCTCACTCCTCCGCTAAGAAATCTTATAGCGCGCTCGGGTGCATCCTTTGCATCGTACCACGGCTCGCTATCGTAGCGATAGTCGAATTTTTTGCAAAACCAACTGACGTCTCCCACCGTTTTTTCCAAAAACTTGTTTTGGACGTCGCAAATATCCTTGTAGAATTCGTCGTATTTGCGCTTGTCAAGCTCCCTGCCCGCTACGTCCATAAGAAGCGCGTAATGAGGGAGGCAAAAATATTTTTGTGCACGCAATTTTTCTCTAAATCCGCTCTCCTTATCGTAAAGAAGCACGACGGTTTCTATCATTTTTTCAAAGTGATTGTCAATTCGCTCGCAAATAAAGCAGCTGTTTACTATCTTATCTGCGTTTTTGTAGCTTTTCTTAGCTTTTCCGCCGAAGATAGCGTCGAAAAAGCCACCGTTTAATTTTCCCTTCACCTCGGGCAAATGGCTCTCTAAAATAAGTGCCAATGAAAGACGGTTATTTTTTTCAAGCATTTTTGAAAAATGGTCACGGCAGAAGCCCTTTTCGTTCATCAAAATTCTAACGCTTGGCTCCATCATTGACGAGCCGAGCGACATATCAACCTCTTTTTTCTCGAGAGTATCGTAAATTTTGCAAAGAGGACAGTCACATCCGCCCCTTTGGCAATTTTCAAACGCTTCATTGACGGGAATTGTGTAAATTTGTTCCATATTTTTTCACCTCGTGTGTGTTGACTTAATTATATTATAATGGTATAATTATAAAAGTTCAAGAGTTTTTTAAGGGGGATTTATGTACACTGTAAAAGAATACTCGCTTCAAAACAAAATTCCGTACGTACACGTATCTGATATACCAAGGCTCAATATTTACAAGACGTTTGACTGCGGTCAATGCTTTAGGTTCGACCCTGTGTCGAAATTTGGACATAAATATGAGTTTGGCGGAGTTGCCTTCGGCAAATACGTTGTCTTTGCACAGGACGTTGACACAGAGCTTTTTGTTTACGGTGCAAGTGCAGAGGATTTTTCCTCAATTTGGGCAAGCTTTCTATCTCTTGGCGAGGACTACGACAAGATAGATTCCCATATTATAAAAACCGTAAACGGCGAGCATACGTTGCGCGCAACTGAATATTCAAGCGGTATCAGAATTCTAAGGCAGGACTCTTGGGAAGCGCTTTGCTCGTTTATCATCTCTCAAAACAATAATATTCCCAGAATAAAGAAAATTATAGCACAAATGTCGGAAAAGTACGGGGACGTGGTTGAATTTGACGGTCAGTCATACTACACCTTCCCTTCGCCCGAGTCACTTTTTTCGGCAGGTGAGGCGGAAATTTTCGCACTTAAAACAGGCTTCCGCGCAAAATACATACACGATGCCGCATCTAAGGTTTTTGGCGGCGAAATTTCGCTTGATAAAATAAACGAATGTTCGTTTGAGGACGCAAGTGCTACGCTTTCAAAAATCAAGGGCGTAGGGCCTAAGGTAGCCTCGTGCGCGCTTCTTTTCGGATTTGGCAAAACGGAAGCCTTTCCCATCGACGTTTGGATAAAGCGCTCGCTTGACAATCACTTTGGCGGTCAGCTTGATATTGGTGCCCTTGGCAAGGCGGCAGGAATTTTCCAGCAGTATTTATTTTATTATGAAAGATATAATCTTAGCGTTAAGTGAGCTTTATTTCATAAGCCAATCCCTCCGTCACGGCAGACCGTGACACCTCCCTTTGCACAAAGGAGGCAGATTTTACGAAAGATATAATCAAAACACTTGACTTAACTTATACTTTGATATATAATTTTATTGAAAATATTTATAAAAGAGGTACGATATGAAAACAGTATGCTTTGGCGAAATTATGCTCCGCTTAAATCCGGCGGGATACACAAGATTTATTCAAACAGATACATTTGGCGCAACCTACGGCGGCGGTGAGGCAAACGTTGCGGTTTCTCTTGCTAACTATGGCATTGACGCATCCTACGTTACAAAGCTTCCAAGCCACGAGATAGGTCAAAGCGCGGTTAACTCACTCCGCAGATACGGCGTTGACACAAGCGACATCGTAAGAGGTGGCGAGCGCGTTGGTATTTACTACCTTGAAACAGGCGCATCACAACGTCCTTCAAAGGTTATTTACGACCGTGCATATTCTGCTATCGCTCTTGCAAAGCGTTCCGATTTTGATTGGGAAAAAATCCTTGACGGCGCAAATTGGTTCCACTTTACAGGAATTACACCGGCACTCGGCGGTGAGCTTCCCGAAATTTGCATGGACGCATTAAAGGTTTGCCGTGAAAAGGGCATCACCACAAGCTGCGACCTTAACTACCGTAAAAACCTTTGGTCAACAGAGGAAGCAGGCAAGGTTATGGGCGAGCTTATGAAGCTTGTTGACGTTTGCATTGCAAACGAAGAGGACGCTGAAAAGGTATTTGGCATAAAGGCGGAAAACACAGACGTTGATGCAGGCGTTGTTAACCACGAGGGTTACAAGAGCGTTGCTTCACAGCTCTCAAGATGTTTTGGCTTCAAGCGCGTTGCTATAACACTTAGAACAAGCATTTCAGCAAATGACAACATCTGGGCAGCTATGCTCTACGATGCAAACGAAAACGAATACTACTTCTCACGCTCATATAACATCCACATCGTTGACCGTGTTGGTGGCGGTGACTCGTTCGGCGGCGGTCTTATCTACGCATCACTTATGAACAAGTCAAGCCAAGACGTAATAGAATTTGCGGTTGCGGCTTCTTGCCTCAAGCACACAATTATCGGCGACTACAACTTGGTTAGCGTAAAAGAGGTTGAAGGACTTATCAAGGGCGGCGGAAGCGGACGCGTTCAAAGATAATTACATAAATTTAAGACACAGGGTGTGCCCTGTGTCTTTTTTCTTGACAAAAAATTACTCATTTGATATAATAAAATTGAAGGGAGATGATAAAATGAGTGAAAACAAATCCATCAAAATGATAGGTCACAAGCAATTGTTTCTTTTCAGTGTGATTAGCTGCTCGGTGTTTTGCTTGTTCTTTCTCATTCCTGTTTTCTTATCGGATGCACCAATCTTGTTTTTAATTGTGGGACAGGTATCTACCGTACATTACTTTTTAATATATTTTGCCATTTACCACCGCGCTTTTTTCACTGTTAAAATGGACGAAAGCGGTGTAAGTGTCGGAAAAAGAAAGATAAAATGGGAGGACGTTGAGTTTGTTAAGCTAAAGGAGGTCTCGATAAGAACGAGGCGAAGCTTGCTTCTTTCCAACAAAAAAATCCTTGACTCATACGTATGTATTTTCGGCAAAAACGGACGCGACATTCGCTTTGCCGCAAATGCAAAAAGCTACCACGCGCTAAATACCTTTGCCGTTAAAAAATCTCCTCAAATTAAGGAGCTGCTTGATAAAACCTCTGTATAAAATAAAGCACCGATTTTCGGTGCTTTTTCTGTTGGAATTTAGATTATACACACATAGTGTGATGATATACAATGCTTTGCATTGATGAAATGCACGCTATGCGTGGTGATATGCAACCTTCGGTTGATTTTATTGTCTTTCATTAAAAGACAATAAAAAACGCGCCCGCTATTGCAGGCACGCCTTTATCAAATTTTACGATGCGAAGCATCTTTTAACGCGAGTATCGCTCATAGCTTGGCTAAGCCAATCATCACGATGCGAAGCATCTTATAACGGTGCGAAGCACCTCTTATCTTTCGTTCATTGGAACGTAGGTCTTACGCTCGCATACGTTTTCGTAGCCGGGACGAATGATTTTTCCGTTTAATAGAAGCTCCTCGATACGGTGTGCGCTCCAGCCCGCAATTCTTGCAATTGCAAAGAGCGGTGTATAAAGCTCGATTGGCAAATCAAGCATACTGTAAACGAAGCCGCTATAGAAGTCAACGTTTGCTGAAACGCCCTTATATATCTTGCGCTCCTTGGCAATAACCTCAGGCGCGAGCTTCTCAATAAGCGCACAAAGCTTGTATTCCTTTTCAAGTCCCTTTTCCTTGGAAAGCTTTTCAACCCAGCCCTTGAAAACCTTGGCACGTGGGTCGGAAAGTGCGTAAACGGCGTGACCCATACCGTAGATAAGTCCCTTACCGTCGAACACCTCTTTACGCAAAATCTTAGTGAGGTATTCTCTTATCTCGTCCTCGTTTGTGTAGTCCTTTAAGTTCTTTTTGATATTATCTATCATTTCAACAACCTTGATGTTAGCGCCGCCGTGACGTGGGCCCTTCAAGGAGCCGAGCGATGCCGCAATCGAGGAATACGTATCCGTACCCGACGAGGTAACAACGTGCGTTGTGAAGCTTGAGTTGTTTCCGCCACCGTGCTCTGCGTGTAAAACGAGTGCAAGGTCGAGTATTTTTGCTTCAAGCGGAGTAAACTTTGCATCCTTACGAAGCATATAAAGAAGGTTTTCAGCAATGGAGAGTGAGGATTTCGGACGTCTTATGATAAGACTTTTCTTCTTTTCGTTATATTCATAGCTTCTGTATGCGTAAACTGCAAGAAGCGGAAATTCCGAAATAAGCTGCAAGCATTGACGAAGCACGTTTGGAATTGAGGTATCGTCCGCCTTGTCGTCGTATGCGTAAAGTGTCAAAACCGAGCGTGCAAGAATATTCATCATATCCTTACCCGTTGCCTTCATTATAGAGTCACGCACAAAGTTTTTCGGAAGTGAACGGTACTTTGTAAGAAGCGTGATAAACTCGTCAAGCTCCTGTTTTGTGGGAAGCTGACCGAACAAAAGAAGATATATCGTTTCCTCAAAGCCAAAGCGGTCGTCAGCGAGGAAGCCGTTTACAAGGTCATTAATGTTAACGCCACGGTAGAAAAGCTCGCCGTCCTTTGGAATTCTTGTTCCGTCCTCTAAAACGTCGAATGAGTTAATCTCTGAAATTGCGGTAAGACCTGCAACAACGCCCTTACCGTTTACGTCACGAAGTCCGCGCTTAACGTCAAATTTAACGTATTGCTCAGGCTCAATGGTTGTATTTGAAATGCACATTTCAACGTATGAAATATGCTGCTGTGTAACCTTGGTTAGTTCTTTTTTTGCGGTTGGCATACCTTGCCCTCCCTTGCTTGGATAAATTTGCGCCCTTTTGGCGCTATTCACTTTAGCGCTTTAACGCGTTAAAATAAAATATAGTCTATTCTATCATAGATTTGTGAATAAATTGTGAATTTTCAAAAATAATTTTATTTTTTTATACTTTTTTATGAAATTACGAAAAAACCCGATATCAAAGGGGCTTTTTGGCAATTTGAGAGTTGTTTCTCGGATACGTATTAGGTGTATTTTTCACCTTTTTTATTATAATTATAGTTCTGTCAAGAATTTCGCCGCCGTCGGTTAAGGTGTAGTCACTTACTGTATCCACCGCTCCGCCAAGCTTTTCAATTGCCATACGTGCCTCGCTTAGCTCCTCGGGCGCAGTTTGCGATTTCATTGAAATAAAGACGCCACCGATTTTTAGAAGCGGCAAGCAAAGCTCGCAAAGCACGTTTAGTCGTGCAACGGCACGTGCCGTCACCACGTCAAAGCTTTCGCGATAGTCCTTATCTCTGCCAAGCTCCTCTGCGCGGCGCGACGAAACGGACACGTTGTCAAGCCCCAAAAGCTCCGCTGTGCTTTCCACATACTTAACCTTTTTGGCGACGCTATCAACGCCTAAAACAGACACGTCCCCACGCAAAATGGCAATAACGAGCGACGGGAAGCCACCGCCGCAGCCGATGTCGCAAAGCTTTGCGTTTTCCTTGATATAAGGCACACACGCGCTTGAATCGACAAGGTGCTTGAGTATAACTCCGTCCTCATCCTTTATTGCCGTCAGGTTAAGATGCTCGTTAACCTCTAACATATGCGAGGAAAGCTTTTCTAAAATTTCAGCATTTTCCTCATTTATTATTCCCCTTGTTACCTCGTTTTTCTCGGCAACCGAAATTAGCTTATTTGTGAAATTGCTCATTAAAGCACCCTTATAGCTCCGTCGGGTCTTATGCGTAATACGTGGCACGCACCCTTGCCGAACGCGGAGTCAATCACCTCACGGTACTTTTCAACAAGCTCCGTCTTGACGAATGCTTGAATAGTGCCTGCAAAGCCGCCGCCGTGAACGCGGTACGCACATTTTTTGCCCGCAAGCACGGAATCAGTTATTGCAAGAGCCAATGAAAGACCCTGCTCCTGTACGTTTTTGGTTGTAAATACGTTTTGAAGATACATAAAGCTTGAATTGCCCGACTTAATTACAAATTTAAGGAAGCCGTCAACGTCGCCGCTTTTAAGTGCGCTTGCCTGCTTTGCAACTCTGTCGTTTTCATTAAAGAAGTGGATTGCACGCAATATAGCACGGTCACCGCATTTTTCTCTTAGCACCTGCACGTTTTCAAGCACGCTTTCCTTGTCAAGCTGTCTTAAATATTCCTTGCCGAAATATTTTGCCACACTCTTCATTTCATATGGAACAGATGCGTAATCTTCGTTTAAGTCTGCGTGGTTGCCACCTGTGTTTACAATGCAAAGAGCGTAGCCTGCGCCGCTTAAATCGAATGGGATTTTTTCAATAACAGGGTTTTTCGTATCGTCAAAATCGATATAAACAAAGCCGCCAACCGCGCACGCCATTTGGTCCATAAGTCCGCAGGGCTTGCCGAAAAATACGTTTTCGGAGTACTGTGCCATCTTGGCAATTTCTACGTTGTCCACCTTGCCGTCGTTATAGAAATGGTTAAGAATATTACCAACCATAACCTCAAATGCGGCAGATGAGGAAAGACCTGAGCCCTTGAACACGTTTGAGGTTGTATATGCACAGTAGCCACCTGTTTTTGCACCGTAGTTCTCAAAAGCGCGTGACATACCTGCAATCAAAGCGCCCGACTTAAAATAGTCCGTCTCTCTTGGCTCTTTATATTCGTTAATGTTAACTGCGTCCTCGTCAAAGCCTTGGCTCTTGATTCTAATCACGCCGTCGTCGGTTTTTGCGGCAAATGCGATAATGTCAAGGTCTATTGAGCCTGCCATAACCTTACCGTGGTTGTGGTCTGTATGGTTGCCCGAAAGCTCGCTTCTGCCCGGAACTGAGAAAATTGAGGCTTCAACGTCGCCGTAATTTGACAAAAATTCCTTTGATGCCTCGGCATATCTTTGCTTTTGTGCCTCCACGTTTTCCTTGCCGTAAATTTTTGCAAGTGTCTCGTTTAATTCACCGTTTTCTATATACTTAATAAGCTCGTTGGTTTTCATTACTTAATATCTCCTTTAATTTTTATAATTTCTACGTTAAGCGGCTTGAAGGTATTCCTGTCAAATTCAAAAACCGCGCCGTTTAATTCTATTTCGCCCTCACTGAAATCAAACTTCGAGAGCATTTTTGTTTTTAGCTTAAAAATAACCGCTTCCTTTTTAACACCGAGGATGCTATCGCACGCACCGCACATTCCAAGGTCGGTTATATATGCACATTTGCCGTCTAAAATTTGCGCGTCATTCGTTTGCACGTGAGTATGCGTACCGAATGCACATGCGATTTTATCATCAAAATTGTAAGCAATTGCTTTTTTCTCACCCGTTGCCTCTGCGTGAATATCAAGCACGCAAAAATCGTACTCACCGCTATTGCGCTCTAGTGCGCGCTCAACCGCCGAAAACGGGCTTTCGTTTGCATCCATATAGGACTGACCGAGAACGTTTAATACAAGCACGCGCACTCCGTCAACCTTAATCACAGTATCGCCGTGACCCGGGCATTCCGACGGAAAATTAAGCGGACGCAAAATATATTCCTCGTCGTCAAGATAGGAAAAAACGCTGCTCTTTCTGAAAACGTGATTTCCTGTTGTTATAACGTCAACGCCGCTATCAAAAATAGCCTTGGCGCTAACCTTGTCAATTCCGTTTGGCTCTGCTGAGTTTTCTCCGTTTGCAATAACCAAATCCGCACCAACCCTTGAGCGCAAGCGCCAAAGATTTTTGGAAAGATACTCAACCGCGCGCGGACCGACAATATCACCGATTGCTAAAATTTTAAGTGAATTTTTCAAAATAGGTTCTTTCTATGCTTCATTTAGATGCCACCAAGCAATATTGAACTTGATTTGAAGCGACAAATAAAGACTTTTTTAAGATTTTTATTGAAATTTTTTTGATATAATTATATAATATAGTAAATATGTAAAAATTGCAAGTACTTTTGACAAAATAGGAGGAAGTATGAAGGACGGATATATTAAGGTTAAGGCAGCTTCGCCAAAGCTCGCGGTTGGCGACGTGTCCTTTAACAAGGAAGAAATTGTAAAGGAAATCAAAAAAGCGATTAGCGAGGACGTTAAAATTCTCGTTTTACCCGAGCTTTCCTTGACGGGAAAGAGTGCAGGCGAACAGGCTTTTAGCGGCGTTATACTAAACGCCTCGGAGAAAGCGCTTGAAAACATCAAATTTGCGACACAGGGTAGCGATATTTTGATTTTTGTGGGCGCTCCGCTTCAGTACAAGGGCGCAAATTATTCCTGTGCGGTTGCAATAAAATCGGGTGAAATTTTAGGCGTAGTTCCAAAGATGGGAAAAATGCCTTATTTTAAGGATTTCATAAAAATTGGCAGCGAAAAATACCCATTCGGCACAGATTTACTCTTTAGCTGCAACGAAATGAAGGATTTAACTATCGGAGTTGTTGTTGGAGATGCAGTTACCAACCCCTCCCCCAAGGGATTTTTCCTTTGTGAAAACGGTGCAACGGTCATAGTCAATCTTTCGGGAAGCTACGAGCTTGTGTCAAGTGAGGAAATTCGTCGCGCTTGCTTCGTTTCAAAGAGCTACGCAACGAAGAGCGCATATATTGTTGCTAATCCAAGCGAGGACGAGTCAACGACGTCAAACGTTTATGCCGCACATAATTTGATAGTGGAAAACGGAGATATTTTGGCAGAATCCAAGCCGTTTGAGAAAAAAACAGGCGACTGTGTGTCTGAAATTGACGTTTCTTACCTTCGAAGCAAGCGCAACGCAATCGACACGCGTACAGAAGCAATAACCGATATTTCATTCTCATTCAAGCTCCAAAAAACAGCTTTAACAAGAAAAATTTCCAAAACGCCTTTTTTTCCTGAAGGCAAGGAAGAACTGAAAAAGCACTGTGAAAAGATCCTCACAATGCAGTCACGCTCCCTTGCCAAAAGGTTGACTGCATCATATTCAAAGGGAATGGTGCTTGGCATTTCAGGCGGACTCGACTCCACTCTTGCCTTGCTTGCCTGCGTAAAATGCGCAGACTATCTTGGATGGGAAAGAGAAAAAATCACCGCTATCACAATGCCTTGCTTCGGCACAACGAAGCGCACCAAATCAAACGCAACTGAGCTTTGCCGCGCACTTGGCGTTACCTTGCGCGAAATTGATATTTTTGAAGCGACACGCATCCATTTTAGAGATATTGGCCACGACGAAAGCGACCACAGTGTAGTTTATGAAAACGCACAGGCAAGAGAACGCACGCAAATTTTAATGGACGTGGCTAACTCCCTTGGCGCACTCGTTATCGGCACGGGAGACCTTTCCGAGGTTGCACTCGGTTGGTCAACGTACAACGGCGACCATATATCAATGTATAACGTAAATTCCGCGCTTCCAAAGACCTTAATTCGACACGTGGTCGAGCATTTTGCAAAAAATCACGGTGGAGAGGTAAAGGAAATTCTCCTTGACATTCTTGATACTCCCGTTTCCCCCGAGCTTCTCCCTGCAAAGGAAAACGGAGAAATTGAGCAAAAGACAGAGGACATTGTCGGCCCGTACGAGCTGCACGATTTCTTCATTTATAATTTCGTTGGCAAAAAATTTGCTCCGTCAAAGATTTACCGTCTTGCTCTATACGCATTCAACGGAAAATATGACGGCGAAGTAATCTATAAATGGCTCACGGTGTTTATAAAAAGATTTTTCACGCAACAATTCAAGCGCTCCTGCTCACCCGACGGCGTGCGTATCGGCTCGGTTTCACTTTCTAAGAATGACTTTAATATGGTGAGTGATTTCTCTTACAAGACTTTTCTTGAAGAATTAGATGAAAACAAGTAAAAGCGTGGCGGGTTAAATGGCGAAGCCAATTTATGAAGGCAGTGCTTTCAATTCGTGTACGTAGTGCAATTTATGATGCGCAAGCATCAATTTACTAAAAAAGCCGATGAAAACTCATCGGCTTTAAATTTTTTAGTTGCCAAGGTCCTCAACGAATAATTCTCTTACTGCGTTTGGATCCTCTTTTGGCTTTGGATTGTTTCTTTCTGAAAGGAACTTAGTTGCAACCTGTGGGAAGAGTGCGTAGGAAAGCACGTCCTCGTCGCATTTTGCAAGGTCCTTTGCTTCCTCTCTGTACTTATCAAGCTCAGGTGCGATTAAGTCTGCAGGACGGCACTCGATAATTTCGTCATCACCGATTGCCTTCTTTCTAACCTCCTCGTTAACCTCGCCCGGAACACGTCCGTACTCGCCCTTCAAGAGTCCCTTTGACTCCTTAGTTACCATCTTATAGCGTTCGCCCATAAGAACGTTGAATACAGCCTGTGTACCAACAATTTGGCTTGTAGGAGTAACAAGCGGTGGGTAACCGAAGTCCTTTCTAACTCTTGGCACCTCTTCAAGAACCTCGTAATACTTATCCTCTGCCTTAGCCTGCTTAAGCTGAGAAATGAGGTTTGAAAGCATTCCACCCGGAACCTGATAAAGAAGTGTATTTGGGTCAACGTTTAATACCTTTGGGTCAAGTGAGCCTTGCTCCTTGAGCTTTGCGGCAACGCCACGGAAGTGCGCGGCAGCCTCTGAAAGAGTGCCAAGGTCAATGCCTGTGTCGTACTCTGTGCCCTTCAAGGTAGCTACCATTGCCTCGGTTGAAGGCTGTGACGTACCGTTAGCAAGTGGGGAAAGCGCTGTATCGATAATATCAACGCCTGCCTGAATTGCCATAAGGTAGGTCATATCGCCTGTACCTGTGGTGTTGTGTGTGTGAAGGTGAATCGGAACCTTAATTTCCTTTTTGAGCGCGGAGATAAGCTCATACGCATCGTAAGGAAGCAAGAGGTTTGCCATATCCTTAACACAGATTGTGTCAGCACCGCGGTTTTCAAGCTCCTTTGCAAGCTTTACAAAATATTCAAGATTGTGAACAGGGCTTTCCGTATAGGAAATAGCCGCTTCAACGTGTCCGCCGTATTTCTTTGTAGCCTTCATTGCCGCTTCAATGTTTCTTACGTCATTGAGTGCGTCGAAGATACGAACAACGTTGATACCGTTTTCAATTGACTTCTTTACGAACGCTTCAACAACGTCGTCAGCATAGTGCTTGTAACCGAGAAGGTTTTGTCCGCGAAGAAGCATTTGAAGCCTTGTATTTGGTAATGCACGGCGAAGAGCGCGAAGTCTTTCCCACGGGTCCTCACCAAGGAATCTCATACAGGAGTCGAAGGTTGCGCCGCCCCAGCACTCGAGTGACCAGTAGCCTGCCTCGTCAAGTGCCTTACAAGCGGGAAGCATATCCTCAATTCTCATTCTTGTAGCTGCTTGAGATTGATGTGCATCACGAAGTATAGTATCTGTAATTAAAACTTTTTTAGCCATTTTAATACCTTTCATCTATCTAAGGGTTGACAGATTAAGAGCAAAAACCGTCGATTTTTAAGCCGAGGTATACCTTAATATGTCGCCCTTTGTTTTAACCTACGAGTGAAATAAGCACGCCAGCCGCTATCGCAGAGCCGATAACGCCCGCAACGTTTGGACCCATCGCGTGCATAAGAAGGAAGTTTCCTGGGTCTGCCTCTTGACCAACCTTTTGTGAAACACGCGCCGCCATAGGAACGGCAGAAACACCTGCTGAGCCGATAAGCGGATTGATCTTTTTGCCCTTTGGCAAGAAGAGGTTCATAAACTTAGCGATAAGCACGCCACTTGCGGTTGCAACACCGAATGCAACGATACCCATTGCGATAATGATAATAGTCTTCCATTTGAGGAACGTTGCAGCGGTTGCAGTTGCACCAACTGAAATTCCAAGGAAAATTGTAACTATGTTCATAAGCTCGTTTTGAACTGTCTTTGAAAGACGCTCTGTTACGCCGCATTCACGAAGGAGGTTGCCGAGCATAAGTGAGCCGATAAGGGCAACTGCATCGGGAACTAAGAGTGCAACGAATATAATAATTACGATAGGGAATATGATTTTCGCCTTCTTAGAAACAGGACGGAGTGAGTCCATTCTAATTTGGCGTTCCTTCTTCGTTGTAAGAAGCTTCATGATAGGTGGTTGAATAACGGGAACGAGCGCCATATATGAGTACGCCGCTACCGCGATAGGACCGAGAAGCTGTGGAGCAAGCTTTGACGTAACGAAAATAGCCGTTGGGCCATCCGCACCGCCGATAATACCAATTGACGCCGCTTCCTCCATAATGAACTTAATTGGCTCCCAATCAAGCTTATATCCGAGTGCGCCAATACCCATAACGCCTGCAAACGTAGCAAAAATACCAACCTGTGCAGCTGCGCCAAGGAGCAAGCTCTTTGGATTTGCAAGGAGCGGACCGAAGTCTGTCATTGCGCCAACGCCGATAAAGATAAGACACGGATAAATACCAAGCTTAACACCGAGATAAAGAATATCGATAAGTCCCGGGGCAAAGCCGTCTGTCATAAACATTTCCCAATGGATGTGTCCACCCTCAAAAAGAGCCTCGTGGAACACGCCTGCGCCCGGTAGGTTTGTTAAAAGCATACCTATGGCGATAGGCAAAAGAAGTAGTGGCTCGAACTTTTTAACAATGGCAAGATAGCAAAGCACACAAGCGATAATAACCATTATTATCCACTTCCAGTTGCCGTCAACTATTGATTGACCGACACCTGTGCTTTTTAAGAAGTCGAGACACGCATTAAGTACGTTTCCCATCAGAGTCTATGCCTCCGAATTAGTTAAGAGTGCAAAGAACTGTGCCGCTTTCAACAGTTTGACCTGCTGAAACGTTAACGGATGCAACTGTGCCGTCACCCGCAGCCAAGATTTCGTTTTCCATCTTCATTGCTTCAAGAATCATGAGAACGTTGCCCTTCTTAACAGCTTGACCGTTTGAAACGTTAACCTTTAAGATTGTACCTGGCATTGGAGCTGATACAGTTTGTGCGCCTGCTGATGCTGGTGCTGCAGGTGCTACAGGTGCTGCTGCCGGTGCTGGAGCTGCTGCAGGAGCCTTGATATCTGCCTTGTCGATTACTTCAATTGTAATTTCGTATACGTTTCCGTTAACATTAACCTTATATGCTTTCATTTTTATTTATTCCTTTCAAAATTAACTAACTTTCTTAAATGAGATAACTCGGATAGCGGAAATGTCCGTACCCTCTTCTTCAGCGATTGCCGCACATACAGCAGCAACAATCTCGCCACGGTTTTCAACCGCTACAGGTGCTGCCACAGGCGCAGGTGCGCTAACTTGTGCATTACCTTGCTCTTTCTTCTTTGCGCCACCGTCAAGCAGCTTGTTGCAAATAAAGGTCATAAGCTCAACAAGACCGATTATGCAAGCAAGACCAACAAAAACAACCGCTACACCTATCAAGCATACGATTGCCCAGTGAATTTCGCCCTCTGCCGCAAACATTAACATTGAATTGCCCATTTTTTCACTCCTTTTTGCTCTTTTGAGTAAGAATATTTTTGCAAAAAAGCTCCAATCTGCAAATCATTTTTTGCATAATCTTGCGTGTTTTTCACACCGCATTTTGAAAGCTCTTTTCCAAAAACCCCATTCTAACCCATTTTACACTATTGTATCACACATTTTCCGAAAAGTAAAGACTATTATTATATAATAATGTAAAAAATTTGCAAATATCAAGTAAATTTGATTTTTTATGTGCGAGTTGATTTTTTCTTTTTTCGGTGTTATAATTTATGTAGGTGATGAAAATGAGCAACAATCTTCCCAAAAGGAAAAATAATAGACTTAGCCAATTCCATTATAGTAGCGGCTATTCATATTTTATAACCGTATGCACGAAGGATAGAGCGCGTATATTATCGGAAATAACCGTAGGGACAGGCGTCCTCGACTGTCCGCTGATAAAATTAACGTATTTTGGAGAAATTGTAGATAAATATATAAATCAATTGAATGATTTTTATAAGCACATCTCGGTTGACCAATATGTAATAATGCCAAATCATATTCATATGTTAATAACTGTACGTGCCGAAAACGGACAGTCGGGGACGCCTGTCCCTACAAGTAAAAACTCCGTTGTTTCCTCGTTTGTTTCAACGCTTAAACGGTTTTCCAACAAAGAATGCGGCTTCAACCCTTGGCAACGCTCGTTTTACGACCACGTTATAAGAAATCGGCAGGACTATGACGAAACAAGAAAATATATTTACGAAAACCCACAAAATTGGGATAAGGACGAGCTTTTTTCAATCGACAACTAAAAATGCACGGCGAAACGCCGTGCATTTTGTTTTTGTTAAATTCTTTTATTTATTTAAGAGTGCTTCAACAAGTGCGAGTGCATCTGAGATTTTGGAAATTTCCTTACCGCCGCTCATTGCGCTATCGGGACGTCCGCCGCCCTTGCCGCCTGTCACTGCACTAACCTCACGAAGGATGTTTCCTGCGTGTGCGCCGTTTTTAACTGCGCCCTTACCGCAAACCGCGATAAAGTTGAGCTTTTCGCCAGAGTGAAGTGCAAATACTGCAACGGCATTTTCGTCCTTGTCCTTAATTACGTCACCGAGTGAACGAACCGCATCAGCACCCATATCACCAAGGTCACAGGTGATAACGCTAAACGAG
Organism: Eubacteriales bacterium; assembly: GCA_045123255.1. Taxonomy (GTDB): domain Bacteria; phylum Bacillota; class Clostridia; order Oscillospirales; family CAG-272; genus RGIG2000. The sequence goes on from JBGVIN010000106.1 coordinate 15,950, forward strand.
CCAACTTGCTTTGCGCCTGCGATCAGGTCATTTACACGAGAGGACGCCATTTTGGAGTTAAGAGAGTCAATCTCGCGCTTGAGAGATTTGATTTCCTCGTTAACCGCGCACGCGCGCTTTGCAATATCGTTTACGTTTTGGCATTTAAGCTCGCTTGATGCCTTTTCAAGGAGATTTTCCTTGTTTTCAAGGAGTGAAAGCACGCCGTAGCCTGTTGTCGCTTCAATTCTGCGTACGCCTGCCGCAACGCCAATCTCGGAGATAATCTTAAACATACCTGCCTTAGCGGTATTATCAAGGTGAGTACCGCCGCAAAGCTCAGTTGAATAGTCACCCATTTTAACCATACGTACAACCTTGCCGTACTTCTCACCGAAGAGAGCCATCGCGCCGTTTTTACGTGCGGTTTCAATATCTGTTTCAAGCGTTTCAACTACCGTACCCGAAAGGATTGCTTCGTTTACAAGTGCTTCAACCGCTTTAATTTCGTCCTTTGTGAGCGCTTGGAAGTGTGTAAAGTCAAATCTGCCGATTTTCTCGTCAACGTATGAGCCTGCTTGCTCTACGTGAGTACCGAGAACCTTACGAAGTGCTGCTTGGAGAAGGTGAACTGACGAGTGGTTTCTTGCAATTGAAGCGCGTCTGTTTCCGTCAACCTGACAGTTAAGCGTGTCGCCAACCTTTACCGCGCCGCTTGCAATTTTACACATATGAATATATACGCCGTCTGCTTTTTTGGTATCAACGACGTCGATTTCAACGCTCTCGTTTGAAAGTGCGCCTGTATCGCCAACCTGACCGCCGCCCTCGCCGTAGAATGAGGTTGCATCAAGAACTATCGAGCATTCACCCTCGCAAGCTTCCTGTACGCTTTCGCCGTTTTCGTCAATAATTGCGATAACCTTGCCGCTTGCGTTAAGTGTGGTGTAGCCCTCAAATACGGTCTTTGGAAGCTTCAAGGATTTTTCCTTATCCTGCCAGCCGCTGATGTTTGCACGCGCACTTCTCGCTCTTTGCTTTTGCTCCTGCATAAGCTGAGTGAACTTGTCCATATCCGTGTCAAGTCCGTTTTCCTCGGCAATTTCGCGCGTTAAGTCGATTGGGAAGCCGAAGGTATCGTAAAGCTTGAATGCATCTGCGCCGTCAAGTGTGGTTTTGCCGCTTTCCTTTGCTTCCTTAATAAGATTTTCAAGAATTGAAAGTCCTTGGTCGATGGTTGCGTCAAAGCGCTCCTCCTCGAGTGCAAGTACTTTTTTAATATAGTCTGCCTTTTCTTCAAGCTCGCGGTAGCCGTCCTTGCTTTCGCCTATTGCAACCTCGCACATTTCAACAAGGAACGGGCGCTCAATGCCAAGGAGCTTACCGTGGCGGCAAGCGCGACGAATGATACGGCGCAAAACGTATCCGCGACCCTCGTTTGAAGGGATAACGCCGTCGGAAATCATAAACATTGCGCTTCTTGTGTGGTCGGTGATAACGCGGATAGAAATATCGTTTGATGCATCCGCACCGTAGGTTTTGCCCGAAATTTCGCACACGGTGTCAAGAATTTTTCTTACCGAGTCAACCTCGAACATATTGTCAACGTCCTGCATAACGCAAGCAAGACGTTCAAGACCCATACCTGTATCGATATGTTTTTGTGCAAGCTCGGTATAGTTACCGTTGCCGTCGTTATTGAACTGCGAGAATACGTTGTTCCAAATTTCCATGTATCTGTCACAGTCACATCCCGGCTTACAGTCGTCTGAGCCGCAGCCGTACTTAATTCCGCGGTCAAAGTAAATTTCGGAGCAAGGGCCGCAAGGACCTGAGCCATGCTCCCAGAAGTTGTCTGCCTTACCAAGACGAACAACGTGGGCAGGGTTAACGCCAATCTTGTTTACCCAAATATCGTACGCTTCCTCGTCGTTTTCGTAAATCGACGGCCAAAGAAGCTCACCTGGGATTTCAAGCGTAACGGTTAAAAACTCCCAAGCAAACTGAATTGCCTCCTCCTTGAAGTAGTCACCGAAGCTGAAGTTACCAAGCATTTCAAAGAAGGTGCCGTGGCGTGCGGTGTGGCCAACTCTTTCAAGGTCAGGTGTTCTTATACACTTTTGGCAGGTTGTAACTCTCTTTGACGGAGGCACAACCTCACCTGTAAAGAACTTTTTCATCGGAGCCATGCCCGAGTTTATAAGAAGAAGGGATTTATCGTTATTCGGCACAAGCGAAAAGCTGCCTAAGCGAAGGTGTCCCTTGCTTTCAAAATAGGAAAGATATTTTTCTCTTAAATCGTTAAGCGATGTCCATTTCATATCAAAAATCCTCACAATTTATAGTTAATATATTAAAAACACATACATTTTAGCATTATTATATAATTTTGTCAAGAATTATTTATAACTTGACAAAGATAACACTTACGAGTATAATTTTTGTAGGGGATAATCTTCTCCAAAAAACGCGTGCCGACAAAAAGGAGATAAGAAATGACGGATTTACTCACGCTTCAAAAAAGCTTTATACTTGCACACTTAAAAAGTGGTGACAAATGTGCCGATTTTACAATGGGTAACGGACACGACACCGCGTTTTTATCAAAGACCGTGGGTGAAGACGGACACGTTTGGGCTTTTGATATTCAGCCGAGCGCGCTTGAAAGCACAAAAAAGACACTTGAGGTGGAGGGTTGCCCACAGAACTACACCTTAATTAACGACTCGCACCACAACGCAAAAAATTATATTGATGGAAAAATTAAGGCGGGTATGTTCAATCTTGGGTATTTACCTGGTAGCGGAAACAAATCGCTCACCACAAAGCGCGAAACGACGTTGCCTGCTGTTCAAGGTGCAATTGAAATGCTTGACTCTGACGGAATTTTGCTAATCGCCGTTTACCCCGGGCACGAGGAGGGCTACCTTGAGGGACTTATGCTTGAGGAATACTTTAAGACGGTTAGCCGCTTTGAAATGTCAATATCAAGATTTCAAATTATAAACTCACCAACCTCACCGTATTTCTTTATCGTTGAGAAAAAATAGTAAAATTCAGACACTCCTTGGCACGTTTTCAGTTTTTTTGCCAAGCTAAAGGGAGAAATTTATGATAAATAAAACAGTTGCCGCAATTTCAACCGCACACGGCAAGGGCGGAGTTGCAATAATCAGAATAAGCGGTGATGATGCACTTGAAATTGCCAAAAGAGTAATGAAGCTTCGCACGGAAAAAATAGATGCGCGCAAATCCTATTACGGAGAAATTCTGCGTGGTGGCGAGGTTATCGACGACGGAATTTTAACCTACTACAAGGCTCCGCATTCCTTCACAGGAGAGGACACCTGCGAAATTTGCTGTCACGGCGGCATTTACGTAACGGGTGCGGTGCTTGAAGCGGTGCTTGCAGCAGGCGCACACTTAGCAGGCGCGGGCGAATTTACAAAGCGCGCATACATAAACGGAAAGCTCACCCTTTCACGCGCAGAGGCAATAGGACAGGTTATCGATGCCAAAACAGATGCACAGCTTCGCCTTTCGTCCTCACAGGCAAGAGGCACGCTTTCACGAAAGATTGACACAATTCGTGAATCTATCCTAAATTGCATTTCGCACGCATACGCAACCATTGACTACCCCGACGAGGATATAACCGATATAGAAATATCGGAAATCAATAGCTGTCTTGATACGGTAATTAACGAGCTCGACGCGCTTAAATGCTCGTATCACACAGGACGCGCCGTTTGCGAGGGTATAAAGACCGCGATTATAGGAAAGCCAAATGCGGGAAAAAGCTCAGTTTACAATATGCTCCTTGGTGAGGATTTGGCAATAGTCACCGATATAGCAGGCACAACACGCGACGTTATCGAGCATACCGCAAGCGTTGGCGGCGTTACCCTTTCCTTGGCGGATACCGCAGGCATACGCGAAGCAATTGACACGGTTGAAAAAATAGGAATTGAAAGGGCGCGCAAAAAAATTGACGGTTCAGAGCTTCTTTTGTGCGTATTTGATTCCTCGGAAAAGGAAACGGACGAGGACAGGCTGATTTTAGAGCTTGCAAGCGGAAAAACCGCAATTGCCATAATAAACAAAACTGACAAAGGGTGCGCTCTTTCAAGTGAATTTATTAAAAAAATTGACAATGGGTGCCACAAAACCATATATACAAGTGCAAAGGACGGAGTTGGACGAGAGGAGCTTGAAAAGGCGCTTAGCGATATGTACCGTCTTGGCGAAATCAATCTTTCAAGCGATGCGGTTATAGCCAACGCAAGACAGTTTGCCGCGACAGAAGCCGCCTACGAAAAATCGCTTGATGCAAAGAACGCACTAAGCTTTGGTGCAACTCCCGACATTATTTGCTTCTCGCTCGAAAGTGCGCTTAGCGAATTAAATATGATTGACAGGCGCGAGGTTAGCGAGGAGGTCGTTTCCGCGATTTTCTCACGCTTCTGTGTCGGAAAATAATTTATAGACAAAATAAATTGTCGTAAAGCGACATGAATTGATGCAAGCATCATAAATTGTGCCTTTGGCACATAAATTGATTGCTCTGCAATCATGAAATATTTATTTAATTCATATCATTAGCCGATTCATGCTTTACAGAAGTAATTCATGACCGCAGGTCAATTCATGCCGAAGGCAATTCATGCAACCCTGTTGCAATTCATGACGCAAAGCGTCAATTCACTCCCAAAGGATTAATTATGGAAAACAAAAGATTTACAAAAAACGACAACGGCTTTATATGCGAAGCGTGCGGACACGAGGTTTTGCCACTTGGCTACACCTCGCGCAACCACTGTCCGAAATGTCTTGCCTCAAAGCACGTTGATATAATGCCGGGTGACAGGCAAAATCCGTGTGGCGGAGTTATGGACGCCATAAAGGTAGAGCCTGACCCCAAAAAGGGCTACATTATCATCCATAAGTGCCGCAAATGCGGAGAAATCAAGAGAAACCGCGCGGCGCACGAGGCAAAGGTGCAGCCTGACGATATAAAGAAGCTTATCAAGCTTACCGCAGGCAGGCTTTGATAGATATGAACGAGCAAAAAAACGAAAAAGGATGCACCCTGTGTCCGAGAAAATGCAATATTGACAGAAATTTATTGCGCGGTGTCTGTGGCGCTCCCGACGAAATTGTGGTGTCGAAAATTATGCTTCACAAATGGGAAGAGCCGTCAATAAGCGGCACAAACGGAAGCGGAGCTATTTTCTTTTCGGGTTGTCCCTTAAAATGCGTTTACTGTCAAAACAAAAAAATCAGTCACAAGTGCCGCGGTAAAAAAATAACGGTTAGCGAGCTTGCAAGCGAAATCTTAAAGCTACAAAAAATGGGCGCACATAACATAAATTTAGTCACCCCCACGCATTACGCCGACAAAATCATCGAGGCACTTTCCTTAATCAAGGGCGAGCTTAAAATCCCCGTGGTTTATAATACCTCCGGCTACGAAAGCGAGGAGCAAATTGAAAAAATTGCCGAGTACGTGTCTGTTTTCCTAACTGATATAAAGTATTTTTCACCCGACGCCTCTCTCAAATACTCACGCGCTAAGGACTACTACGTGGTTGCAAAGAGAGCGTTTGCAAAAATGCTTGAAACAGTCGGTACGCCAAAATATGATGAAAGCGGAATGATGATAAGCGGCGTTATACTACGCCATTTAGTCTTGCCCTCTCTGCGCCGTGACTCCATTGCGCTTTTAGAGGATATTGCAAAAAGCTTTGACACCTCTTCCTTCGTTCTTTCCTTAATGAGCCAGTACACGCCCGAGTTTTGCGACGACGGCTTTCCCGAATTAAAGCGCCGTTTAACCACCTTTGAATATAACAGCGTACTTTCACGCGCAACCGAGCTTGGCTTCACGGGATATATGCAGGATTTTTCCTCGTCATCAACAAGCTTCACACCCGAATTTTAATAAAAAAATTGCACATCCGCTTTTCCTTTGCGGATGTGTTTTGTTATATTTAATAAATTTTATATTATATGTTGACAATTTTTTGTTATTGATGTATAATTAGTGTGTATCTTTGGCTATTTACGCCAAAACTGATGCAAAAATGCCAAATCGGCAATTGCATTCGGTCTTTTTCAAGTTTATATTGATGGGAGAAAATTTATGAAAAAGCTTCGTGTAAAAATCCTTATTTCCGTGGCGGTGCTTGCCTTACTGCTCGTTACGGTATTTTCAATAAATATGTTTGCGGGAGAGGAGCACCTAAGAGTTACTTACGTCCACGGCGGAAAAACGTTTAGTGACGTATGCACAGTCGGCGGCTCGGTTACCTTGCCAACGCCCAAATCAAAGCTCGGCGGAGAGGTTTTCGGTTGGTATGACTCAAACGGCAACTTCTACGAATGCGGTGAAGAGTTTACCCCTGCCAAAAACACAAAGCTCTATTGTGCGGAGGGTGCGGAAATTTCGCTCAGTGCAAGCTTGCTCCGTGCCGCGAGCGTAGGTTATTCGTACGTTAAGCTCAACTCAAACGTTACGATAGATGAAACAATCAACCTTAAAAACGGTATGCTTTATATTGACCTAAACGGCAACAGCTTCACTCTCAACACTGAAACGGACGGCTTTGTCGGCGAGGACTTCGGTCTTATTCTTGCTAACTCATCAAGCAAGAAAGCTACACTTACTCACACAGCAGGCGGCGAGGAGGCATTCTCCCTCAACTCCTTTATTTCAGTTGCACCCAATACAACGGCAAACTACCTTACGTATACGGTTGGTAAAAACGTTGCTCTTTCGGAAAACATGAACCTTGTTTCCGTTAAAACAAACATTTCAAGCTTCGAGGGTGCTCTTCACGTAAATCTCCTTGGCGAGGTTGAGTGTGGAAAAATCATTCGAGGCAACGGCTTAAACAATGCTGTTTTCGAGGTGTTCGACGGTGCTAAATTGACAACCGATTGCGAATATTTCTTCGACGACGTTGGAACTACTGCTAAAACCGCGGCAACCCTTCTCGTTCACGGCGGTAAATTCTACTTAAACGGCTCAACGAGCTACGGCAACAACACAAATATTTATAAAGCTCTCGTTTTCGGCGGAAGCTATTCTGTCAACACAACGTCATTCTTCAAACTCGGAAACTACAAATCAACGTTTAACTCATCAACAAATCTTTACGATTTTACAGAGTGTGCCCACGAGGGTGCGCTTATCGAGCATTCACCCGACTGTACGTCAAGCGTTGCTCTTGACCATTTCTGCAAATATTGCGAAACCGTTTTCAAAAAGAGCTACCCCAGCGGTGTCGGTCACTCATATTCACCTAAGCTCACTCAGGAAATTGTAAACACTCCCGAAAAAACAGAGCCTGGCTGCTATACACTCACCTGCACAAAGTGCGGACATCAAACAATACAGTACACCTATCCCGACCCTGCAACGGTTTACGTTACCGTTGGATTTATAAATGAGGACGGCGAGGAGGAATACAAGCGCTTCCCGTCAACCGACCTTTACTCCTTCAACGGCACGAAAATCATTTCATTCTCTGCTGACGCGCTATATTACGAGGTTAAGAGCAATAGCGGCTACGTTACAGAAAAGAACATTCCTCAAAAGAACGTTTTCCACGTTGAAATTCCGCTTGGCGCAACAGATATTTACGGTGACTCACGAAACAATACCCCGTCAGGTGTTTTCCTGCGTAACGACCACTTAAAGAGCGTTTCCTTCCCTGTTTCGCTTAAAAACATCAACAAGTACGCATTTTCTATGATGCCTCAGCTCGAAAACCTTATCGGTATCGAAAACGTATACGGCACTATCTCCGAATACGCATTCCAACAGGGTGCAGAGTCCAAGCTCGTTATGGACAATTTGAAAATCAATGCTAAAACCATTGGCTCACAGGCATTTAGAAACATAAGAATGACAACACTTTCCTTTGGTCCTAACGTTCAATCAATCAGCAGTGGCGCGTTCGGTCTTGACGCGGGTGTAATTTCAAATATCAAGGAAATTTTCGTTGACGGTAACGTTCTTGAGGAAAAAACTCTTAACGAAGTATTTTCGGCACTCAGAAAGTCAGCTTCATCAGGTCATCAATTTGACGGTCTTGCAATAGTATTTACAGGACACAACTATTCAGCGGTATCAATCCCTGCTACCTGCGTTGAATACGGCTACGACCTTCTCACCTGTGACCGTTGCGGCTTCGAGGATAAGAGCAACTTTACAAGCACGTACGCTCCGCACAAATACAAGCCGTACACAAAGCCTGCAACCTGTCAAGCATTTGGTTACGAGGGCGAAAAATGTGAGATTTGCGAGCATATCAACGTTATAAACGACCTTTACTACGACTACAATAACCACTCATACACATACAAAGAGGTTAAAATTCCTTTAATTCCGGGTTCTTCAATTTGTGTTGACTCCTACTACACGCTCGGTCAGTGCATATGCGGTCAAGTTGAGCCTGACACCGACGAGAACAGAAGCGAGGTAATAAATCCGGACGAAAACGCAAAGCACAACGAAAAGGAAACGGTTATCACCCCAAGCACGTGCGGTACTTACGGTCTTAGCAGATTTGATTGCAAGGACTGTAAGCAATCAAGAACAGAGGTAACAAAGCCTGTTGGCGCACACACATGGCAATACTTTATTACAACTCCTGCAACCTGTAAGGAGGGCTCAAAGGGCTACGCACTTTGTGCTGTTTGTGAGGAGAAAAAGGATACCACCTCCCAAATTCCCGACCCTAACGGACACGTTAAAAAGGACGGCGACGAGGGTGAGCTCGTTCAAGAGGCAACAACAATTCACACAGGCTCAAGAAAATATTACTGCGCGCTTTGCGGTTTCGAGTTTTACGAGGAAACACCTGTGCTTGATTCAAGCGAGGAGCCAAACTTCTTTGAAAGAATCCTTGAAAAGGGATTTGTCGGTATATTGATTCTTGTTGGACTTGCAATTCTTGCTTTAATGGGCGTGCTCCTTATTGTGGGCGTTGTTATGACGATAGTTCTCACCTTCAAGAAGAAAAAGAACAAGTCAAAGGGCTACAAGTTCAAGTTCAATACACTTAAAAACGGCTCAGACACAGGCTCTGGCAAGACAATTCAAGAGGAGCTTGCAGAAATGCACATTCTCAACAATGAGCCTGAGGAAATCATTGATCACTCAGCTAACTTCTCAGCTTATATGGAAGCAATCAGCCAAGTTAACGATGCAACCGCTGAGCTTCAAGTTACCGAAACGGACAGCTTGACAGATGCTGAAAGAAACGCTTCGTTGCAAGCATATCTCGACGCACTCAAAACAGACTACACAAACACCTCAAGCGCACCGTCCGATAGCGGTAAATCTCTTGCCGAGATGATGGATGAATCCTCACCTAAGTTCTAATATAATATCTAAAAAGGATGTCACCGTGGTGGCATCCTTTTTCTTGTTAATGAAGAGAGCGCCCGAAATTCAGACGCTCTCTTTTTTGAAAATTTTATTTGGAGTTATTTTATTCCGCCTCTTTTAGAGGAGAATTTGTCTCTGTTTGAGCTTCGTTTTGTGCATCGGTTGAATTTTGCTTTGTCTTACCCGAATGACAGGAGTCCTTAAATGCACAGCCTGAGCACCCGCAGGAGCAAGAGGATTTGCCCTTTTTCTTGTTGACTATTAGCGAAGCTATAAGTCCGATAACTACCGCCGCCACGATAATGAGTGCTATTGCTGTTGGTGGATTCATCCCTTCCCCCTCCTTTGTTTTTATTTATTTGCTTTTTCTTTTTTTCTGAAAATGCGCTTACACGTGTCGATAATTGAGAATTTCGCAGGCTTGAAAAGCAGGTATAAGAATACCGCAAGCACTAAGAACGCAACCACCGTCCAGAAGGAGAACGAGCCCCATCTAAATAGTATTCCGATTTGATATGTAACGAGTGATACTGCATAAGCAAGACCCGTCATATAGCCAAGCGTTGCCCACGTCCATTTTCTGTTGTTCATTTCATTTTTGATAGCGCCTATTGCCGCAAAGCAAGGAGCGCAAAGCAGGTTGAATATCATAAACGAAATACCCTTTAAGAAGCTTCCGTCAAAGAATTCGTCAGCCGCCGTTTCAATTCCGCCATCTGCCATTGTGCCTATCGCGCCAACGACCTCCTCCTTAGCAACCAAGCCAAGGATTGTTGCAACGCTTGCCTCCCAGCTGTCGCCGAAGCCGAGCGGCTTGAATGCAACTGATATAAGCTCACCGAGAACCTGAAGGATTGACTTTGATTTGCATCCGTTCTCAATAAAGTGAACTCCGTTATGCTCTGTTATTTCATAGCCTATAACGTTACCGTTTTCATCGTAAATCTCGTGTGCGTGAGCGCCGCCTTGAACATTGCCCTCGCTATCCGTTACGAACGAGCCGTCCTCGTTTACGGAATATTCCGTTGAGTCGGAGCTTTCAAGAGATACGTTTTGACCTACCCAAATAAGCACGCTTGCTATAAGGATTACAGTTCCTGCGCGCTTAATAAATCCCCAACCGCGGTCAAAGGTCGATTTGAAAACGTTTTTAGCCGCAGGCACGTGGTATTCGGGAAGCTCCATAACGAATGGGGACGGATGTCCTGCAAACGCCTTGAATTTTTTAAGAATAATGCCCGAGCAAATAACCGCCGCAATACCGATAAAGTACGCACCTGTTGAAACGAGCGCGCCGCGCCAGCCTCCACCGAAAAGGTATCCTGCGATAAAGCCGACTATCGGCATTTTTGCAGAGCAGGGAACGAAGCCTGTTGTCATAATTGTGATTTTGCGGTCATTTTGCTGCTCTATTGTACGGCTTGCCATAATACCCGGTACACCGCAGCCTGATGCGATTAGCATCGGAATAAAGGACTTGCCCGAAAGACCGAAGCGTCTGAACACTCTGTCCATTATAAACGCTATGCGCGACATATATCCGCAGTCCTCAAGGAGTGAAAGAAGCAAGAAAAGAATGAGCATTTGAGGCACGAAGCCAAGCACCGCACCAACGCCGCCTATCGCTCCGTCGGCAATTAAGCCAACAAGCCAAGGAGCGACCTCCATTTTTTCAAGGAGTGCGGTCACGCTTGGAATAATCCACTCACCAAAGAGCGTTTCATTCATAAAATCCGTAACGAAGCCGCCAACTGAACCGATGGCAATAAAGTAAACCGCAAACATAATAAGCGCAAAGAGCGGTATTGCCAAAAATCTATTAGTTACTATTTTGTCGATTTTGTCCGATACCGACATTTTTTCCTTGCCGGGCTTCTTTTTATCAACCGTTTTCGTTACGTAATCGTAACGCTCGCTTGTGATAATTTCCTCGCTGTCATCATCGTACAGCTTTTCAACGTCGGAAATGATTTTTTCAATTTTTTCCTTTTTATCACCGACAAGGTCGAGGTGTGCCACGATTTCCTCGTCGCGCTCAAAAAGCTTAACGCTGAGCCAACGAAGCTCATTTTCCTCTATGTAGGATGATGAAACGATATTTCCGATTTCACTAAGTGCTTTTTCAACCTCAGATGAGAAAATCTTCTTTTTTTCGTGAGTTTTGGCTGATATTTCAATTGCATTCTCTGCAACCTCACGAATTCCCTTGCCCTTTAAGGCGGAAATTTCCACAACGGGACAGCCAAGTGATTTTGAAAGCTTATTTAGATCAAGCTTAACGCCACGCTTGGTTAAGACGTCCATAAAGTTAACGGCTATTACCATTGGAATTCCGAAATCGAAAAGCTGCGTGGTTAAGTAAAGGTTTCTTTCAAGGTTTGTGCCGTCAACTATATTGATAATAGCGCTTGGATGCTCCTCAACGAGATAGTTTCTCGCTACTATTTCCTCAGGTGTGTACGGAGAAAGAGAATAAACGCCCGGAAGGTCGGTTAAAATAACCTCCTTGTTCCACTTTATTCTACCCTCTTTTTTCTCAACGGTAACACCTGGCCAGTTTCCAACGTACTGATTTGAGCCTGTAAGTGCATTAAAAAGCGTTGTTTTTCCCGAGTTGGGGTTTCCGACCAAAGCAATCTTAATCGACATTTTTCTTTTCCCCCTTCTCGCTCTCGCTTGACGTCTTTTCTACAAGCACCATTTTTGCGTCGTCCTTTCGTACGCTAAGCTCATAGCCGCGCACCGTAAGCTCAAACGGGTCACCGAGCGGCGCCACCTTTCTTACGTAAATTTCAACGCCCTTGGTAATTCCAAGGTCCATAATGCGGCGTCTGATAGGTCCCTCGCCCTCTATTCTGAGCACCTTGACCGTATCGCCGACCCTTGCATTTTTTAAGGTCATTTCCACACCATTCCTTCCTTTGATGGAGTTAGTCTTGACTAACTACGCGGTTAGTTTAGCATAACCAACCCGTTTTGTCAAGTGCTTTTTGGAAATTTTTTCGAATTTTTTTATATGTTAAAAAGTCTTAGTTAGATACATCATATGAGTAGTATATTTATAAATAAGAGGATTTTTCAATTGACAAAAAATTTTTTAAGGGTTATAATATCCTTGAAGAAAACGGCGGAAGGGGGAATTAAAATGCAAAAATTTAACGTCACGGGAATGAGCTGTGCAGCTTGCTCGGCTCGTGTTGAAAAAGCAATTTCATCAGTTTCGGGTGTTACCGACTGCTCAGTAAGCCTTTTAACGGGTGAAGCAACGGCAGATGGTACGGCATCGAGCGAAAGCATAATAGATGCAGTTAAAAAAGCAGGCTACGGTGCAAGTGTTGCAAGCACCCAAACGCTTGAGGATGCGCTATTTCGCGATACTGAAACGCCGAAATTAAGAAAGCGTCTTATCATTTCGTCCTGTCTGCTCCTTGTGCTTATGTACTTTTCTATGGGCAGCCACCTCGGCATTATCCCTGCGTTTTTGTCGAGGGAGTATTTGGTTTTAGCATTTTTGCAGCTTACACTTTCTCTTTCCATAATTATAATAAATAGGAAGTTTTTCATAAACGGAGCAAGGGGAGTTATAAAGCGCTCTCCAAATATGGACACGCTTGTTTCTCTTGGCTCAGGCATTTCGTTTATTTACAGCCTCGTTATGCTCGTTTTGATGTGCGTGCGCCACGGCGATGCGGAATTTTTAGAACAAACGCTTCACAAGGGGCTGTATTTTGAGTCCGCCGCTATGATTTTGGTGCTTATCACTCTTGGAAAAATGCTTGAATCAATTTCTAAGAAAAAAACGACAAGCGCGCTTAAAAATCTTATCAAAATGAAGCCGAAAACCGCACTTGTTTTAAGAGATGGGAAGGAAACGGAGGTTTCAGTATCGGAAATAAAAATAGGCGATGAGTTTATTATCAAGGCGGGCGGAATTATACCCGTTGACGGATTTGTTATATCAGGGGAAGCATCAATTGACGAGTCTTGCCTGACGGGTGAAAGCATACCCTGTGACAAATCAAACGGAACGAAGATTTACGCCTCAACCGTATGTAAATCAGGATATATCGTTGCGCGTGCCGAGGAAATCGGCGAAAAAACCGCAATTTCAAAAATAATCAAAACCGTGTCGGACGCGCTCGGCACAAAAGCACCTATTGCCAAAATTGCCGACACAGTGTCTGGGTTTTTCGTTCCGGTTGTTATTTTAATAGCGATAATTTCAACCGTAATTTGGCTCTTATGCGGCAGTGAATTTGCATACGCGCTTGAGCGCGGAATTTCGGTTCTCGTTATCAGCTGTCCGTGTGCCTTAGGCCTTGCAACACCCGTTGCTATAATGGTCGGCGGCGGTATAGGTGCAAAAAAAGGAATTCTTTTCAAGGATGCAGGCAAGCTTGAGCTTCTCGGCAAATGTGAATGGGTGCTTCTTGATAAAACAGGTACAATTACACAGGGTGTGCCCGAAATTACCGATATTATCCCCTTTGGTATAGACGAAAACGAGCTTCTTTCATATGCATACACTCTTGAAAAAATGAGTGAGCATCCGCTTGCAAGGGCGGTTATCGACTACGCCGAGGAAAATTCCGTTAAATCCTTTGAAATCAGTAGCTTCAAAACTCTTATGGGAAGTGGCGTTTGCGGTGAAATTGACAAAAATACAGTATTCGGCGCAAGCTATTCGTACACAATTTCAAAAATCGGCGAAAGCAGAGAGCTAAAAGCGCATTTCGAGCGTCTTTCAAACGAGGGAAAAACACCGTTATTTTTCGTAAAACGCGACACTCCCCTCGGCATAATTGCCGTGCGCGACAAAATCAAGGACGATAGCAGGAGCGCTATCAGCGCGCTAAAGGAAATGGGACTTACCACGTCTATGGTGACGGGCGACAACGAAAAAACCGCGTGTGCAATTGCCAAAAGCGTCGGTATAGATCACGTCATTTCGGAGGTAATGCCAAACGAAAAAGCCGCCGAGGTTACAAAAGCCAAATCAAACGGCAGGGTTATAATGGTTGGTGACGGAATTAACGACGCGCCAGCTCTTGCAACGGCTGACGTCGGTGTTGCCATAGGTGCAGGCACGGACGTTGCAATAGATACCGCTGACGTGGTGCTTGTAAAAAGCTCGCTTTCCGACCTTGTTACCGCTATAAAGCTAAGCCGTGCAACGCTAATAAACATTAAGGAAAACCTGTTTTGGGCATTCATTTATAACGTTATCGGCATTCCGCTTGCCGCAGGCGCATTTATTGCCGTATCCGGCGGAAAACTCACACTTACCCCGATGCTTGGCGCTCTTTTGATGAGCTTTTCAAGCGTAAGCGTGGTTCTAAACGCATTAAGACTAAACTTATTTAACGAAAAGAAGCATTATAAGCGCAGAAAAAAGAATATAAAGAAAAAGGAGAAAAGGGAAATGAACGTAATATTAAAGGTTGAGGGAATGATGTGCCCACACTGTGAGGCGCACGTAAAGAAAGCACTTGAAGCCATAGACGGCGTATCCTTGGCAGTGGCAAGCCACACAAAGGGCGAGGTTGAAATAACGCTTTCAAAGGACGTTTCTATTGACGTTTTGAAAAAGACTGTAACCGAGCAGGGATATACCGTAAAATAAGAATTTAGCTCTCAAGCGTATGGCTTGGGAGCTTTTTTCTGAGAAATCCACCAAGAGTAGATAAAGCTCAACCACCCATCGTGGGGATATAGACTAATTTTATTTGACAAAGCCGTTTAGGTGTGATATAATGAAATCAAATTAAGATAGCATTTACAAGGGAGGGCGCGGATATGATAATCAAGGAATCGGCAGAAAACTATCTTGAATCTATTTTTATGCTTAAAAATCAACTCGGTCGCGTTCGCTCAATCGACATTGCAAACGACCTTTCTGTTTCGAAGCCGAGTGTATCCGTTGCTATGAAAAACTTCCGCGAGGAGGGATATATCACCGTTGATGTTGACGGATATATCGACTTGACGGAAAAGGGGCTTGAAATTGCAAATCGCGTTTACGAAAGACACGAGGTTATTGCAAAGGCGCTTGAAGCGCTTGGTGTCAGCCGTCAAACAGCACTTGACGATAGCTGTAAAATCGAGCACGTTATAAGTGACGAAAGCTTTTCAAAAATAAAGGATTTTCTCAATTCAAAATCAAATAACAAATAATTAAAAAGGAGTGTTTTTATGGACGAAATCTTAAAAACCGACGCTTGCACACTTGAAAACCCAGAAGCGTGCAACGAAAGCGTCGAGGCATCAGCTGAGCAAGCCGAAGCTACTGAATACTGTGACTGCTGTGCTCAAAAAGAATCCGTAAGTGAAGACGGCGAGCCGAAGGAAAACGTTGTTTCGGTTAGCAAGCTTTTCAAGGATTACGGCAAGCTTATGGCATTAAACGGAGTTGATTTGTCACTTACATCAGGAAAAATCGTTGGTCTTCTCGGCCCTAACGGCAGCGGAAAGACAACTCTTATTAAAATTCTTGCAGGTCTTTTAACAGCAACACAAGGAGAAGCAAAAATTTGCGGCAAGGAAATCGGCGAGGAAACGAAGGCTATCGTTTCTTACCTACCCGAGCGTCCTTATTTCGGCTCTTGGATGAGAGTTGAAGAGTGCCTTGATTTCTTTGGCGACTTTTATAAGGACTTCGACCGCGAGCTTGCAGAAAAAATGCTAATCGACCTTGAAATTGACAAGACAAAGAAGCTTCGTACGCTTTCAAAGGGTACGCGCGAAAAGGTTCAGCTCATTTTAGTTATGTCAAGACGTGCAAAGCTATACTTGCTTGACGAGCCTATTGCCGGCGTTGACCCTGCGGCGCGCGACTATATTCTCGAAACAATTATATCAGCATACAACAGAGAGGCAACCGTCGTTATCTCAACTCACTTAATTTCCGACATCGAAAACGTGCTTGACGAATATATCTTCATTAAGCACGGAAACATCGTTGAATTTGGAAGCGCAAAGAATTACGAAGAGAAAAACGGCGAAACGCTCGATATGCATTTCAGGGAGGTGTTCAAGTATGTTCGCTAAATTATTTAAGCACGATATGAGAAACACAATGCGTATTGGCTTACCGCTTCTTATCGGTGCTATCGCGCTTGTGATTTTTGGAATTTTCAATAATCTTTTTGCCTCATTTACACAGGATTTATCGCTAAAAATGTTTGAATGGACGGTCGACGGCACAATAGACGAGCGATTAGCTGTTGTGCTTTCCATTTTGATATCACTCACCTCAATGATTTCAACCTTCTTTTCATCAATAGGCACAATGGTGCTTTCCGCAACCTATATTGCAATGGTTATTATCAACCTTGTAAACTTCTATAAGAACCTCATCACCGACGAGGGATATCTTATGTTTACGTTGCCTGTACGCCCTATTGAAATCCTTTCATCAAAGCTTGTAAACGCGTGCATTTGGAATTTTTCCGCATACGTTATCGTTCTTACCGGCGCATTGCTCCAAGGCGCGCCAACCTATATCCGTGCAATTGCACTTATGATTGAAACGAACAAGGAGCTTGGCTTAGAGGTTGAAATTTGGCCTGTTATTCAAGAAACGTTTGGAATTTCAGGAATCAACCCAATGCTTCTTGTCCTTATGCTCGTGCTTGCTATCGCGGTTTCAATTTGCATAGTTATTGCAACACCTGCATTTATGTTCTTTACAATTTACCTCGGCGGCGTTGTTGCAAAGAAGCACAAGCTCATTGCAGGCGCAGGATTTACGCTTCTCGGCTACGAAATTTACTCAATCCTTGAAACAATTATCGCTTTCTTCAGCATCAGCTGTGCCTTGATTCCTGTTTTCTTTGTAAAAAACGTCACAGGTGCTGAAATACTTAACTACGTATTTATAATCCTTAGCATAATTCTTTCACTTTCAGTAGTGCTACTCATCGCAGCTATCGTTATCTTCTTCATCCTTACCAAGTGGTTAATGACAAAGAAGCTCAATTTGCCGTAATATAAAACACAAGCAAACGTAAAAAAGAGCAGGCATTTTTGTGCTTGCTCTTTTACAATATTTAGTTTTTCAAAAAATTTCAAAAATTTTTATTTTCCTATTGACAAACCGTTTTTTATATGATACAATAAGGTGCGTTGCAGGACAATATGCTGGTGTGGCTCAATGGCAGAGCAGCTGATTTGTAATCAGCAGGTTGATGGTTCGACTCCGTTCACCAGCTCCAAGTCCTGCAACTTTATAAGGGGGATTTCCCGAGCGGCCAAAGGGGGCAGACTGTAAATCTGTTGTCGACGACTTCGCTGGTCCGAATCCAGCATCCCCCACCAAAAAATACCGAGAACTCTGTTCTCGGTATTTTTTTATCCATTGCGAAAGCAATGGCATATCATCACGCTTTTGCGTGTATATCATCGCCGAAGGTGTATATCATCAACCGTAGGTTGCATTCTTTCGCAATGATGATATACAATTTCTGCGAAATTGGTGATATACAAAACTTTGTTTTGATGATATACACGCCTTACGGCGTGATTTGGATGCGAGAAAGCGCAAATCTATTGAATAAACTGCTTAGTTGTGATATAATACACTTGATGAGGTGATATTATGTCAAAAAATTATTTACTAATATATTCAGAGCAGTTGGCAACTGATATAGAATTGCTTTGCCAAAACATCAATGCTCCCTCTAATACTCTTTTTCAGATCCGCAAAAGTTCAAGCAGTGTGTATGCGAATATCCGTGAAGCCAATTACGGACAGAGCAAGGCGGATATGCTTTCAAAATTCGAAATCGCGCTCAAGGAATGTAGCGAAACCGAAGGCTGGTTACAGTTGTTACATAATGCAAACGGAATAGATGAAGAAACCTATAAAAATCATCGAAATCTTTGCGGTCGTATAAGACGAATGTTGATTTCGAGTTGTAAGACTTTGAAGGAGAATATGAAATGAAAATTATCTCTTGGAATTGCAATGGTAAATTTCGAGAAAAATTTCGAGATATTCTTGAATTGGATGCAGACATATATGTTATTCAAGAATGCGAAAACCCCGCAGAAAGTTCTTGTGTTGAGTATGTGGATTTTGCAAAAAATCACCTTTGGATTGGCGAACACAAAAGCAAAGGGTTGGGTGTGTTTGCGAGAGAAGGCGTGAGAATGAGGGAGAACGATTGGAAAAAGTTTTGTTTGAGAAACTTTTTGTCAGTGAACATTAATAACAGTTTTGACTTAGTTGCAGTTTGGGCTTGTCATCCTTATATCGAGGAATATTATATTTATCAAAGTATTAATATTGTCAACTATAATGAAAATACCATCATAATTGGTGATTTTAACAGCAATGCAATTTGGGATAAAAAGCACCACTCTCGAACACACAGTGCTATAGTGCAACAACTTAATGATATTGGAATTAGCTCCGCATATCACTACTCTACTAACGAAGTGCAAGGAAGCGAAACGGCACCTACATTCTATTTATATCGCCATTTTGACAAACCATATCACATAGATCATTGTTTTACGGCGGCAAAAAACATACATAGTTATCATGTCTTGAACAGTTTGCATTGGCTTGAAAAATCAGACCATATGCCGATATTGTTAAAAACTAAATGAATGCGTATTGTTCACGCACCTTTTTTGTGGTTTACGGTTGTGCCTTTAGGTGTCAGCCCCTCCTCTTGATTTATTATCGTATTTGTGATATAATTGTTTCATAAGCCTAAATAAAGAAAGGAAAGGTTATGAAAAAGCGACTTTCTCCAAAATTTTTATTGGCGCTCACGCTCTTTAGCCTTATCGGGCAGGTTGCGTGGGTTGTCGAAAATATGTATCTAAACGTCTTTATTTACAATATGTTCTCTGCTGACGCGGGTGCAATTTCCTTAATGGTTGGCGCAAGCGCAGTAAGTGCCGCACTCACAACCGTTTTTATCGGCGCACTATCCGACAAGATAGGCAAGCGCAAGGTCTTTATGTGCGGCGGATATATCCTTTGGGGTGTATCTATTCTTGGCTTTACGCTTCTTAGGGTTGATATTCTCAAAGCTATATTCCCGTTTGCAAGCGCGGCTGTGCTCGGCGTTGCATTTACAGTTGCCCTTGACGTTATTATGACGTTTTTCGGCTCAAGCGCAAACGACGCCGCGTTTAATGCGTGGCTGACGGACTCAACGAGCGAATCAAACCGTGGCACAGCAGAGGGAATAAACGCAATGATGCCTCTTGTGGCTATTTTGGCGGTTTTCGGCGGCTTTATGGCGTTTGACCTTACCTTACCACGTAGCTGGACAATAATATTCATTATCATCGGTATTGTCGTAATTTTAGTTGGTATTCTTGGATTTTTCATCATCAAGGAGCCGAAATTAGAGCCTGCCAAGGAAGGCTATTTTAAGACGGTTATTTACGGCTTTTTGCCAAGCACAATTAAAAAAAGCCCAAGCCTGTATCTGTATCTTTGCGGTTTTATCATTTTCAACATCGCAATTCAAATCTTTATGCCGTACTTAATTATTTACTACGAGCGCTCGCTCGGAATGGAAAATTACGTTTTCATTATGGCGCCCGCAATAATAATTGCATCGGTTGCTACGGTGCTTTTCGGCAAGCTTTACGACAAGCGCGGCTTTGTCCTTTCCTCGTCAATTTCGATTGGACTTTTAGCGCTCGGCTTTTTGACGTTGTTTATTTTCAAGCACACCGTGCCCGTCTTTATCGGCTCACTCCTTATGATGTCGGGTTACCTTGCGGGAATGGCAGTGTTCGGCGCAAAAATCCGTGATTTAACTCCACTCGGCAAATCGGGAATGCTCCAGGGCGCACGTATTTTCTCGCAGGTTTTAGTCCCCGGCATTGTCGGCCCGTTTATTGGCAAGCTCGTGCTTTCAAATGCCGAGCAAATAGAAAACAGCGACGGCACTTATTCATTTTTACCGAACGAATATATCTTCCTCGCCGCCCTTGTCACTACTATAATCCTTGCTATATACTTAATTATACTTTTCGTTGTAAAAGCGAAGCGTAAAAAAGAACCTCGAAAATGAGGTTCTTTTTTAATATGCGTTTTTTTCCTTGCCGAATATTATTCTATCAATTCCGCTGAGCGTTAATTCTACCACGCCATCGGTTGTTAACGCCTTGATTTTTTTGTTCTCAAAGGAATAAGCCTTAGTCGTACCGTCTTGGTAGTGAAGCACCGCTGTGTCGCTCGTATAATTGTGAATTACATCCATATACCAAGCACCCTGTGTCGCAAAATCGAGTATTGCAACCGCCAAAAGTTGTTTTCTTGTGCCGAAAATTCCCGAGCCTATAATTCTGTCGGCAGGGCGCAGCTCATTAAAAAATTTCGTTGACGCTTGACTTGTCGGCTTGCTTTCTCTTTCGATATAGTCAACTAAGTCCTCTATTCTGTCAAAAACAGGGCTACCCTCACTCACCCTTAGTGAATCGTTCTCTTCAATATAAACAACGCCGTTTATATAGACGTGTCCCGTCATATTCTCTTTAAGAAGCGAAATTGCACGTCTTATCTGTCTTATCGGCGACTTAAAATATTTGGTGTGAATTTCACCCGTATATGGGTCGCGCTTATGCTTTACAAACCCGTCCTCGGTTTCGTAAACGTCACCCTTCCAGCTCTTTATTTCAATGGCAAAAAGTGAGCCGCGATAAAGAAGCATACAGTCAATTTCCGCGTTTCCGTTTTCATTTAATATTATTATATTGGTTTTTATTTTCGCCTCAGGCAAAAGTGAAATAATATCATTGACCGCTTCGCGTTCGCCGAGCGTGCCGTAAATTTGCGCGTCGCTAAGTGGGGAAATATCCACCCTCTCTTTTTTTCGCGCATTATGGATTTTTCTGTCCTTTCTTCTTACCTCGCGCTTTTGCGAAAGCTCGAAAAAAATCTCCTTTATTTTTGCAAATAGATTTTTCAGCAAAGAAATCCCCCCCTATATCAGCTCACAATTTTGTAAAATTTAAGCCTCGGAAAGCAGAATCCGAGGCTTTTTGTGTAAAAATTTATGTGGGTCTTACCCTATTATTTTGCGTAGTCAACTACGCGGCTCTCACGAATGAGGTTAACCTTGATTTGACCAGGGTATTCAAGCTCGCTTTCGATTTTCTTGACGATATCACGGGCAACGAGTGCCATTGTTTCGTCCTTAATCTGCTCAGGCTTAACCATAATTCTGATTTCTCTGCCCGCTTGAATTGCAAAGGTCTTTTCAACTCCGTTAAAGCTATTGGCGATTTCCTCAAGCTTTTGAAGTCTTTTTATGTAGTTTTCAAGGTTTTCACGTCTTGCGCCGGGTCTTGCCGCAGAAATTGCATCTGCCGCTTGAACTATTACCGCAATAATTGTTTGTGCCTCAACGTCGCCGTGGTGCGCCTCAATTGCGTGAATAATTTCCTTTGATTCCTTATACTTCTTAGCAACGTCAACACCAATCTGAACGTGTGAGCCCTCAATTTCTGCGGTAAGCGCCTTACCGATATCGTGTAAAAGACCTGCACGCTTAGCAAGGGTAACGTCTGCGCCAAGCTCTGCTGCCATAACACCCGCTAAGGTAGAAACCTCTATTGAGTGTGTAAGCACGTTTTGACCGTAGCTCGTTCTGTACTTTAAGCGGCCAAGGAGCTTAACAAGCTCGTTGTTAAGACCGTGAACGCCTGTTTCAAACGTAGCCTTTTCGCCCGCCTGCTTAATTGAAGCCTCAACCTCGCGGCGTGCCTTTTCAACTGTTTCCTCAATTCTTGTCGGATGAATACGTCCGTCGGAGATGAGCTTTTCAATTGAAAGACGTGCAATCTCGCGTCTAACCGGGTCAAAGCCCGAAATTGTGATAACCTCAGGAGTATCATCAATAATAAGCTCAACGCCTGTGAGATTTTCAATAGCGCGCACGTTACGTCCCTCGCGTCCGATAATTCTTCCCTTCATTTCGTCGTTAGGAAGTGCAACAACTGAAATCGTTGCCTCGGAAACGTGGTCTGCGGCGCATCTTGCAATTGCAAGTGAAATAATGTTCTTTGCCTTTTTGTCTGCCTCGTCCTTAAATTGCTCCTCAAGCTCGATAAGCTTTTGCGCCTGCTCATGCTTTACCTCGTCCTCAAGCTCCTTAACAAGTGATGCCTTAGCCTCCTCTGCTGAGTAGCCTGAAATCTTTTCAAGCAATTTAATTTGTGTTTCGTGTGATTGTGCTAATTTTTCTTTAAGCTCGTCTGCTTCCTTAATCTTACCTGCTAAGGTTTCTTCCTTCTTTTCTATGGCATCAACCTTGCGGTCAAGATGTTCTTCTTTGTTAGCCAAACGAGTTTCCTGTCGGTTTAATTCTGTGCGGCGCTCCTTAACCTCGCTCTCAAGCTCCTTTCTTGAAGCCATGATTTCCTCTTTAGCCTCAAGCAAGTACTCCTTGCGCTTGGTTTCTGCCGCTTTAATTGCATCCTCAAGAAGCTTCTTTGCCTGTGCTTCAGCTGAGCCGATCTGCTTTTCGGCTGTTGCTTTTCTGATAATAATGCCGAGAACGACACCTACTACCGCAAAGACAGCTGCACCAATTACGGCTGCTCCAATGAGAACCCAATGCAACCAATCCATTTTCTTTTCCTCCTTCTAAGATTTTCCTATGTGAAAGGCGATGGTTAGCCGAAACCAACCAAACCAAATTTCTACACATTATAATTTTATAATATATGCGTGTCAATGTCAAGAGAAAAAACAAAAATAATTGGCGCGTGCGTGAAATATTTATATTGACACGTGAATAAATATAAATTATAATAATCTTGTGGCGCAATATTTTCCATATTTGCGCCGAAGGGCGGTATTTATGAAGCTACACGATATTAAAAATTTCAATTTCACAAGCGAAATCGGTAAGGGTGCGCTTTTATCCGTTGTGCGTCCAAGCGGCGAGGTCAACACAATGACCGTTTCGTGGGGTCAGGCAGGAGTTCTTTGGAACAAGGACGTTTGCACCGTTTACGTGCGACCCACGCGCTACACATACGGCTTTTGCGAGGAAGCGGAAATATTTACTCTTTCGTTTTTAGACGAGGGCAAAAAGGACGTTTTATCCTTCTGTGGCACAAAAAGCGGCAGGGACGTGGACAAATTTGAGGCGTGCGGCTTAAAATACGCAATCAAAAACGGTGCTTGCATTTTAGACGATGCAGGGATTACACTCGTATTAAAAAAGCTCTACGCACAAAATATGACGTGTGATTGCTTCACCGACACATCTCCGCTTTCAAATTACAAGGCGGGCGATTTTCACAGGATATATACCTGTGAAATTACAGACGTTTTAGAAAAAATTTAACAAAGGCAGGAAACAAAAATGAAGGATGCAAGATGGATAACCCACAAAAGTGCAGGTGCGAGTGATAACGCGACCTACTATTTTAAGAAAACGTTTACGCTTGATGCTGTTGGCGAGTCGCTTTTTGAGATTAGCGCACAGGCAAGATACAAGCTTTTTATAAACGGTGAGTTCGTTTGCTGCGGTCCTTGCAAGGGCACGCGTGAAAAAACGTATTTTGACGCAGTTGACGTAGCTCAATATTTAAGAGTTGGCGAAAACGAAATCTTCTGCGAGGTTTTGCAGCTCGTTTCCGACGATATGCAGGGCAAAATGTCCCCAATTGAGGGCGTTTTAAGAGTTGGCGCATTGCTCCTTACCTGCGAGCTTAACTGTGGCTCATTCCGTCTCCAAAGTGACGAAAGCTGGCTCACCGCCAAAGCGCCCGTTAAGCACGAGAGCGCAAGGAGCTGCTACTCCGCCGCAACGCACGAGCTTTACGACTCTACGCTCAATATCGAGTGGGAAAACGCAAAGGTGCAAACAGGCGTTTCAAACGCAGAGGTTGACCACTACTGGTGGGGATGCACAAACAAGTGCTTCCTTCACGAGCGTCCTATTCCCATGCTCGACTTTGCCGATAAAACGGATATTGTAAAGTATGACGGTGATTTTTTTGAGGCAGACTATTTAACCTTCGGCTTCCCAACCTTCAAGGCAAGCGGCAAGGGAAGGGTGCGCCTTTACTACTTTGAATGCTTCACCGAAATTCAAGGCAAGACAAACAACGACCGTACCGACCGTTCCCTTGACTTTACAAAGGAAATGTATGACGAAATA
This sequence comes from Eubacteriales bacterium, assembly GCA_045123255.1. GTDB lineage: Bacteria > Bacillota > Clostridia > Oscillospirales > CAG-272 > RGIG2000. The sequence goes on from JBGVIN010000106.1 coordinate 40,472, forward strand.
ACAGTTAACGGAGAGTGCGAATTTACGCCTTTCTGGTTCAGATGCTTCCGCTTTATTAAGCCTGAAATTACGGGGGACGTGTCCATAAAGCTTGAAAAAATGGTCGAGGTTAACTACCCGATGTTCCCACGCACAGACTACGATTTTGGACGCGATGACGACAACAAGCTTTGGGATATAAGCGTGCGCACGCTTCAGCGCTGTACACACGAAACGTATGAGGATTGCCCGTTCTACGAGCAGCTTCAATACTGTATGGACACCTCGACGCAGATGGTATTTAACTATCAGCTCACCGACGATGACCGCTTGGCAAGAAAGGCGATGGACGATTTTGCCGCATCTCAGCTCGCAAACGGACTTATGCCGTCAAGAACTCCAAGTGTAGGCGACCAGCACATTCCAACGTTCCAATTCTACTTTATTTTTATGGTTTACGCGCACTATACTCGCTTCGGTGACACGGAGCTTGTAAGAAAGCATCTTCGTGCCATCGACGGCGTTTGCGAGTGGTTTACAAACCATATAAACGACGACGGCGTTGTCGGTCAAAGCAAATATTGGAACTTTGTTGACTGGGCAACTCCTTGGGGATACGTTGAAAACGAAAACGACGGCGGCGTGCCTGTTGGCGTTCACGGTGGCGTTATTGGTCTATACAACCCGATGATGGCGTACTTTTTACAATGTGCCGCTAAATTAAACGCGGTATGTGGCAGATGTGACGTAGCTGATGAATACCTTGCTACGGCAGAAATGCTAAAGAAAAACACGGTTAAATTCTTCTGGGACAAGGAAAAGGGACTGTTTGCTGACAACATTGACCACACAAAATACTCACAGCATATGCAAGCTTGGTGCGTGCTTAGCGGCACAGCAACGGGCAAGCGTGCAAAATTCATAATGAAGAATTCGCTTAACCTTGAAGCAAAGGCTACATATGCATTTGCATACTTCTACTTCCGCGCACTTGAAATTTGCGGCATGTACGACAAGACCAAGGAAATGATGGACTCATATAGAGGACTGTTGAAGCTAAATTGCACAACCGTTCCCGAAACGCCGACCTATTCAAGAAGTGACTGCCACGCTTGGGGCGCGCTTGCAATTTACGAGTTTAGCGCAACCGTGCTTGGCGTTCGCACCTATGACGTAAACGAAAAATCCGTATCGATAAAGCCATATATCAAGGGCAGAAAATACGCCAAGGGTACTGTCAATTCCATAGCAGGCGAAATCTCCGTTTCTTGGAAAAAGGCGGGGGGAGTGTTTGAAATTACCGTTGAAAGCGAACAGGACAAGGTTAAAAAATACATAACTCTTCCAAACGGACAGGAGCTTGTTACAACAAAGAAAAAAGCAACCTACAAATGCAACGTTTAATATAACAAAGATATAAAATCAAGGAGAAAAAATGAAAATAGCACTTATTGCACATGACAAGAAAAAATCAGATATGATTGACCTTGCAATAAAATACAAGGACACACTCGCATTACATACACTCTACGCAACAGGAACAACTGGCACACTCGTTATGGGAGAAACAGGTCTTACCATTAACCGTATGAAGAGCGGCCCTCTCGGCGGCGACCAACAAATCGGCTCAATGGTAGCTGAGGGAAAGCTTGACCTTATCGTTTTCCTTCGCGACCCACTCACATCTCAGCCCCACGAGCCTGACGTAACCGCGCTCCTTCGTCTTTGCGACGTTCAGTCAATTCCGCTTGCAACGAACGTGAAGAGCGCAGAAATCATGCTTAATGCTCTTTCAAAAAATGAAATTTAAATAGAAATTAAGCCCTTGGTTTTTCCGAGGGCTTTTAATTTTTGCAGAACGCAATTGAAAAAGACACTGACCGCGGTCAGTGTCTTTTCATTATTATTTATTGTTTATTATTTGTTATTGTTTCTGCGTTTGTTTTCGCCCCTGCCTCCTTCCCCGAGGGAGGGGGACCGCAACGTACAAGCAATCAACCACGTATTGTTTTGTAAGCGGTGGAAGGAGAAAGCCGCCAGAACTTGGCGGCTTTTATCACTTATTTGTTATTGTTATTGTTTCTGCGCTTGTTTTCGCAGGTGATAACAATCTTGCGGTTATCATCATAACCAACAGAGTGAGTTGAAACACCCTCGATTGATTGAACCTCGGAGTGAATAATCATTCTCTCATATGGGTTCATTGGCTCAAGGAGAACGTTTCTTTGATACTTGAGAGCCTTTGCTGCCATTCTTCTTGCAAGTGCGCGAAGTGTAGCTTCTCTCTTTTCACGGTAATTTTCAATATCGATAATTACTCTTACGTATTCCTTATGCTCGCCCTCGCTCTTTCTTGCCAAGCAAAGGTTTGAAAGGTATTGAAGCGCGTCAAGCATTTCGCCTCTATGTCCGATAAGGCTTGGTGCATCCTCGCCCTCAATTGTGATAAGGCGTGGAACAAAGCCGTTTTCGTTAACTGTCATATCTGCCTTAACCTCACAGTTGAAGCCGATATCACGAATGAAGCCTGTAAGGAAGTTAACCGCAAGCTCCTTTTCCTTAAGAGTAACGTTGATTTGCTCTTCCTTTTCCTCAATTGTAGGAATTTTATCCTCAGCTTGCTTTGGAGCAGCTTGCTTTTGTACCTTATTTTCCACCTTTACCTCAGGCTTGCTTTCAGCCTTTGGTGCTTGTGGCTTTTGGTTGTTTTGCTTTTGCGGTTTGTTTTCAGGCTTGTTCTCTGTCTTTGGTGCAGGAGCTGCCTTTTGAGCCTGTGGCTTTTGCGGTTGCTTGTTTTCAACCCTTGGCTTTTGCTCCTTTTGAGGCTTGCGCTCAGGCTTACCGTCATCTACGATAACCTTGATTTCCGCAGGCACTCTGCCGATACCCAAAAATCCCTTTTTGCCGGGGTTAAGAACCTCGATGGAAATTTCGCCAAGGGATGAGTAGATTTCGTTTGCCTTAGCATACGCTTCCTCTACTGTTTTGGCGGTTAGTGTAAATTCACTTTTCATATTAAATTGTTTCCTTATAGATTTTATTCATCGTCGTCTATATGGTGAAGCGACTTATATGGCTTTGCTTCTCCACTGTTATAAACGATATCGGGACGCTTGCTTTGTCCCTTTTTAGATTCCTTCATTTCCTTTTCAAGCGCCTTCAATTCCTCTTCTGTGTAGTTTGGGAGCTTGATAGCCTTTGAAAGAATAAATTGCTGAAGCATTGAAAGAAGTGTTCTGAAAATCCAGTAAACACCGATTGCGGCAGGGAACGTGAACGTAAAGAAGAACGTCATAAGTGGCATTGTCCACATCATAATCTTCATTGAGTTCATAGCACCGCCTGCGGCAGCGTTTTGCTGTTCCTGACCTTGTGGGTTGAGCTTCTTTGTTAAGAACTGTGAAAGGTACATAAGACCAAGGTTGATAACGGGGATAAGAAGCAAGAACCAAAGACCCTTGAAATCTCCAAACGCGGAGAATGGCTGCTCGCCAAGGTTTTGTCCGAAGATTGATACGTTTGGAATGTTGTCAAAGCGGCTTGTAAGATAGTATAACGCCTCACTTGCCTGTTCCTTGGTTACAGACACCTTATCGGTGCTGAACTGTGTAATAACAGCATCGAGAGTTTCGCTATCCATGCCCTTAATGAGGTTTGAAACGTAAACCTCCTTTGCGGATTTTGGAAGTGAATATACAAGCTCGCCAGCTTCGTTTTTGAAGTTTTCAAAGCAAGCAACGATGTTTGCACATACTGCCTTCGGAATACCGCCTACAAATTGCATAGGTCTTACAACAACCTGGTAAAGTGGGAAAATGATAATGAGCTGCAAAAGCATAGGCAAGCAACCCTTAAGTGGGGAGTAGCCCTCCTTTTGGTAAAGCTCCATTATCTCATTTTGCATTTTTTGTTGAGTTGCACGGTCAGTTCTGCCCGCGTACTTCTTACGAATGATGTACTCCATTGGGCGCATCTTTGCTTGCTTTACCATATTCTTTTGTTGGATGATACCAAATGGGCAAAGCAAAATCTGCATTGCAAGTGAGAATATCAAAAGTGCTATAACATAGTTATTTGATATCATATAGCAAAGCTTCAAGACCCAACCGAACGGAATTGCTAATAAATCCATCATATTAGTTGTTTTCTCCTTTATTTTCCGCTTGCGCGGTACATTCAGCAGCCTCACAAGGAGGTTGACTGTCTGCCTCTGACTCCGTATTTTTGGGGTTTTCATCACAAAAATCGCAGTCATCCTCTGTCTGCTCGTATGAATTTTCGTAGCGTACACGCTTGAATGTAAATTTTTCAGGCACAGGGTCGTAGCCACCTCGGCAAAACGGATTGCATCTGAGCAGCCTGTATGCACTAAGAAGCGTGCCCCTTATCGCACCAAATCTTGTAATAGCCTCCATGGCATATTCCGAGCAGGTCGGAGTAAAGCGGCACGAGGGCGGCAAGATAGGCGATATTATCTTTTTGTACGCCTTTAGAAAGAATAATAATATCCTCTTCATACTTTTAGGGTATCATATTTAGAGACTTAAACGCTCTTTCCATATCGAGCGCAACGTCTGTGCTTTTGGCAAATACGCATGAGCCCTTTGCCACGAGGACAATTAAATTGCCCTTTTTGATTTCGAGATTTCTCTCCGCTTGTCTTAATCCCTCACGCAAAATTCTTTTCACCCTGTTTCGTACGTGAGCCTTACCGATTTTTTTGGAAACCGTAAGTCCCACACGGTTAACGTATTGCTTGTTTGGGTGTGCAAGCATAAGCTTTTTAGCTTTAAGGTCACGCAAAACGTAAACTATTACGTGCTTGCCAACGAATTTTTGTCCCTTTGCGTAGGTTTTCGAGTATAAGTGATTTTCTCCGATTGCAATATGCTTCATAACCGCTTCCTCCGTTTTGTAAACTTTTACATTTACTGCAGGCAAATCCCTGCACCTTTTACCATCACGATTACTAAATTTTCGCTGTTTTTATCAGCAAAATAACTTTTGACAATAAATTGTCAAGATATTCAAAAAATGAAAAATCGGGACCGCACAAATAGATGCAGTCCCGAATCTAAAGCATGCGCAATTTGAATTAGTAAGTAAGTCTTGCTCTGCCTTTAGCGCGTCTTCTCTTCAAAACCTTTCTGCCGTCAGCAGTTTTCATTCTCTTTCTGAAGCCGTGCTCTTTTTTTCTTTGGCGTTTCTTAGGTTGGTAAGTTCTTAACATATTAGCACCTCCTTGTTTCAAATTGGAAGTCGTAATGAATACGCAATCTGAAATTTGTTATCTCGAATCCTTTAAGACAAGTAATATTATACACACGCACCCCTCATTTGTCAAGTGTTTTTTTCGGCAAATGTAGTTTTTTGTTTTCTTCGTGTGCTTTTTGCAGCTTGTCAACGTTTTGTCTTTTTTTCGTTTTTTCGGGGGGAGTGTCTGTTTTTCGGGGTATTTTTCGCTGGTTTTGCTCCCTTTGTCTGTCCAAAATCTTTTGAAAATTTCTTTGAATTTTTTGTGTTTTTAGGTGTATTTTTTGTGTCGCGGTGCGAATTTTTTGCATTTTTTGAATTTTTGCTTCCGCCGCCGCTTCCCTTTTTCGCACCTACTTCCTTAGTGTCCTTCTTCGCGTTTTTACCCGTTTGATTTATACCAAAACGAGTGTTTTCCGCGCCGATGCGCATATCGGGCTTAACAAGACAGTCACCGCCGAAGCCTATCAAATCCTCGCGTCCTGCCAAGACAAGTGCTTCTCTTACAAGATTTCTGTTTTCAGGCTTTTTGTACTGTAAAAGCGCCCTTTGCATCAATTTTTCTCGGTAGTCAGTCGGGCAATATACGCTTTTTCCGTCAAGCGGATTTATTCCCGTATAGTACATAACTGTCGATGCCGTGCCGGGGGTTGGATAGAAATCCTGCACCTGCTCGGGATTTAATCCTATGCTCTTTAAGTAGAGCGAAAGCTCAACCGCATCAGACGGTGTGCTACCCGGATGCGAGGACATAAGATACGGAACTATATATTGCTCAAGCTTATATTCTCGGCAAAGCGCAAAATATTTTTCGCGGAATTTATCGTAAACCGCCACGCTCGGCTTACCCATGCATCTGAGCACGTTGTCCGAGCAATGCTCGGGTGCAACCTTTAGCTGTCCGCTAACGTGGTCGCGCACTAATTTTCTAAAAAACGCATCGCTCTTATCGTAAACCATATAGTCAAAGCGAATACCCGAGCGAATGAATACCTTTTTTACCTTAGGAAGCGATTCAACCGCCTTCAAAAGGTCTATGTATTCGGAGTGGTCAACCTCCAAATTTGGACACGGGGTCGGGGCTAAGCACTTTCTAGACGTACAAACGCCATCCTTTAATTGCTTTTTGCAGGCAGGATAACGGAAGTTTGCCGTTGGACCTCCTATATCGTGAATATAGCCCTTAAAATCACTCATTTCGGTGATGATTTTCGCTTCTTCCACAACGCTTTCTATGCTACGCGAGCGTACGCTTCTGCCTTGGTGAAAGGCAAGAGCGCAGAAGTTACAGCCACCGAAGCATCCGCGGTTATGCGTAATTGAAAATTTAACCTCGCTAATAGCAGGCACTCCACCCTCTTTTTCGTACACAGGGTGGTACGTTCTTACATACGGAAGACTATAAACCTTGTCAAGCTCTTCTCTTTCAAGCGGATAAGCGGGTGGGTTTTGAACGAGCTTTTTTTGGTCGTAATACTCAACTATCGCCTTTCCGTTTATTGCATCTTGGTTCTTGTACTGTATGCCAAACGCGCGTGCGTATTCACGCTTGTCCTCTTTTATTTTATTAAAGTCAAATTCTGCCGCTATCGGGAAATGCACCTCATCCTCGCGTTTGCAAAGATATACGCATCCGCGCTCGGCACGAATTTTCTTTATCGGTACACCCTTATCAAGCAAGGTGGCAAGCCTTAAAATAATCGACTCGCCCATACCGTACGTCAAAATATCGGCACGTGAGTCAACAAGCACGCTCCTTCTGATTTTGTCATCCCAGTAGTCGTAATGTGCAAAGCGTCTGAGTGACGCTTCAATACCGCCTATAATAATAGGCACATCCCCGTACGCCTCTCTTATTCTGTTACAGTAAACTATTACCGCGCGGTCGGGGCGATTGCCCATTTTTCCACCCGCGGAATAGTAATCATACGAGCGCCTTTTCTTTGAGGCGGTATAATGTGCCACCATCGAGTCAATATTACCCGCACTAACAAGGAAGCCGAGTCGCGGTCTTCCAAAGCGCTTAAAATCCTCGCAGCTCTTATAATCGGGCTGAGCAAGGAATGCAACTCTAAAGCCTGCGTTTTCAAGCACTCTTGTGATAATTGATGCGCCAAAGGACGGATGGTCAACGTACGCATCGCCGTTAACGTACACAAAATCGACCTCGTCCCAGCCACGAGATAGGCATTCATTTTTCGTTATCGGTAAAAACTGATTTTCCATTTTCCATCTCCTTTATAAAGCCCGTTGTCCTTTAGCGTATCGCGTCGCTTTTTTGCACCCTTGGCGTATTTTTTCAAGCTACAGGCTACGCCATTTAATCTTTAACGCTTGCGTAAAAGCCTTCCCGAGGGAAGGCTCTTTTTTCTCGTTTTTGTGGGGGAAGTGTCTAAATTTGACACATTTCCGCTATTTTTATTATTCATCGTCCTCGTCGAACTCGTCGTCAAGCTCGGCTAAAACCTCGTTAGCAACAAGCTCGTTATCAACGTACGTTAAGGAGTCCTGCTCCTCGTCGATAAAGAACACGTATGCCTCGTTTGCATCAAGGCTATCGTCTGCCAAAACCGCGTATGCGCCGTGGTCCGTTTCAACAACGGCAATTTGGTTAAGCTTATATGTTTTTCCGTCCTCACCAACAATTTCGATAGGCTCGAAGTTTTCCTCGTCAAAAAGACGGTCAATGTATCTGTCGTACTTTTTCATATTATTCCTCACTTAAATTTGTTTCCAATGATGAAAATCTCGTATACTGTCCGTACCAAGCCATTTTAACCGTACCAAGACCGCCGTGACGGTTCTTTGCCACGATAACGTCAACCTGATTTGCCTTATCGGGGTCCTTTCCGTAGTAGTCACGGGAAAGGAAGATAACCATATCGGCGTCCTGCTCGATAGAGCCCGAGTCACGAAGGTCAGAAAGCATTGGTTGTCTTTCCTTTTCCTTTTCAGTTCCACGGGAAAGCTGTGAGCAGGTGATAACAGGCACGTCAAGCTCCATAGCAAGCTTTTTAAGTCCTCTTGAAATGTCGGCAATTTCGTTTACACGCGAGCCGTCCTTTCTTGACTTCTCACTTTCCATAAGCTGAAGGTAGTCAATTACAACCAAGCCGAGATTTTTAACACGTCTTAGTTTCGCCTTCATGCCCGTGATTGATACGTCGGTTGTATCATCGATATAAATATTCGTTTCCGAAAGCTGAGAAACAGCGTTTGCCATGTTGTCCCAGTCACGCGCCTCAAGCTTACCTGTGCGAAGCTTGTGCGATTCAATTGCCGCCTCGGATGAAATAATTCTCGAAACGAGCTGCTCGTTTGACATTTCGAGTGAGAAAATACAAACGGCTTTTTTTGATTTTTTTGCAATATTCGTTGCAAGGTTCAAGCAGAATGAGGTTTTACCTACACCCGGACGTGCGCCAACGATAATTAAGCTACCCTTGCCAAGTCCGACAAGCACGCTGTCAAGGTCGCCAAAGCCTGTTTTAACACCCGTTGCCTCGTCGCCCTCCGCCTCTTGAAGCTCATTTAGGCGGTTATAGGTTTGGTGAATAACGTCTCTTATATGCACAAAATCTCTTTTTTCGTTCTTTTGTGCAATCTCAAAAACCCTTTGCTCGGCAAGGTCAACGATGTTTTCTACGTTGTCACCCTCGGAGTATGCATCCTTTTGAATAGCGTCGGACGCCTCGATAAGACGTCTTAAAATGCTCTTGTCGTAAACAATCTTTGCGTAATCCTTTGCGTTTGCGCTCGACGGAATAATATCGACAAGAAGCTTGATATAGGAGCGTGCCGCCGCCTCGTCCTCGTATACACCGTTTGAAACGAGAGCGTTAACGAGAGTTATTACGTCAATGGGCTTCGACTGAAACTTAAAATCATACATTGTGCCGAAAATCTCTCGGTGGATTTCAAGGTAGAAATCGTCCGCCTTGACAATCTGCGCGATATCGTCAAAGCATTCGGGGTCAATAATAACCGAGCCAAGCACGCTTTGCTCCGCATCGAGCGAATACGGCATTTTCTTTTGTAAAATATCCATTATTTTTCAATTACCATTACGGTAACCTTTCCGGTAATTTCTTGGTAAAGCTTTGCGTCAATTTTGTAAGTGCCGTATGATTTTATCGGCGCGTCAAGCAAAATTTTTCTCTTATCGATTTCCAAGCCGAATTGGCTCTTTAATGCTTCGGCAATATCCTTTGCGGTAACCGCGCCGTAAAGACGGCCCTCACTTCCGCCCTCAACCGCGAGCTTTACAATAATGCCCTCAAGCTTTGAGCTAAGCTCCTTTGCCGCTTCTCTTTCAAGCTCTATTTTATGAGCCTCCGAGCTTTTTTTGTTCTTAATATCATTTATTGCCTTGGCATCGGCAGGGATTGCAAGCTTCTTTGGGAAAAGAAAGTTTCTTGCATATCCCTCGGAAACCTCAACTATATCGTTTTTCTTGCCTTGTGCCTTAACGTCCTGTAAAAGTACTACCTTCATAATTAATCCTGTGGATTGATATAACCATCAATCGCTTCCTTTAGCTTAAATAATGTATCTGCAACGCCCGTGCCCTTAACCTGCGCACCTGCTGCGTCGTAACGTCCGCCGCCGTTTAGCTTTTCGAGAATGAGCTGAACGTTCACTGTGCCGTTTGAGCGAGCGGAAATGTGAACCACGTTATCAATTTGCACAAGCACGAAGGATGCTGAAACGTCCTCAAGCCCAAGCAAATTATCTGCGACCTTAGCCGCCATTATTCTATCGGAATTATCCTTGCCGTTTGGATTTAGAGCAATTGCCATACAGTTACGGTAAATCTCAATCTTATCGCCGAAGGATGCTTCCTTTCTGTATTCTTGAATGTTTGATTTGAAAAGATCCTGTACGTTTTCGTACGATGCGCCGTTATCTCTTAAATACATAGCCGCCGCGTGTGTTTTCGTGCCTGCGCCCTTTGTAAAGTGCTTTGTATCAAGCAAAATACCTGCATAAAGCGCGTTTGCCTCGGCGGAAATCGGCTGTGAAAGGTGAAGCCCCTGCTCCAAAATCTCGGAAACAATCTCGCTGGCACTTGATGCCGAGGTTTCGATATAGGAAATTATCGGCTCCTTTTCGTATTCCGCGGTCTTACGGTGGTGGTCAATAATAATCACGTTATCAACCATTCTCGCAATATCCTTGGACTCAAACATATTGATATTGTTAACGTCAACGATGATAAGAAGCGTGTCCGCCTTAACGAGGTCCAGACCCTTCGAGGAGTCAACGAATACGTTTTTATATTCCTCAATTCCATCAAAATGCTTGAGCATCTTTTTAACGTTAATGTCCTTAAAGTTTGTAACAATGTTTACCTTAGTGCCGCAGAATTTAACCAAGCGTGCCATGCCGACAGATGCACCGAGTGCGTCGTAGTCGGGGAATGCGTGCGCCATAATAATAACGTTTGATGACTTGGCAATTCTCATCGCAAGCTCGTTTGCAACGACACGTGCGCGCACCTTAGTTCTCTTTTGAACGGCATTCGTTCTGCCGCCGAAGAATAAAACCTCGTCCTCAAGCTTAACAACCGCCTGGTCGCCGCCACGTTGAAGCGCCATATCAAGTGCAATATGTGCAAGCTTTTCCTTTTCCGCAAGGCTTGCCTCAGCCATTTTAGCAACGCCTATCGAAAGCGTTACAGGCACGCTGCCGCTACCCAAGCGAATATCTCTGACCTTATCAAGAATTGAAAAGTTGTCGCTAATAAACTTGTCAAGGTCCTCCATATTAAAAATGGCAACGTATTTGTCCTTTTCGTACTCCTTAATAATGCCGTTTACGGATTCAACAGAGGAGCGCACGATTTTTTCAACCTTAGCCGCGGTCTCGCGGTATTGCTCCTGCTCGAACTGAAAGAGTGCGTCAAGATTGTCAACAACAATGTATGCAACAATCTTTTCCTTGTCGCGCTGAAGCTTTTCAAGCTCTGCCTGCTTTGTTATATTTGATAAATAAAGAAGATAGTATTTCTCGCTTGGAGTGTCTATTTTCGTTTCCTCAACCAAATAAGCTTCGCCGTTTAATTCAACGCGGATTTCCTTTTGCTTTTTGCCGCTATGCTGTGTAAAATCATACGGAAAAATCGTGTTAATATTTGCACCCAGTGTCTTTTTTGCACCGATTTGGCTTGCGCTAAAGCGGTTAACCCATACGATTTTGTGATTTTCGTCACAGATAAACGCAGGCTCGTTTGCGTAATTTACCTTATCGTACATTACGTTACCAAGCACAGGACCCTTCTTTGCACCGTCGTGTGTCCTTTTTTTACCTGTTACCGAGGTGATAACACCAAAAATTATTGCAAACGATACGTAGAGGGAAACGCACGCGGTTATAATAGGAAGCTCGTATCCGCCAAGCCTTGAAACAAGCACGCCTGCAAGCACGATATCGGCAAGTGCAAGAAGGGGAAGCAGAACAAACATAGCTATTCCTCTAAATACATTTCTTTTTTTCATAAAAATTCCTCCTCAAAAGAGTTTTATGTAAGGAAGCGTGAAAGCGCTCCGTTTTCCGTCAATCATAAACAAATAAAGCACGCGCATATAGGTGTGCGTTTAGATGTATAGTATATTATAACAGAAATTTCTATTTTTGTAAAGTATTTTATTATAATATTGTTTTTTACTTGCAAGCGCGCGAATTTTGTGATATACTTTATAAAAATGCACGAGGCTGTCGCATTAGCGACGCCTCTTTTTAGGGGATAGTGAAATGAGTGCAGAAGGCGTGAACTCGTACACGTCGGCGTACTTAGTACGGTAGAGTGCGAGGTCGCGTCTAAAAAACAGACACAAAAATGAAGAGAACTTGCATTTTTTGCAAGTTCTCAACAATATACCGCTTTGAAATCAATATATATTATGGTTTTAGACGAGAATGTGTCTGTTTTTGTTCTGTGCTTATTGCAACAGCCCCTTTTGCGCGTTACAAGCAATTTAGCTATTAAAATTTCAAGGAGATACTATGGCAAGCATATTTGACCTTTTTAAGAAAATTGAAAAAAGCGAGAGCCAAGCACCGATAACGAAAATTATCGTCGGACTCGGTAATCCCGGTGAAAAATATACCTATACAAGACATAACGCAGGCTTTTTGGCTATCGACTATATTACTCAAAAATACGGCGTCAAGTGTGACAGAATTAAGTTCAAGTCACTTTGCGGCGAGGTAACCATTGGCGGTGTGCGCGCGCTTATTATGAAGCCGCAAACCTTTATGAACCTATCGGGTGATGCTGTGCGTGAGGCATCAGAGTTTTACAAAATCGCGCCCGAGAACATAATTGTTATCTCGGACGATGCTTCGTTTGACGTTGGCAAGCTCAGAATAAGAAAAAGCGGAAGCGCGGGCGGCCACAACGGCTTAAAAAACATTATCGAGCGCTTATCAAGCGATAAGTTTCCAAGAATCAAGCTTGGTGTCGGACAAAAGCCACACCCCGACTACGATATTGCAGATTGGGTGCTTGCGCGCTTGCCAAAGGAGGAGGAGCCTAAATTTTTCTCGGTGCTTGAGGAAGTGCCAAGCATACTTACGCTCATGCTTAAGGGCGAGATAGATAAGGCCATGTGTGATTTTAACGGTATCTCGAAATAAGAGGTCTATATGGAAAACAATATAATTAACGGCGCAATACGGTATAGCTCTCAGTACCAAAAGCTTATCAAACGCTTTGACGAGCTTTTTGCCAAGGGAGAAAATCTGCCACTGCTTGTTGACGGTGTAAGTGACGGCGCGATATATTCGCTTCTATTCTCACTTACCGAGGATATTAAGAAAAGGACGAAATCTCCGCTTCTTATTTTAACAGGTGAGGAGCGCCGTGCGAACAAGCTGAACGAATATCTTAAAAAAAGCGGAATAAAAAGCGAATTTTATCCCGTACGCGATTTTAACTTTTATGATATTACCGCCTCTCACGACGTCGAGCATGAGAGGCTACGCGTGCTTTGCGGCATAATAACAAACGAAATAGATGCAGTAATTACCACCCCCGACGCGCTCACACAGTACACAGTACCGAAAAGTGTGCTTGAAAGCGAAATATTATCTATAAAAACTGACACTTCCCTTGACATTTCAGATTTTTGCGCTAAGCTTTTTAATATGGGCTACACAATAACCGACGCGGTGGAGGGCCCTGGTCAATACGCTGTACGTGGCGGAATAATAGACGTTTTCCCGACCAAGTGTGAGTATTTTGCAGACAAAAAGGCAATAGATGCACAAAAGCCGATAAGAATTGAGCTTTTCGGTGATGAAATTGACAGAATGGCAACGTTTGATATTGAAACGCAGAGAATGGACGAAAAAATCACCTCGTTCAAAATCACTCCGTCAAGAGAAATTGTTGCAAACGGTGAGCAGCTCAAAAAAATTGAGAGTGAAATTGAAGCACTTCTCGACCTTGCAACGGGGGAAGAGTCAATTAAACGATTAAACAGTGAGCTTTTAGCTATAAGACAGGGTGGCTATTCCCATTCCTTCTTTGACAAATATATCTCTTTGATTTATCCGCAAAAAAACTCACTTATTAACTATTTTAGCGACACCTCCTCGCTCATAATCTGTGACACCAACGGCGTTAAGGCAAAGGCGAAGGACGCACAAGCATATGAAAACGAAATTGTAAAGGGACTGCTTGAAAGCTCACTGCTCCCCTCAAAATACGCAGATTTTCGCGCCCCTGTGTCAATAATTGACAATTTTTCAAAATCTCATCAAACGATAAATATCGACACTTATATAATGTCGCGCTTCGATAAGGAGGGTGGGCTGTACCATTTTAACACAAAGGGCACGTCATTTGCAAACCACTCCGTCAGTGTTATACGCGACGACCTTGAATATTTCACGAAAAACGGCTATAAAACAATTCTCGTTTGCGGCGGAGAGCAAGAGGCTAAGGGTACGATAAAATCCCTTCTCTCACTTGATATTCCCGCACGTGCATTACTAAAAAAGGACAACTCCATAGAAAGCTTACCCGAAGGCGTTGTTTCAGTAATTAGCGACACCTTCCCTGAGGGATTTGAAATTCCCGAGGCTAAGCTATCAGTAGTCGTACTTTCATCAAAGCAAACAAAGGAAAAGAAAAAGTCGTTCAAAAACAAGATTTTTGAAAAGAACGCAGGTGAGAAAATCCTCTCCTCCGCTGACTTGAACGTCGGTGACTACGTTGTTCACGTTAGCTACGGTATCGGTAGATATCTCGGTATACAGAACCTTCTTGTTATGGGTGCATACCGCGACTATATAACAATTCAGTACGCAGGCACGGATAAGCTTTATTTACCCGTTGACCAGCTTGATATGGTTGCAAAATATATCGGTGCCGGCTCGCTCGACGGTGACGTCAAGCTTTCAAAAATGGGTGGGGCTGAATGGAAAAAATCCACACAGCGTGCAAAATCCTCTGCAAAGGATATGGCAAAGGAGCTAATCGACCTTTACGCACGCCGCCAAAGAATAGAGGGACACGCATTTTCGGGCGACTCACTCATTGAGGACGAGTTTGCCGCATCCTTTGAGCATGAGGAAACACAGTCACAAGCATTTGCTATAAACGAAATTCTTAACGATATGCAAAAGCCGTACCCTATGGACAGAGTGCTTTGCGGTGACGTTGGCTACGGCAAAACCGAGGTTGCGTTCCGCGCCGCTATGAAGGCGGTTGCTGACAACAAGCAGGTTGCTATTTTAGTACCAACCACAATCTTGGCAATGCAGCATTACCAAACCGCGGTATCAAGATTTGCCGGCACGGGTGTCAATATTGGAATGATTTCAAGGTTCAGAACCGCAAAGGAGCAAAGCGCAACGCTCCGCTCACTAAAACGCGGTGACCTTGATATTATCATAGGAACACACAAGCTTCTTTCCAAAAGCATTGAGTTTAAGGACCTCGGTCTTTTAATAATCGACGAGGAGCAGCGCTTTGGTGTTGCTCAAAAGGAAAAAATCAAAAACGCCTGGCCCTGTGTCGACGTTTTGACTCTTTCTGCCACTCCTATTCCGCGTACGCTTAGTATGGCAATGGGCGGAATTCGCGACCTATCAATACTTGAGGAAGCGCCCGAGGGCAGAGTTGGCGTTCAATCCTACGTGCTTGAGCATGACGTAAATTTATTAAACGATGCAATAAAGCGAGAGCTTCACCGTGGGGGACAGGTTTTCTATCTGCAAAACGACACAAGCAAAATTTACCACACCGCAAGCGCACTTCAAGCCGCCTTTCCCGACGCGCGTATAGCCGTCGGTCACGGTCAAATGGACAGGGAGCAGCTTGAGAAAATTTGGCAAGAGTTGGTGCTTGGCGAGATTGATATTTTAGTCAGCACAACTATTATAGAAACGGGAATAGATATTCCCAACGCTAACACCTTGATAATAGAAAACGCAGACAGAATGGGACTTTCTCAGCTTCACCAAATCAGAGGCCGTGTTGGCAGAAGCCACCGCCGCGCCTATGCGTTTTTCACATACCGTCGCGGTAAGGAAATTTCAGAAATTGCCGCTAAAAGGCTAAACGCAATTCGTGATTTTTGTGAATTTGGCGCAGGCTTCAAGATTGCTATGCGCGACCTTGAAATAAGAGGTGCGGGTAATTTACTTGGAAGCGAGCAGCACGGACACCTTGACGCCGTCGGATACGATTTATATATTCGTCTGCTTAATGAAGCGGTGCTTGAGGAAAAGGGCATTTACAAGGAAGAAAAATACGAAACTAAGATTACTACGGTTAGCGACGCATTCATCCCTCAAAGGTATATTCCGTCAGCTTCACAAAGAGTGGAAATTTACAAAAAAATCGCACATATCGCGACATGCGAGGATAAAGGTGACGTAGAGTGTGAATTAATTGACCGTTTCGGTAAAATTCCGAACGAAACGAAAACCCTTCTTTCGATAGCTATTATAAAATCATACGCCGCTCGTGCGAGGATGAAAAAGGTTGAGCATTTAAAGGGTGAAATTCGTTTTTATCCGGAAATCGCACACTTACCCCTTCTTGTTGAAATTTCAAGATATGACCGCGAAAGCGTTTCAGTCTCAGGTGTAGGTCGCGTGCCTTATATTTCGGTTAAGCTTGCACAAGGCGAGGAAATACACACAAAAGCGATAAAAATGCTCGAATTTTATCTTGATAAATCAAGCGAGCTAATAAAATAAGCTACATTTTTGCAAAAAGCTGAAAAACTCACACTTTCCCCGCCATTTTAATAAAAAAACAATACAGTCAATTATTTTTGACGCAAATAAACAAAAGGAGATTTACTTTGAAAAAAACAATTTGCCGCACCCTGTGTCTTTTATTCTTAGTAATTTTGATAATCCCATCTTTAACCGCCTGCAAAAATAAAAACGTTATGTACGAGCTTGGAGATTATCAAATAACAGAAAAGGAATACAATTATTTAATGGGAATGTTCAAAAAGAAGGTGCTTGTTCAATTTGACTCTTCCCTCACCGATGATAGCTTGGATTTGGAAATTTCCCCAGGTGTTAAGCTTGGTACGTATCTTGAAGCGAGATACCGCGAGGGCTTTGAGCAAACCTTGATTTCTCTTTTATACTCACAGTCCCTGTTTGATGAGCTTGGTCTTTCGCTAACAGACGAGGAAAAGAGCCATATAAACGCCACAGCAACCGCCGTAGTTGCATATTACGGCAACTATAGCCTGAAGGAGTTCAATAAAATCGCCAAGCAATACGGCTTTGACGACAAGGCAATGCGCTCCGTTTACGAAATGCAATATAAGGAAAACAAGCTTCGCGAGCATTTGCTTGGCAAAAACGATTCCAATATTCAGGAAAGCGACAGAGAATCTTATTACAGATACGCATATCTTCGCTACCAAACCTTGATAGTCAATACACTTTATAAGCTACACACAGATTCAAACGGTGAGGTTAAGTTCCTTTTGCTTGACGAATACGAAAAGGCAGAAAAGGAGCGTCTTGTATTAGAGCTTCGCGAGCTTCTTGTTAATAAAAATATGGATTTCGACTATATTTTATTAAAGGAAGACAAGAACCTATCCTATATGGAGCTTTGGGAAAAATATTCAGACGATAAATTTTACCCAAGCGGTCTTTATGAAAGCGCAAACCCCGATGCCGAGCAGCTTAATAACTCCAACGTTCTCTCCGCCGCTTACCAAAGCAAGCCAGGCGAGGTGAAGGTTGTTACCGCAAAGCGTTATTTCGAGGGGGACTCCTCACTTGAAGGCGAGGACGTGACCATAAAGCCGGGCGACTATTTTGAATACGGCTCTATTTTCGTACAACGCCTTGAGCTTGATAGCGGCGCGTATGACAGACGCGAAAGCGAAATTTTCTTCGGAGAGTCATTTGAAGCAGGCGTTGCAAATCACGCGTATTTCAAACATCTTGAAAAGCATCAAAACTCGCTCCCATACGAGGTAATGGTTTCTTCAAGAGTAAACAATTATACCTTTGCATCAGTTAAAGCAAACGAGCTTGACTACTACTATTTTTCAAGCTCTGACGAAAAATAAAAAAATATGATAAAAGAGCGATGGACAAAACCCATCGCTCTTTTTTTATGAATTAAAAACTCACACCTGTGCGCCTTTTTCGGCACCCTGTGTCGATTATTAATGTTTCCAATCGTAAGGAGTTACCTGATATACGTAGTAATTAAGCCAGTTTGAATAAATCAAATTAGCAACGGAATACCAGTTTGGCACAACCTTGGTTTTTTCCTCGTCCTTAAAGTAGTTTTCGGGTGGGTCGATGTCAAGACCCTTGCCAAGATCGCGGTAATATTCGTTTTTCAAGGTGTCCTTGTCGTACTCCATATGACCCATTAAGAAAATACGTCTGCCATCGCGTGAGCGGACAACCGATGCACCTATTTTGTCAGAGCCTGCAAGAATGAGAAGGTCGTCAACTGCACGAATCGCTTCAATATCAACGGTTGTGTGACGGGAGTGTGGCATATAAAACTCTTCGTCGGTTCCCTTCAAAATCGGGTCAAAATTTACAAACTTTTTGTGCTTAAAAACTCCAAAAAGCTTCTTTGGCAAAATTTCCTTGTTTAATCCGTAGTAGTAATGAAGTGCCGCCTGCGCGCCCCAGCAAATAAAGATTGTGCTTTGAACGTTTTTGTTTGCAAAATCTAAAATTTCGGTAAGCTCGTGCCAATACTTAACCTCTTCGAACTCCATCATTTCAACAGGCGCACCCGTAATTATCATTCCGTCAAAGTTTTGATTTTTAACCTCTGAAAAGGTTTTATAAAATCTTTGAAGGTGACCAAGCGGCGTGTGCGTGCCAACATAGCTCTCCGTGCCGATAAGTGTAACCTTAATTTGTAGCGGTGAATTTGAAAGAAGTCTAATTAGCTGAGTTTCGGTTTCGATTTTCGTTGGCATAAGATTAAGAATTGCAATTTCAATAGGACGAATGTCCTGTGTCATCGCTCTTTGCTGTGTCATAACGAAAATATTCTCGCTAAGAAGTGTGTTGTATGCAGGAATGTCCTTTGGAATAATAATGGGCATTTCTTTCTCCTTTATTTATAAAATTGCCGACCCTGTGTCTATTTTATACTCTATCAAGAGCGTTTTTAAGGTCTGATATTATATCGTCTGCGTTTTCGATACCAACCGAAAGACGAACCAAGTTATCCTTAATTCCTATCGCTTCAAGGTCTGTGCTTGAAAGCTGACGGTGTGTGGTTGAAGCAGGGTGAAGAACGCAGCTGCGGCTATCTGCAACGTGAGTTACGATAGCTATCATTTCAAGTCCTTCCATAAACTTAGATGCTTTTTCGCATCCGCCCTTAACGCCAAAGCTCATCATACCGCCCTGTCCGTTTGGCATATATTTCTTTGCAAGCGCGTTATATTTATTGCTTTCAAGTGATGGATGAAGCACCCAATCAACCTTTGGATGGTTAGCAAGGAACTCTGCAACCTTCTTTGCATTTTGGCAATGTCTTTCCATACGAAGTGCCAATGTTTCCATACCTAGGTTTGTAAGGAATGCGTTTTCAGGGCTCATTATTGCACCGAGGTCACGCATCATCTGAACTCTGCACTTAACGCCAAACGCAGTTTTACCAAGGCTTGCATATACAAGGCCGTGATAGCTTTCGTCGGGTCTTAAAAATTCCTCATAACGGTTTGTCGCGGTGAAATCGAAGTTACCACCGTCAATAATGCAGCCACCAAGTGCAACCGCGTGTCCGTCAAGATATTTTGACGATGAATAAATTACAACGTTCGCGCCAAAATCAAGCGGACGGCAAAGCACAGGAGTAACAAGTGTGTTATCTACCATAAAAAGAACCTTATGGCGCTTTGCAATTCTTGCAATCTTCTCAAAATCAAGCACAACTA